>DDWP01000063.1 GCA_002345725.1 Candidatus Shapirobacteria bacterium UBA2283
TGATGAAGATGTTGGCCGTCGGACAGAAGCAATGGCCTTCTTTGATAAAAACGTCGAAGCATTACAAAAACAGCGTCAATCATAGGTACTGCTAGAAGAAGAGTAATAGTGGCGAGCTTAGCACCAGAAAGTATCGACAGGACAGCGAGAAAAAGTCCAGCTAAACTCTTGGCACTGTAGCCAACCATAATGCTTTGAGGATAGAAGTTGAATGGCAGAAATCCTAAGTAAGCCCCGGCAACGCTACCAGCCAGGATAATAACCGGCCACTGGGTAGTATCACCAGCAAATCTAAGCCCCAATATGCCCACAAACAAGGCAGATATGGAGACAAATCCAGGGAGCTGACCCTCTACTCCACCAGCCCAACCAATGACATTCATACACCAAATAATCCAAACGATAGCAAGAATATCTGAAATCACCCAGAGACTATGTGGACCAAAGAATTCAAAACTAAAACGAAAAGAAGAAAGATCGATGACTCCACCAAACGGGTTTGAGATATAGGCAATGCCGATACCTGAGCCAACTATAATTAGCCCCGAGATAGTGTTAGTCAGAAGTCTAACCCTAGGACTAATGTCTTTAATATCGTCCCATAGTCCTATAACTAAAGTAAGAAGGGCGCTAGTGAATATGGCTAACAGATGTTTATCTAAAGGTAGAAAAATAGAGGCAGAAACAACGATAGCAATAAAAATTGGCAGGCCTCCCCCTCTGGGAACTGAGAATGCGGTGGTGGCATTATGAGTCTTGCGTTGCTTTAACGCAGGGTCTTCTACCCAATTGTGACTAATAAAAAAGTCTCTAATAAATGGAGTAAGTAGGTAAGAAATCAGAAATGCCAAAAAGATGCTGGAGATAAATTGGATAATCATCCTAAGAGATAAGGCTAATAATTTGATAAGTAGCGATGGTGGAAAAGAAGGAAAAAGCGAGAGATCCGACAATAAGAAGACGAGACAAAAGTTGGACTGAGTTCAGAAAGAAAACAGCTAAAATATTGTTGATAATTAAGACCAGCACAGAAGCTACAGGAAGGATGATAATACTAGAGGCAGAAGCAAGCTGGACCTCACCCCAAGGCTGTGAATAGTAGAGAGGTATTTGAGGTGGCAGGCTACTGAACTTCATAAGAATCATACCGAATTGAACTAAAACAAAAAAAAGTGTCCAACGAAAAAAGAGGCTGTTTATCTTTTCCTGCCAAAAAAGACCGATGCGGGAGACGGCAAAAGAAAGTGGCTTAAATAAGTTCATTGGTCCAAGTCAACCTTGTTAAAGACAACCACTTCACCGTAAGCAATTGAGGGGACATAGTAGCGAGAGATAAAAAGATCAAGTTCAGGAAAAGGTCTACCGGGCTGAGGAAAATAAACAATGAACTTGGGATAAGCAGTCCTAAGATAGTCCATGGTGGCAGAATGCTGTTTGAAGTCAGTAATGTGGTAAGCAACTGTATATCTACCGACAGGTAATCGCTCTGACAAGGCGTAAAGATGGGGATTGTCTCCCCAAACAAAAACTGGTTGATCGGGGCTCGAGTTGTCTTTAATGAATTTAGATATCTGGTAATCCCGCTCTAAAGATTGCCCGTAGTAGGACATTTGGTTACCCTGTAGATAGAAATTACGATAATAAGAAAAAACAGGATAGACATAAAACTTATACTTGAAAAAACAAAACACAAGAAACAAAATACAGAACAAGGTGAAGAGACGAATTTTTTTGGACAATTTTGAATCAAACAAAAAGATGAGGAGGAGAATGAGTGGTGGCAAAATTTGGATAAGATAGTGAGGATATGGACGAGTGGACAGAAGAGCGCCAAAGATGGTGGCGGCAAACCACAAAGTCAAGAAAGAAACTTTCTCAGAAATAAGTTTTTTGCGGTACAGAACCAATGATAAGAGATAGAAAACAGCAAGGATAGCAGCCCGACCAAGAAGTCCACTATCAGTTGAAGAACCAGAGTGTGAGCCAGTAGACCAGGAAGATAGGTATCCAAAATTCTGAAACAGGGCGGCAAAGAGGAATTCATTAACTGCACCTTTAAAATAAAAATAGACCAAATATAGAAGTGTGGGGAGTGAGAATGAGATAAGAAGTATGAAGTATGATTTAAGAATAAAACCAATCTTTTTAAGGTCAAAATTGGTGATTAATATCCAGAAACAAAGAAAGGCAAATTCAAAAGCGACGGGAATCTTGATAGTAAAGGCAAAACCAAGAAGGAGTCCCGCCGCCGCCAAGGCTCTGGCGGGCAAGCCTGATTTTTTGACAGAAGAGATGAGATAAATTGCCCAAATTGTGGGAAGGAGCATAAAGATTTCAGCATTAGCTATAGATCCTTCGAAAAGAGGAATGGAAGTGAGGATGATAAAGAACAAAGTTGCAAGTCGGGAAAATCTTAAAGTCAAAAATCTATTTGATAAGAGATAAAATACGTAAACAGTGGGGATCATCCATAATGCAAGTAGAAGTCTAAAACCAAAAACTGTCTGGCCAAAAGCAGCGAGATAGTAGAGAGTAGGAGGTTTGTTGTCGTGAATTTGACTATAAAGAGTCAGCCCTCGTTGGATGGCCTGACCTAGAACTAGATAGATATTCTCATCACCATACCAGTATGGTTCAAAGAGAGAAGGGAGACGGAGAAATAAGAATAATAAAGAAGCAAAAACCCAAAATTTATTTTTCTTGATCCAAGTAAGGAACATTGATTTATTTTAGCACTAATATTTAGATGTCATCGCGAGACAGGCAACAACATGAGAATCAACTGGCCTTTTTTTGAGTGGTTTTGTATTCCAGGCGATGACCAAACATTAATCGAGTGTGTGAATGAAGCCCAGGTAAAACTGACATGGTTAAAGTAGCTAGTGGCATGAAAGGCCATTGGAGGATATTTTTAAGAATGTTTCTAAAACCTGTCTTCTGATATTTGGGACGTAATTTCCAATCAAGAACTATTAAAACAGTAAGTGGAATGAGACACAGGGTGAGAATGACGTTGGATATTCGAGGTAAGTTGAAACCAATAGCTGTCTGGAAAAAAGTCGGGTTAAGGACGACAGGAAGAGAAGTGCCAAGAGTAAGAATAAACCAATTACTAGACCAAATAAAGTGAGTCTCAATTAATTTGAAAATACGAAGAACGCGAGTTATGACGGGGATCTCTGGATGACGCATAGATTGAGAAATGGCATAAGGAATGTCGATCGCACCCCAAGCATGACGTAAACACTGATTGTATCGATTCTTGAGAGCGCCAAAATAACTCTGCCCGTCTGGAGCATCAACTACAGTAGGGAGAAATATTGGTTCAACACGGCTTCTACCTCCTGAAGCAAAAAAAGTCTGGAGGAATATATGCCAATCTTCGGGAATCATGTCGATGTCCCAATAGCCAGCTTGGTCAATCAAAAGATAAGAAGAGGAATAACAAGAATAATTAAAGAACAGACCATCAGGCTCTTGAATATTAGCAATGTGAATAACATTGCCCAAAGTACCGATAATACGAATCGGAGCAGGAACACTGTTGATATTGTGATGCCAAAATATGGGTGACTGCCAAAAAAGATAATGACGACTAGACGAACTGGCAAAGCTGTAGGTTAGAGCAGAGAAGTATTTGGGGTGAAAAAGGGTATCGACGTCACATGAAGTTAAAGTACAATTTTCAATTTTTAGTTTTGTACCGAGAAACTTCTTCTTAAAATATTTGGCAGCATAAGCCTCATTGCTATGTTTTCCAACAGTTTCGCCTGGAGTATCGCTAGGGTGTTCGGTAAAAATTAGGTTACCAAAGATGTTTTTGTATTTTTTGAGAAAGTAATCTTTAGTAGTATTGTTGTTATCTTGACCAGCCCTTTGTTCTTGAGCCAAGATAACGTGAATTTTTTTAAGATTGATATCAATTTGTTGAGATAGACTGCCGATAGCCATATCGATAACTTCAACAGGCTCTTTATAGGAGGAAATGACGACCACGTGATTAATATCGTTATATTTGAACCAATCAGCCCTGAAGTTTTCCTGAAACAGGTCTAGCCAATTTGTCTTACTAGCAGTAAGTATTTTAAAATAACCGATAACAGCGAAAAAAGCTGACTTGAATGACTGGTAAAGCCAATAAATCAAAAAAGCGATAACAAAGTAGGCAACTGCTTTAGGAAAAAAAATGGCTCCCCAAATAGGAAAACTAATCGTAGTCCAGGCGAATATCCCAGGGATCATTTCCAAGAGACGATAGGACTTGGTATTTTTATTCATATAAAGACTATTTATTATATCAATCAAGGTAGAATAAGTAATGAGTCGGTCTCTTAGGCAAGCAATTTTGAAAACCATAAGATATGGACGTCGGTTTGGGGTTGAATATACAGAGCGAGAAGTGATGGAGAGATTGATATCGGATAAAATATTTAGTCTAAAAGTCAAAAGTCAAAAGTCTAAAAGTCAGACTGTTGAAAATAAGATGAAACTAGCAATAAGACTGGCAAAAGAGATTGGGGGCAGATTTGGCGATATATTATTTATTGGGGTAACAGGATCAGTGGCAGCAGGGTATCCACCAGAGAATAGTGATATAGATCTAATGGTAGTGACGAGAAAAAATACTTTATGGTTAACAAGATTGCTGCTAAGATTTTGGGTGTGGCAAAAAGGTATCCCCCATCGAAAATATGGCAAACCAGAACTTGAGAATGAGTTTTGCTTCAACTTGTGGCTAGAAGAAGACTCACTAAAATTACCAAAGAACAGACAAAACTTGAAGAATGCAATGGACTTGATATTAATGAAAACGATACTAAATAGAAATAATACTTATGAAAAACTGGTGATGGAGAATGATTGGGCGAGATTCTTCGTAGCCAATGGCTACGAAAGAATAAAGTCAAAAGTCAAAAGTTCCCCCAAGGGGACTTCCTTATGGGCGCAAAAGTCAAAAGAAAGCAGTTGGTTAAAGAAAATAATAAATTGGACGGTGTTTTGGCCACAATGGTGGTACATGAAAAGAAAAGTTGGGAGAGGAATAATTGATAGGAAAAGGGCTTTTTTTCATCCGGGCAATAAGTGATACAATAAATGTACTCATGATTTTGAATCACTTAGGAAAGGCAGGTATTTTACTCTTTGGATTGTTGATATTGGTAGTGTCTCTGGCTAGGGCTGGTTTGACGATTGCGCAGGAAAATACCGAAGAAATAAAAAAAAATGAAGTATGGTTTGTAATGACTGATAAATTTGGTAATCGTGAATCAAAGTCCTACAAGCTGCCAGAGGTGAGAGTATTACCAAGTTCTATGTTTTATGGCTTTAAAAGAATTAGGGATTATTTGTGGTTGTCATTTAGCTCTGGGATGGATAAACCAAAAATTGCCATATTAATGGCAGATAAGAAAGTTACTGAATACCAAAAGCTGGTAGATGAAGGTAACAATCAGTTAGCAGTTGAGGCTGGTATTGAAGCTGTAGATAAATTAAAATACGTTGACGAATTGATATCAACAATAAACCCTCAAAATGATCAAACAAGAGAAATCCATCAACAAGTTTTACGAGGAGGGTTGGCATACAAAGAAATATTTGTCCACGAAAAGGCCAACTTTGAGCTGGTGGAGGGAGGATATTCTAATTTAATTTCAACAATAGATGAGTGGAACAAAGAACAAGAAGACCGACGTTTTGAATGGGATCGTTAGTAAGGGGAAATTGTGGTTGGTACTTGGTGTATTTATAATCACGCTAGTTAGCATAGCTTACGTACTCAGGGATATACCAAATCCAAAACAGTTATCCTCTGACATATACCCAGAATCATCGCAAGTGCTCGATAGAAAAGGTAGATTGATATACGAAATATACGCAGATAAAAGGCGAACTCCAACTAAGTTAGAGGAAATACCAGATTCACTAAAGAAAGCAACCCTGGCGATAGAGGATGCTAACTTCTATCGACATAATGGTTTTGATGTAAGAGGAATAATGCGAGGTTTATTCCGGACAATAGTGCAAAAAAGACTTCAAGGAGGGTCTACACTAACTCAGCAGTTGGTGAAAAATGCACTACTAACTCCAGAAAGGACTTGGACCAGGAAATTTAAAGAGGCAGTGTTGACGGTGGCTACCGAAGTGATGTATACCAAAGACGAAATATTAGAAATGTATTTCAACCAAACTCCCTACGGAGGAACAATGTGGGGTGTGGGAGCAGCAGCAACAGGAATTTTTGACAAAGAAGCTAGTGAATTAACCTTGGCTGAGTCGGCAATGCTAGCTGGTTTACCAGGATCACCAACAAGATACTCCCCTTTTGCCTATCCTGAGGCAGCCAAGAACAGACAAATAATGGTACTTTTCCGAATGGAGGAACTTGGTTTCATAACCAGTGAAGAACGAATCCAAGCAGAAAAAGAAGAGTTGGTTTACAACATTAAGAAAAGCAGTATCTTGGCTCCACATTTTGTTTTTTACGTAAAGGAGCTATTGACAGAAAAATACGGGACTAAAGTAGTAAATGAGGGTGGGCTGAAAGTAACCACAACATTAGACCTAGATATACAAGACTATGTGCAAGCAGCAGTGGCGACCGAAGTGGCAAAGTTACAGAGATCTAACGTAACTAATGGTGCGGCTTTAGTTACTGAACCAAAGACAGGGCAAATATTAGCAATGGTCGGGTCAAAAGATTTTTTTGCAACCGATATAGAGGGTAAATTTAATGTAACTACGGCGCTAAGACAACCTGGATCATCGATTAAACCGATAAACTATGCGGTAGGATTAGAATTAGGTAAAGTGACAGCAGCTTCAGTTTTTTATGATGGACCAACGTGTTTTAAAGTAGAAAACCAAAAACAATATTGTCCGACAAATTATGGTGGCGCATATCACGGAATACAGACACTCAGAAACTCACTAGCTAATTCTTTGAACATTGCGGCAGTTAAAATGATAGAGATGAATGGGCTGGAGACTTTTGTAGCCTCAGCATCGGCCATGGGTATTAGTACTTATAAAGATGCTTCTCAATACGGATTGTCAATAACACTTGGTGGAGGAGAAGTAATGATGACAGATATGAACGTAGCGTTTGGGGTATTTGCCAACATGGGAACGAGGCAAGATTTAACACCGATATTGAAAGTGGTGGACAAAAAAGGTAACACTATAGACGAGTATAAATATATTCCTGGAGACAGAGTCTTGTCGAGGGAAACAAGCTATATAATTGGCGACATACTCTCCGACGATGGAGCACGAAGCATGGTGTTTGGAAGAGGGTCAATGTTAAACATCAAGGGACATTTTGTAGCTGTCAAAACTGGAACCACCAATGATTTACGTGATAACTGGACAGTGGGATATACCCCTGATTATGTAGTGACAACTTGGGTTGGTAATAACAATAATACCAAGATGGCTGGAGTAGTCTCTGGAACTAGTGGAGCTGCACCTGTATGGAACAAGGTGATTAGTAAATTACTTGAAGAAAAAAATACAAAAAAGCCAGCAGTTCCCGCTAGTATAGTAATGATGAGTGTGTGCAACCTGACTGGAGAACTGCCTCCTGAGGGTGGTTGTGAATCTCATAATGAATATTTCAAAAGCGAGTTTGCACCAAAAAACAGAGCCCCACTAAGACAGTCAGTACTCATAGACAAGGATACTGGCCAAATAGCTGATCCAGCTAAAAACTTACCAAATGTAGAATGGCAAGATAAAGCTGCCATAAGAGATGTAAGCGGTAGGATGGCATGTTTAGAGTGTCCACAAATTAACGAAAATAACTAATGTCTGGACTTTTAATAATAAAAAATTTTTTAACGACATTAGGAAAGCCAGTCTATAGGACTATAGCTGTGACGTTGAGGTTGGTAAGAACTATTGTCGCAAGCCTGGTTACTACACTCAGAAAAATTCAATGGGGATACCTCCTCCCAAGCCTGGTGCTGACAGTGATGTCTGTCTTTATGATATGGCTATATATAGGGGTACTGCGTGACTTGCCGGACGTAAATGAGATATATAACCCGCCGAGATTGTCAACCAAAATTCTTGATAGAAACGGACACTTACTCTATAAATTTTACGAAGATGAGAATAGAACATGGGTAAGTTTGGAGCAAGTACCAGCTTCATTGATATGGGCAACATTAGCAATTGAGGACAAAGATTTTTATAGCCATCACGGGATATCTATCCGAGGTATAGCTAAAGCGATAATTTATAACATATTCAAAAAAGGAGAAGATGGCAATGTTAGAGGAGGGTCGACAATAACCCAACAGCTGGTAAAAAAAGTATTTTTTACGGGTGAAAAAACTTACACCAGAAAAATAAAAGAGGCGGTAGTGTCGATGTGGATAGAGACCAAATTGAGTAAAGACGAAATACTGGAAAGATATTTTAACCAAGTACCATACGGAGGTGACACATACGGAGTACAAGAGGCATCTTGGAGATATTTTGGGAAAAATGTATGGGAACTGACGATGGCAGAAGCATCTTTTCTGGCAGGACTACCGGCGGCTCCCGGCTCCTATTCCCCTTTTGGTAATAATCCAGAATATGCCTATGCAAGGCAGAAGTATGTGGTCAAAGAGATGGTAAGTGCAAAATATATAACTCAAGAAAAAGCGAATGAGTTGTTAGCCAACAGGGTAGAGGTCGGAGCCCAACAGAGAAATATTCTGGCACCGCATTTTGTCTTTTATGTCAAAGATTTTTTACAAAAAAAGTTTGGCTATACTGACTTTGAAAGAAGGGGCCTGACAGTAAAAACCAGTTTAGACATAAATGTACAAAGACTGGCAGAGAAAGTAGTTGAAGAAGAGATAAAAGCAGTTTCTCGACTAAAAATAGGTAATGGTGCGGCGATGGTGGTCGAACCAAAGACTGGAGAAATTATCGCAATGGTTGGCTCAAAAGATTACTATGCTTCAGATATCGATGGCAAGTTTAATGTAACTACAGCACAAAGACAGCCCGGGTCATCAATAAAACCACTCAACTATCTACTAGCACTGACAAAGGGGTGGTCATTAGCATCATCAATTGACGACTCTCCAGTGGTATATCAAATAAAAGGCCAGGCCAAACCATATATACCCCAAAACTATAATGGTAAATATATGGGGCAAGTAAATCTGAGGACAGCACTAGCATCTAGTCTAAATATACCGGCAGTAAAGTTACTAGCACATAATGGCATAGATAACATGATTGATATGGC
>DDWP01000050.1 GCA_002345725.1 Candidatus Shapirobacteria bacterium UBA2283
ACCAAAGACTCTTACCCTTACAAAGATTCTCTAAACATTTTCGACCAACACATAACATATCTTACCGACAGGCTTGGATCACTATCTCTAGATCAAGTTAGAGATATTCGCAATAATTACCCTTGTTATCCACCAAAAAAATTTGGTTGCAATATATTCTCCCTCCAATCAGACGCCAAATTCTATGGCTGTTGCGAATCAACTATTTCCATAGGAGATCTGTCACAACCAATCAAAAAAGTAATTGACAGGTATACTACAGTTACTAATAAGCACCCACTTTGTTATGACCCAGCTTTCCACTGCCAACTTCCTTAAAAAAACTCGTGAATACTTTTGGGGACTCGGACTAGACGAAGTTGAAATTTCCTACCTCAACTCATCTCTCCCCCTAGAACCAAATCTCTATTCTTTTAAAACCGGAGACTATTACCTCCCCACCTCCCCCGAGTTTGCTCTCAAAAAATATCTAGCTGAATACAAAAAAGATTGTTTCTCCATCGCCCACTGTTTTCGCCACCTTGAAAGTTCCGGCCCTCAACACAAGCCCGAATTTCTTATGCTCGAATATTATCTCGTCAATAAAAATTTATCTGACCTCCAAGAATCACTAAAAAAATACTTATCACTTTTTTTAAGTTTGAAGTTTGAAGTTTTATGTTTGCCGGCAAATCTGCCGGCTAACGAACCCGACTTCAATCAATATTTTCTAAATACAATCGAACCAAATTTACCCAAAGACAAAGCTGTCTTTATCACCGGCTACCCTGCTTTCTTATCTCCCTTGGCCGTCGTAGGAACAGACCTGCGTGTCTGTTCCCCTCCACAACCAACCGCAAAGCGTTTTGAGCTATATATAAATGGAATAGAAATAGCCAACGGTTGCGAAGAAAATCGCGATGCTGAACAAATTAAGATGGCATTTGAAACCGAAAAAAAATACCGTCAAGCCAACGATCTTCCTATCCACCCTATCTCTCTTGAATTCATAGACAATTGTGCCTCCTTACCTCCCTGTTCCGGCCTCGGCCTCGGCCTCGAACGTCTCATGATGATAATAAACCAGAAAAACAGTCTATAATCTCATTAACATGAGCTTTGATCAAAGACCGCCTTCGATAGATCCAAGTAGATTCGCCACCCCACTAGAACTACAAACAATAAGTTTACTTGACAAAAACCTACAGAAGATAGCCGAAATTACTCACGACAAAGAGACCCAATTCCAGCTCGCCAGACTTGATCCAGTTACCGGCTTACCTAACAGGTTAGCCTGGGACGAAAACATGGAAAGCAAAAAAAGCTCTCGCCACCCACTAGCAGTCTTAATCATAGATTTAGATAAGTTCAAACAAATTAACGATACTCATGGTCATCCTGTAGGAGACAAGTCGCTTCATGATTTCGCCCAAATCCTCCACAGGAGTGTCCGTTCACCAGACGATCTCATTGCCCGATATGGTGGTGACGAGTTTACGGGACTTATCGATATTCCGCCAGGTATAGATCCTCAAACAGTCCTCGATAAGATTAAAAAAAGACTCTATAAGCTACTTAAAGCATACAACCAAAACACCGAAATAAAAATAGGCTTCTCAATAGGTGAATCTATTTCCACCCAACCACCACATGACCCAAGACATCTTCTCTGTGAAGCAGACAAAGCCATGTACGATATGAAAAGAAATACAGAACCACAACGCAAAAAAAACAGTAAAAATAGTTTATAATTAACCATATGACACAACCACAAGGCAAAGATACTCGAGTCAAGGCTCCGCAAAAACCTATGGTTTCCTTACCTCCCAAACCTTTTACTCCCCCATTCAACAAATCCTTCTTCAATAGTAAACAACGCAGTTTTAGTACTGCCTTCAGAACCCAAAGTAAAGGCGGCGGAGGGAAATAATATAAAAAAGCTATTTTTTCTACTATTTCTAGCTATCTCTCTAGGAATTGCCAATCACAACATAATCAACGTCTCCCAATTTGGTAATGTCTTAGGTGATAGCACTATCATCCTTCCCGACCACAACCTAAAACACATTGAAGTTGACCTCACCACCCAACGTCTCCATGCTTTTGAGAATGGTCAAAAAGTTTTCGAGTTCCTTATTTCTTCAGGCACTTGGAACCGTACCCCTAATGGAACTTTCCATATCTGGGCCAAAATAAAATCTCAAAAAATGAGCGGTGGCTCAAGAGAACAAGGCACCTACTATTATCTTCCCAATGTACCCAACATTCTTTTTTTCTACAACGACACCACCAAAAAACAACTCGGCTATAGCATTCATGGCACTTACTGGCACAACAACTTTGGTACACCCATGAGTCATGGTTGCATCAACATGTCTACCCCCGAATCAAAACAAATATTCGACTGGGCCGAAGTTGGCACCTCAATCACTATCTACGGCAAATACCAAGCACCTGTATCGGAAAAATAAGCTATTTTTGTGGTACAATTGATTAATGAATTCTCAGTTCTCTGTTGGAGACTACATCGTCGATTCCGATTCCATCTATATCATCACTAAAATTGATCAAGGGCGAATATTCTACAGCCCGGCTAATACCGAAGGCCATCACCCCAGTGTCACTGGATCAATCCCATTAGACAATCTTGTCTCTTCTGGATTCCGCCCCCTTTGTGCCAAAACAGAGATTGATCAATTCTTCAAAGAACTTTCCCAAGCAAAAACCGGTGAAATCATCGACTCAAAGCTCCACAAAGATCTTCGTTGCCTCAATGAGCCAACCAAGCTCATCCCCCTTCTAAAACAACTCTGGACTAACAAAAACAATCCCGACTTAAACTTTTCTGGTAGCAATCGTGACACTCTCGAAAAAATAGTCGATCACTTATCTCGTGAATTTGCTCTATCCTTAAAACAAGACCCTGACAAGATTCGTAAAAAAATCACCGACACCCTCCTTAAGAAATAATTTGCTAAAATACCTCTATCTAAATGATCTTTTGTCTTAGAATTTAGATTTTAGGATTTTTATACTGGGCCCATAGCGTAGTTGGTAGCGCGTCCCCATGGCATGGGGAAGGTCAGGGGTTCGAGTCCCCTTGGGTCCACCACATAATAAATTAAAAATTTGAACTTAGGCCCATAGTGAAACGGTTATCACTGGGATCTCCAAAATCTCCATTCGAGGTTCGAATCCTCGTGGGCCTGCTCTACGTCTCTGCCAGACTTCGGCAGGCAAACCTGCCAAACAAAACACACTGAAACTCTCATCCTTGATTTTTTACCCCCCACCTGACCATAATAGAGGACTATGACAATAACAAAAGCCGTCCTAGCTTGCGGTGGTTGGTCCACCCGTTTTCTGCCTACTACCAAAAGTTACGCCAAGCAACTCCTCCCTGTACTTGAAAAACCTCAAATACTTTATGCCTTGGATGAATGCGTCAGCTCTGGTATCGATGAAATCTGCATTATTCATCGCGATAAAGAACTAACCATCAATCAATTTCTCGGACCAAATGCTGAGTTAGATGAATATCTAAGCGTCACCAACAAACAAAAATACATGGACGACTACAATCGTATTGTCGGCCAAATCAAAAATTTAATCTTCCTCCCTCAGACAGACAATTTCCCTTATGGCAACGGCTCCCCTGTCCTCGTCGCCGAACAATTTATCGACCGTCAACCTTTTGCCTACTTCTATGCTGATGATTTTATATTAGAAGATAAAGCTGGTGATTATCTCACTGCTATTATCAACTCTTTTAATTCCAATTCTGCCGATGCTGTCTGTGCTGTCCAGCCGACTCCTATGGAAGAAATCCATCTTTATAGTTCAGTCAAATATTCACAAGGCAATAGAATGGAATCAGTCATTGAAAAGCCTGAGGCTTCAGTTGCTCCATCCAATCACGTTATGTTTGGCCGCTTTGCCTTTAGCCCCAAAATTATCGACATACTCAAATCCACCGCCACTGCTCGTGGCGAACTTTGGTTAACTGATGCTGTTAACAATCTTGCTTCTAATCCTGAAAATCTTGTTCTTACCGAATCCGTCCCCGAAGGTTCCCGTTGGATGACCACCGGTGACCCCCTCAACTGGCTCAAAGTAAACCTTGCTGTTGCTCTAAAACACCCCGACGTTGGACCAAAGATCACCCAATTCATCAACGAAATAAAATAGGCCAAACACAACGAATACGCACCACTGCTTGACATTATAGGACTTATAGTCTATACTATAGGTCAGAATAGATTGTTGATTTTGATAATCGACTTTCGATTTGTTTAACTGAATTTTTCAAAAACCCTTTAGCTCTTTGTAGCTAAAGGAGAATATGGAGTTAGGTGGCTCCTCGTCATTTCTAACCCCATATCTCCTTTGGCTATAAGCCAAAATAGTAAGCACCAAACTTTAAGCAAAGCGCTTAAAAATTTAGAGCTTGCTAAGTACTTTAACAACTTGCTTGCTTTATAAATCTTTTTCTCAACCGGCTCGGCTCGGGCAGTTTTCATCTATCTCCTATCTAGATCATTTGGTAGCAATACCATTTTGAACATCAATCACTGGTGTTTAGGATGGTATTGCTACTACTTTTTAGCGAACAAACCTAAGTTCACCCATGCCCCTTTGGGGTACTGACCCGCCTGATCAGCGCGGTCTTTTACTGCATATGCAGAAAGGAGATCTCCATGAACGAAGACTTCACCCCCGTTACAACCGTACGCACCAATTGGACCCCCTGGATTTTGGGTATCCTTTTGGCAATCATTTCTTGCTGCTGCCTGCTCGGCATCGTAACTGTGGCCTATACTTTCTGGCCCACCGCCGAAGCCGCCGCCCAGCCCGCCGCCGAAGCCGCCACCCAGCCTGAAATCGTCTCATCCGCACCTGAATATGCCCCTGACTCAACGGGCGTCACTTCTTGTAATGGATGGGATACATCACCTGGCGCAACCAACACCCTTCTGCCTGGACAGACAGTCCGCGGCGACGTCGTTATCAACGGCAAAGCCTACTACGACAACGGTGTCGGCGAAGGTACATCTGGTATCAACATGACCAGTGATGGGTTGGAAGTCTACTCCCAGTGGGGATCGGGGTGTGAAGACACTACTGATATCTACTATCTGGTCGAGAAAGACCTTACCAACGGCTGTGGTTCCGAGTGTGATGTGGCACGTATTGTCATCTTTACCGACAATGGCATTAGCCAGAAATTCCACACTGAACCGTAGCCCGGCGCGCGCATCCCTGTGGGTCCTGGCTTCGGCCAGGACCCACACCAAGGGAGAGAAAAAGAGAAAAGCAAGCAAGTTACGTTATAGGGAATATACCCTACTGATGAGGTCCAGTTGCAACACCGGACCGAAAACGTTATCTTACTCTCATTAAATAAACTGATTCCCCGCTAGGTAAGTAATACTCCCTAATCTTTTCAAACCTTTCCGGATTTTGCCAGATAAAATCTCTAGTCTGTTTCAAATATTCTAAGTTAGTCGCATAAAATGGCGCCGGCTCAAAATTTTTCCCACCCACCAACACTGCCTCAAAATTCTGCCAATCATTAAAGTTAGGCACATACACTGAATGCATCTCTAACACACTATCACCCTGCTCAACAAGCATCTCTCGATACATTTTCAAATTATTGTCATTTATTTCTGCGGTGTTAACCAACACTAATACCTTACCAATTTCCAGTTCAACCATTTTCTCAGCTATTTTCTCAGTCGGCCACACTACTCTGCTTGCCGATCTAACTGGATAGTCCGTAAAGTTAACCCAATCTATATCCCCCACTAGAAAAGTTGGCGTAACCATTTGCACCGGTTTTCTAAATGGCCAACCAAAAGAGTTTTCAACAAAATTGAAAAATAAATAAACAATAAAAATATAAGCCACCCACTTATATTTAATTTTTAACAACCAATCTCCCAACCACAAAGCCACCACCGGTAACAACGGCATAGTAAACCTAAAATCCTTATTTCTTATAATCGTAAAAATTACATATGTTGCTATAGTCCAAAAAATTAATCTTTTATTTTTTTCATTCCTTTCTATACCAAACCAAGAAACAACTGCCAATATCGCCACAATCGGCCCCACTTGATGTAAAAAGAAAAGCCTAAAATAATGTATCCAAGTAACCCAACTCATTAAATTCATCGGATCAGTTAACGCTTCCCCTGTCCCCGCCAATCCAGTTAGATATTGATAAATATTTTGGAAGTTTACCCCCCACCACCACCCCACACACACCAAATAAACCAATCCACCCATTACCATCCTCAACCAGAAATCAACATCCTTTCGGTTCTCCCACAAAAGAAATAGAAATATTGGTACAAAATACAAAAAACCGTTCAATTTAGTCAAGCTTGCCAAAATCAACATCAACCACAACCAATTATCTTTCCCTCTAATCCAAAAAAGTAAACCCCAAATAACAAAAACCATTAATGGTAAATCCAACAAAAAACTTCGAGAAATATCATAAACCACCGGGAATAACGAAAACAGTATTGCCGGTAGTAATCCTCCCAAAAAGTACACTCCGATAACTGCCAATATTAAAAACACACTATTTAGCAATGTAATTGTCATCACTCCAAAAACATTCATCCATACCCCACCAATAAAATAAATCAATGGCGGATAGCCTCCAAACGATCTCACCAATTCAATAAATTTTCCTCCCTGGCTTGCCAGTATTACAGATCGAATATGCGCCGATTGATCCCACGCCGGCGGCGTCTTATCAATCAACAACCACACCACGTTCACCCCCACCAAAAATAACAGCCACACCCACAACTTTTTCATCATTTTAGTATAAACTATTTATAGTGAAAAAAATCCTGTCCTCACCACTATTTTATCCCATTCTTTTAATTTTAATTTGTCTTTTAATTGCCTTTAAAAACTACACCCCAGGAACTTTTTTAACCGGCTGGGACACGCTCCACCCCGAGTTCAATTTCCCCCTTAATTTTCAACGACTATTTTTTGGTGTCTGGCGAGATGAACAAGGTCTAGGAGCGGTATCCGGTCATTCAGCCATGGCTGATCTTCCTCGCGTATTTATTCTCTGGCTATTTCACTTCATTCTTCCTCTCTCATTTCTCCGCTACTCCTACATATTTCTATGTTTAATCGTAGGTCCAATTGGTTTTTATTCTTTAATTAAATATTTATTTAAAAAACCCACCCTTGCCTTCCTTGGTGCTCTAATCTATTTATTCAACTTAGGCACTCTGCAACAGTTTTACGTTCCTTTTGAAATGTTCCCCACCCAATGGGCCTATCTCCCCTGGATAATTTTGTATTCCCTAAAATATCTTCAATCTCCTTCAACTTTAAGACTTTTGACTTTCGGACTTTTGACTTTACTAGCCACCCCCCAAGCCTACGCTGCCCACCTATGGTATCCATTTTTCGGAATATATATTCTATTCCTGTCAACCCATACCTTTCTAAATAAACACAAAATCAAGCACTCACTAATACTAGTATTACTAACTCTACTAATTAACTCTTTCTGGCTTCTACCTAATATTTATTACGCTTTATCTCAATCAGAAAACCCACGCTACAATCTATCCAACCGCCTCCATTCTCAAGAATTTCTCCTCAAAAATCGCCAGACTGGAACCATAGCTGACACTTCCCTAATTAAAGGGTTCTATTTTAACTGGGATAAATATAATTTTGACCAACGTTCATCCGAACCATTAATGCCACAATGGAAAAGCCATCTTCAAAATTACGATATCCGACTTATTGGAGAAATCATTTTTCTAAGTGCTTTCATTGGACTTATCTATGCCTTTATCTCCAAAAACACAGTCCTTATTCCTTTCTCTCCATTTTTTATTATTCCCTTCATCCTCTTAGCCAACAACACACCAATTTTCAAAAATCTATTTGACCTGCTTCTCAAAATAAACCTGCTAGAAGAAATATTTCGTTTTATATTCAGCAAGCTTTCCGTATTGTTAACCTTTGGTTATTCGATTTTTCTCACCTTCTTTATATCTACTATTTTCATCATTATCCCCAAAGTCACCAAAGCTTTATCAATAAGCATAATCATCGGACTTTTTATCTATTGCTTCCCCTACTTCCAAGGAGATCTCATCTCTAGTTTAGTTCGCACCAACATCCCTCCATCATATTTTGAAGTCCAAAAATATCTTCAAGACAAACACTCCTCTAGAATACTTACTCTACCTCTCCATGAACCTAGCGGCTGGACCTATTATTCCTGGAAGTATCAAGGCTCTGGTTTTGTCTGGTTTGGGCTAAATCAACCCGTATTTGACCGTGATTCCGACCGCTGGGCCTATCAGAACGAAGAGGCTTATCGTGAATTCAAGTACTCACTTTATTCAAAAGACATCTCTCAACTCACCAACACTCTAAAAAAATACCGTGTAGGCTACATACTCTGGGACTCTTCTGTTGTATCACCTCAGCCCAAAAACAATGATCAAATTACTTTTAAAAACGAAACTAATCAGCTACTCTCTTTGTTAGAAGAGTCCGGATATATAAGCCTCAATAAACATTTTGGTACTATAAAAATATTTTCCGTTAACACTAACACCAATCTTATTGAACTAAAAAGAATCAACAACTTTATCGGACCTTCATATCGGTGGCATTATTTTGATTATCAAAACAAAGATGACTATCTAACCACAAACACCTCAAAAGATAGTATCTTCCCCTTTCGGTCAATTCTTGACAATCTGAACAAAGCCAAACCAGAGATACTCTCTCAACTGAACATAAATCAACAACCAGAAACTATTTTTTCTGGCACAAAAAATTTTGTCAGTCTTAACACAACCCAAGGGGCAGGTATAAATCTTCCAAACTTAAGCCACAACCACTGGTACATTATCGGCATCAAGTCAAAGTACGATTCCGGTATCCCTTTACGTCTATGTCTAAAAAATCAACTCACCTCTTTATGTACAATCGAAGACGAGGTTACCAAAAACAATCAATCTGATTGGGACTATTTTCTTGTTCCACCACAAGATGAGTTTCTTGGATACACTGTGGAGCTTAATCTAATCTCTTACGGCAGCAAGCAGTCATCCTCAACGTTAGAGACAGTCACTATATCTCAAATTGACAAATCAGTGATTGATGCCAGATTTGAACCCACACCTTCAGTTAATTACCCACTCAAGTTCAATAAAATATTTCCCAATAATTCTCTTATCCGACTTAAACTAAACCAACTAGAATCCAATCAGACCATCATTCTCAACCAATCCTTCTCCCCCGGCTGGCTCGCTTTTTATTTTGAAGGTCTTCGTCCTATTTTTCTCAAAGATCACATTCTCGTCAACAACTGGGCCAACGGTTGGCAACTGACATCTGAAAAACTGACATCTGAGATCTACATCCTCTTTTGGCCTCAACTTCTCCAATTTCTCGGCTTTGGATTATTAATCTCCAGCTTTATTTTTATTTTTCGTAAATCGGAAACTTCCCACACAACTTCTCCACCATCTGCTTAATCTCTTTTAATCTCTGATTGCCCTCAATCTCACTCATAAACTTTTTTAAATCAACTTTTCTTTCTTCTGCTTCAGCTGACACACTTTGCTTGCCGACGATATCAATAACCTCTAGTATCCATTTTCCAATCTGTTCCATCTCCCCTTCCCTCATCCCCCTCACCGTCAACGCCGGTGTCCCTAGTCTAATTCCTGAAGGATAAAAAGGTGAAGCTGTTTCATTTGGTACAGTATTGCGGTTCATTATTATCCCTGCTTTTTCCATTGCCCACGCCGTAAACCAACCAGATTGCTCCTTGTCTCTCAAATCCACTACTATCAAATGCTTATCCGTCCCCAAAGACACCACATCCAATCCTCCTTTTACCAAAATTTCCGATAATTTTTGCGCATTTTTTACTGTTTGTTTTGCATAATTTAAAAACTCATCCGTCTTTGTCTTCTCCAAAGCCACGGCTATTCCCGCAATTGAATGCAAATGTGGTCCACCCTGAAGCCCTGGCATTATTGCCATATCTAACTGTTGCCCCAGTTCTTTTTTACAAATAATTATTGCTCCTCTCGGGCCTCGCAAAGTCTTGTGTGTTGTCATCGTCACTATATCAGCATATTCAAAAGGAGATTGGCACACTCCTGCAGCAATCAATCCCGCCTCATGAGCCACATCCGCCAAATAATACGCTCCCACTTTTTTAGCAATTTCCGACATTCTCTTATAATCGATCTCCCGAGGATACGCCGTCCCCCCAGAAATTATTAGCTTTGGTCTAAAAACCAAAGCCTGTTTTTCAATCTGTTCATAATCAAATAATCTTGTCTCTGGATTGACTTTATAAAATTCCACCTCAAACATTTTACTAACAAAAGTTGTTTTCTTATCTCCCATTCTCCAGCCATGCGACAGATGACCGCCATCGGGCAAATACATCGACATTATCTTATCGCCTGCATTTAATAAAGCATTGTAGACTCCCAAATTTGCCTCCGACCCAGAATGAGCTTGAACATTGGCATGGAATTTTTCCGGATCAAGATTAAAGGCTTTTAGCGCTCTATTTCTAGCCAACTCTTCAATCTCATCAACTATCTCATTTCCCTGATAATACCTTCTTCCTGGATAACCCTCAGCATATTTTTGCATCAATATTGACCCCACTGCCTCCAACACTTCCGGATAAGTATAGTTTTCCGAAGGAATCATCATCAAAGAATTTTGCTGTCTTTGTTTCTCTTTCTCAATCAATTCAAAAATTTTATCCATGCCCTATTTTACTCTATTTACCTCACAACCTCTTCTCTTTATCTTCCCAAGTAAACAATTCCCCCAGAGACCTCTCTTTATTAATTCTTTTAATTACTTTAGCCAAAAGTGGAGCCACCGAGATAACTTCCATTTTCTTACAAATTTTTTCCACTGGTATTGGCAAAGTGTCGGTCAATATTAATCTATCCACACTACTAGTATCAAACTTTTCTTTAACATCACCCGACAACACCCCATGAGTCGCACAAACTATTATTTCCGTTGCCCCAAATTTTTTAAGAACCTCCGCCGCCGCACAAATCGACCCGCCTGTATCAATCATGTCATCAATCATAATTGCTCTCTTACCTGCCACATCCCCCACCACATGAGCTACCTCAGCTTGATTGTGAGCTTTTCTAACCTTATCGATAATTGCAATATTTAAACCAAATAGGTCCGCCAATTTATTAGCCCTTTTCACTCCCCCAATATCCGGGCTAACTATCACCGAATTCTTAATCAACCTTTTCCTCTTCAAATATTTAGCTAAAAGCGGATAACCCACAAAATGGTCTACTGGTATATCGTAAAAACCCTGAATTTGATCTGCATGCAAATCAATTGTAATTAATCTATCTGCTCCAGCCTTAGTAATCAAATTAGCTACCAACTTAGCCGTTATCGCTTCTCTCGAATCCACTTTACGATCCTGTCGGCTATAACACATGTGTGGACATATTAAATTAATTCTTCCTGCCGAAGCTCTTTTCAGAGCATCAATTAATATCAACATCTCCATCAACCGATCATTATTTTCTGTCCCAAAACTTTGAATTATATAAACATCATTACCTCTTACTTTTTCTTTTATTCGAACATATACCTCCCCATTAGCAAAACACTTATCTTCCACCGGTGTTAATGGGACTTTAAGAATATTAGATATATCCTTAGCTAAGGCTATATGTGACTTACCAGCAATTAATTGAAGTTTGGCCATTTTATTTTACTGACCAATTCTATTCCCTAAAAATTATTCTGACAATATATCACCTTGAAAGAATCGTCTTTCTATTCTCTGGCATACTCCCCAACTGAGGTGACAATTCACCACGCCTTTTCCTCCACATGCAATCAGTCTTAAAATCACATTTAGGTGTAACACATCTCGCCAACTCATTAACCACATTACCCGAAAAACACCTCGCTCTTTTGATATTTACCACCACCGGCTCTTTCTTCTTTTTTTCAGCCATATAGTAACTATTTCAATTCAAACACAACTACTACACTTTTAGAAATAGTCGAGCTACCTGGCTCAATTGGTGATCCACCACCACCCATGCCATCTTTAGCGGCATAGATCGGAAGGTTAGATACCGATCCACCTTCATTTACTGACATCACTTTACCCAAACTTCTTCCTGAAGCTTTGGCAATTGCTTCCGCTTTTTCTCTAGCGTTTTTAATTGCCTCATCAAATAGCTCAGTCTCCACTTTATTACTATTGTCCATTTGAAAATTAGGTCCATAAACGTTGTTAGCACCAGAAGCATTTAAAAGATCTGTTAGCGCCGAAGTCTTATCAACCTCTCGAAGCACTATCTCAATTGAATTACTTACTCTCCATTGACCTTTACGAGATTTTTGCACCCCATTGTCCCAATACATTTCTTCTGATTGATAGACCGAAGTATTTTGAGTTTTTATATCTTCTGTTTTAATACCAAACCCCTTAACTGCACTGATTAAAGCCTGGACTTTATCATTTACTTCTTTTACAGCATCTTCTTTTTTATCATTTACCGACTCCACTCCAGCAGTAAAACTGGCCATTTGATTTTTCTCAATCTTTCGAGCCTCACCAGTTACTGTAATTATCTCTCCTGGCTGCATCGTCACCCTCCCCCAGTTCATTTT
>DDWP01000008.1 GCA_002345725.1 Candidatus Shapirobacteria bacterium UBA2283
GCGGGTCCTATGGGATTCGAACCCACGATCTTCCGCGTGACAGGCGGATGTGCTAGACCGCTGCACCAAGGACCCTAGTTATCAACGGCTTTGATAATATATCAAAAATTTATACTTTTATCTACAAGATTGATAAATACTTAATTACCATTAATCTGCTTTTCCAAAAACATATTTACCAACTTTTTGAATAAATTCTTATTATTTAGATACTGGTCAAAGATAATATGGTCAATACCTGCATTTTGAGCAAACTGAGAATCAACTTCTGAATCACCAAAGTAAATAAACTCCTTAGAATCAAGCCCTGATCTATTCATCAACTCCAAAAGTGAATACGGATTTGGTTTCTTAAAACCAGCATCGATACAAGAGACAACTTCATCAAAATAACCATAAATATTATTTGCTTCAAGTACCTTATTCATCAAATCTTTTTTTCTATTAGTACAAATATAAAGCTTTTTTCCACTAGACTTCAAAAACTCCAACATCTCCACTACTCCTTCAAATAGTTGCAGTCTATTAATATTCTTTTGCTGAATTACATTATCTTGTTTTAACAACTCAGGCACATCTGCCTTTAAGTCAATTTCTTTTAAAATATGTTTATATAAATCTTCAATAGTTTGACCTTTAATATTGTCATGCAGCTGACAAACGAGATCAAAACTAACTGATGGATCGTGACTTGTTATCACTCTTGCGATAGTCTCTCCGCAAAATTGTCGTGCGTCCACCAAGGTATCATCCAAATCAAACACAAACGCATTTTTGAAGTTTGTATTTTTACTAGTACTATTAGTACTATCTTTCACATTTTCAAAAAATGCCGTCACCGGCTTCTTTAACACCTTAGATATCTTAATTAACTGAGGAATCGATATCTGACTAACACCAAGTTCATACCTACTTACCATTATTTCTGTACACCCAAGATGTTTAGCCATCTCTTTTTGAGTCACCCCAATCTCCGACCTAAACTCCTTTAGCTTCTTTCCGATTTCATTCTCCATAAGCACGGATTATACATCAGAGTACTAGTTACAATCAAGCATATATAAATGTTATAATTTATAGATTAGTAATTAACCTTACAAAAATGATTATTGCTCTAGCCATCGCTGCCATAATAGCTTTATATTTTATTACTTTTTATAACGGCTTAAAGACAACCCTCGTTCATATCACCGCGTCTATTCAAGAAATCGGTAACCAACTAAAACGTCAATCAAATCTTATCCCTAACCTCGTGGAATCCGTTAAAGGATATATGAAACACGAAAAAGGAATCTTTGACGAATTAACTGCTGCCAGAAAATTAATCGATAACGCCAAAGCAGGTGATTCCAGAAGTGTCGCTGCGGCTGAGGACTCGATCAACAATGTTTTGAAATCTCTTCATGTCATTGTTGAATCTAATCCTGAGATCAAAGCTTCAACTGTTGTCTCCGACATGATGCAAGAACTCCGAGATACTGCCGACAAAATTATGTATGCTCGTCGTACACTAATTGATTTAACTGCCGACTTTAACATCAAAATATCTACTGTTCCCGGTCTGTGGATCGCCCCAATCATGGGATTCACTCCTCAAAAAGGTTTTGACACTCCAACTTCCGGAGAACACCTAGAACTATCTGAAAGCGAGGCCTCTAATCCAAAAGTAGATCTAAACTAGTTTTACTTCCCCCTTGTCAAAGGGGGATTGAGGGGGATTGACTATGCTCAACATCTACGAACAAATAAATCATAACAAATGGCAATCAGTACTAATTATTAGTATTTTTATCGGCTTCGTTGTATTTGCTGCCTACGCCATTGGCTATGCCTTTAATATTCGAGAACTCCTTCCCTTAGCTATAATCTTTTCTATTTTCTCCTCCGGTGCTAGCTATTTTTGGGGAGACAAGATAGTCCTTAGTCTTAACGGTGCTCGCCCTGCATCTAGAAAAGAATTCTTTGATTTTTATACTGTCACTGAAAACTTATCTCAAGTCGCCAAGATCCCTGTCCCCAAAATCTTTGTCATCGATTCACCCGCCATGAATGCTTTTGCTACTGGCCGCGATCCAAAAAACTCCGTCGTCTGTGCCACTACCGGATTACTTTCCAAACTAAACCGTACTGAACTTGAAGGGGTTGTTGCCCACGAGTTGGCCCATATCAAAAACTACGACATTAGACTTATGACTATAGTGTCCATATTAGTAGGTACACTTTCTATCTTAATTAATATGTCTTGGCATGCCCGAAGTGGTAATAACGACAATAAGGGTAACAACGCTTTAATGATAGTCGGAATAATATTAATTATCTTTGCCCCATTAATAGCCCAGTTAATTCAACTAGCTATCTCCAGACGTCGTGAATATTTTGCTGATTCTTCTAGTGCCATGCTTACCAGGCAACCAAGCGGCCTTATATCCGCTCTAAAAAAACTTGACGCTGATAGCACCCCTCAAGAGTTCGCCTCTACTGCTACCGCTTCTCTATATATCAGCAACCCCTTCAAAGGCAACAAACTTGCTTCAATGTTCTCTACTCACCCTCCAGTCGCCGACCGCATCAAAGCCCTCGAAGGAGCAATGTAATAACCGCATTTTGTTAGTACATTTTAATTTGATCTACTTCATAAGACTTTAGACTTTTGACTTTTGACTTTATACTATTCATATGTCTTTTGTTCACCTACATGTTCATACCGAATACTCGCTTCTTGACGGACTAACCAAAATCAAAAAATTAGTCGGTACGGTCAAAGAAATGGGTATGAATGCTGTCGCCATCACCGATCATGGCAACATGTATGGTGCGGTTGAATTCTATAAAGCTTGTATCAAAGCCGAAATAAAACCAATCATCGGCTGTGAAGTCTACATGACCCAAGGTGACCGCAAAGACAAAACTTCCCAAAATAAAAAAGTAAATCATCTAATTCTTCTTGCTAAAAACAATACTGGCTATAAAAATTTAATGAAATTGGTCAGCCTCGGCCATCTTGAAGGCTTTTACTACAAACCCCGTATCGATTGGGAACTCCTCGAGCAATATCATGAAGGTCTAATCTGTACTAGCGCCTGTCTTGCCGGTATTGTTCCTTCCCTTATTAATGACAATCAATACGAAAAAGCTCTAGAGAATGCCACCAGATTTCAAAAACTTTTTGGCGAAGACTATTACATTGAAATCCAACGACACCCAGGTCTTAAAGAAATCGACACTGCCAATGAGGGTCTCATCAAAATCAGCCGAGAACTAGGTATCCCCCTTGTGGCCACCAACGATTCTCACTACATCAAAAAAGAAGATGCCTCAGCTCAAGACGTGCTAGTAATGATCAATACCCAGACCACTGTCAATTCTAGTAACCGCATGAGTATGGCCGACATTCCCGACTTTTATTTAAAATCTCCTGAAGAAATGGCCGCTCAGTTTGCCGACATTCCCGATGCTTTAGAAAATACTCAAAAAATAGCTGACAAGTGTAACGTTGAGATTGAAATTGGCAAATGGTTCTTTCCCAAGTTTAAACTACCTGATGGAGTTACCCCAGAAGATAGACTCAGAGAGATTACCTACAAACAGGCAGAAGAGCATTACGGCACCATAAGCCCCGAAGTCAAAGAACGACTTGATTTTGAATTAGATATTATCTGCCCTAAAGGATTTGCTGGCTACTTTTTAATCATGAGAGATTTCATTCAGTGGTGCGAAGAAAACAATACTGCCACCAACACCAGGGGATCGGCCGGGGGATCACTGGTCTCTTTTGTCCTTGGTATCGTCTCTGTAGATCCTTTGAATTATCAACTACCTTTTGAGCGTTTTTTGAATTGTGATCGCCCTTCACCTCCAGATATTGACCTTGATATCGCCGACGACAAACGCCAAGCCATGCTTTATCACATCAGCGAACAATACGGCAAAGAAGCCATGGCTCAGATTTGTACCTTTGGTCGAATGATGGCCCGTGGTGCTGTTCGTGACACTGCCCGAGTTCTAGGTTATGAATATGCCATCGGCGACCGTGTTTCTAAGATCATTCCTATGGGTAAACAAGGTTTTCCCATGTCCATCGACAAAGCTCTTGAAATTACTCCCGAATTGAAACAACTCTACGACACCGATCCTGATACTAAAAAAATCCTTGACATGGCCCGCCAAATTGAAGGTTGTGCCCGCCACATATCAGTTCATGCCTGTGCCATTGTCATTTCCCCAACTACTGTCAACGAATTTACCCCCACTCAAATTGAAAGTGGTGGCGATAAAATCATTACCCAATATGAAATGCACGCCGCCGAAGATGTTGGCTTAATTAAATACGATATCCTAGGTATTCGCAATCTCTCATTCTTGGGTCAATCAATTTTAAATGTTCGTAAAACTAGAGGTATCGAGATTAACCTTCGTAAATTACCACTGGACGACAAAAAAACTTTTGAAATGTTATCAAAAGGCGATACCATGGGTGTTTTCCAGCTAGGTAGTGACGGTATGACTAAATGGCTCAAGGAGTTGAAACCTAGTCGAGTTGAAGACTTGATGGTCATGGTCGCTCTTTATCGTCCTGGACCAATGGACAATATTTCTGCTTATATTGATTGTAAATTTGGCCGTAAAAAACCAGTCTACCTCCATCCTAAGATGGAAGAGTTCCTAGGTAAAACTTATGGAGTCTTGGTTTACCAGGATGATATTTTATTTACCGCCATCGAAATTGCCGGATACAACTGGACAACTGTCGACAAACTTAGAAAAGCTATTGGTAAAAAAATACCAGAAGAAATGGCTCTCCAGCATGAAATCTTTGTTAATGGTTGTGTCGAACATTCAGGAATGACCAAGGAAGGTGCCGAAGAGATTTGGGAACTTTTCGTCCCATTCCAAGGTTACGGTTTTAACAAAGCCCACGCCGCTTCTTACGGAATGCTCTCCTATCGTACTGGATATATGAAAGCCAACTATCCCGTAGAGTACATGTGTGCCTTACTCACTGCGGAGGCTGACGATACTACTAAGGTTAGTGATGGTATCGAAGAGTGCCGACACTTAGGCATTATCGTCTCTGCTCCTGACATCAATCAATCCAATAAAGGTTTTGATATGGTTGAGAATGATAAATCACTCGACCACATGGCTATCCGAGTCGGTTTTGATGCTATTAAAAATGTTGGCGATGCCGCTATTGAGAACATTCTTCACGAAAGAGAAGAAAATGGACCTTTCCATAGTTTCACTGACTTTTGTCTCCGAGTTCACGGTCAGAAAGTTAACAAACGAGTACTCGAAAGTCTAGTTAAAGTCGGAGCTTTTGATCAATTTGGTGAAAGAAATGCCATTCTGGCTGCCATTGATGATATTCGTAGTAAGAGCGAGAAGATAAATAGTAAAAAAAGTAGTGGACAAGGAGGACTCTTTGACTCATCAGACTCAGAACAAGAATATATTGCCCCAGTTGATACTTTGCCCCAAGTCGAACCAATGCCTGAAAAAGAAAAATTAGCTCAAGAAAAATTGCTTTTAGGTATTTACGTTACCGAGAACCCAATTTCTACCATGCTCAAAGATTTCCAAAATGCTTCTCTACCCCAAATAGAAAGTATCTTTGGTAAAACAACCAACACTCCAGTAAAGTTTGTCGCTATTATCAGTAAGATAAAAATGATTCGTACTAAGAAAAGTAACGCCCAGATGGCTTTCGTAACCCTTGAAGATAGTAGTGGTCAAATAGAAGGAGTTATTTTCCCCAAAACTTATGAAACATACATTAATCTATTAACCGAAAATAAGGCTCTATATATAGAAGGAAAAGTTTCAATCCGAGAAGAAGAAACGTCTGTCATGATCGACCTAGTTAGCGATAAATTATCTAGCACTACCAAAACCTACGATTTTGTTATCGAAGTCCCCAAAAACACTTCCCAATCTCAACTTATGGACCTAAACAATCTTCTTAAGAAAAACCCCAACGGACATAAGGGTTTAATTGTCCTACCCAACGGCAAAAACATAACCATCCCATATGGCGTAAATTACAACGCCGAACTCCAAGAACAAATCGACACTATCCTAACTTTAAATTAAT
>DDWP01000081.1 GCA_002345725.1 Candidatus Shapirobacteria bacterium UBA2283
CTACTGTCTTTGATGCTTGAAAAAATAGAGCAGGAAAATTGGCGACAAGTTATAAAATACTATTTCCCCTGGATCGGATTCATAATAGCGGTAGGAGCAATGTCTTTTATTTACAAAGAGTATGATGTGGTGAATGTAAAAACTGCTCTGAGAAACCTAGTTGTGCCAATGGCAATATTAGGAATATCAATGATAGCCACATTATTGTTTAGAAAAAAGTCATTATTTGTACCACTGATGATTGCTCTACTAATGGTGGATATGTTTAGATTTGGTTGGAAGTATTTACCATTCTCAGACCCAAGATACGTGTTCCCCCAAACCGAGGTAACAGACTTTTTGGAAAAACAGACAGGGGTGTTTCGAGTAGATAAAGAATATGGCCCAGTATTGTCGCCAAACACATGGACAATGTATGGACTGATGAGTCCGTCCGGATATGACCCGATGGCAGTGGCTAATTACACTAAAAAGTTCAACCAAGATATAAATAATGACAAAGAAAATTATAGCCGTTATGCAGAGGCGAAAAGATACGATGCCAAGACATTAGGAAAATATAATGTGCGATATTTTCTAGCATTAAAACGATATGAGGACTGGCGAATTGGAGGGGAAATGATAAATGATCAAATACAAATTACCAATTGGGAGAGAGTGGCCGAATCAAAAACGGTAACAGTGCTGGAAAATAAAGATTACTTACCTAGAGCCTTTGTTAAAAACAATACTGATAGCGGAATGGTAGAAATTACAGAATATCAGGCTAATAAAGTGGTAATAAATTATGATTTAAAAAAGAAAGGTGAAGTGGTATTGCTAGATACTTATTACCCAGGATGGGTGGCAAAAATTAATGGGAAAGTTGTATCAATTGATAAATATGAAGAAGTGTTTAGGAGCGTAGCAGTAGAAGCTGGGCAAGGGATAATTGAATTTAATTATGAACCGGCGACATTTTATTGGGGCATAAGGATAAGCATAGTAGCAACTCTAGTATGGCTAGGAGTAATGTTATATTACTTGCAGAGATGTTTAAAAAAGGTAACTTTATAAAATTTATATTTGTCTACCTGGTAGTGTTTTACAGTCTAACTGGAGTAATGTTTTTGGGATTAAAGTCACATTTCAAACAAAACTTTAGTGAAGGAAAACTAGAGAAAATGATAAGCGCAAAATCAGCTTGGAGAGAAATGACGACTGATCTTTGTAATTTTCAAATTTATGGTGATCCGGTGGATGCAGGCAAGGCTTATGTCAAAGTTAATTTTGAATGTGCTGATGGACGGTCTTCAAAAAATACTTTATCGTTAATTGCCATAAAAGATAAAACATTTGAAGGGATAATGACTGAGTTTGCCAGAATAATTGGATTTGACCCAAAGATAGTAACGGATAAAGGTAGCGTGTGGAAATGTAGTATTGACAATCAAGAGGTGGTCGACAGAAAAATGTTAATTAATGAGCAAGCAACAATTAACTGCAAATGAATAAATTTAAAATAATTATCCAGACAATAGTATTTATAGGGGTTCTGATATTGAGTTATAAATTAAGACTTTTTAACTACGACAAGATTCCCCTGCCAGGCCAGTCAATGGATGAATATTCATATTCGTGGGTAGGGTTGTCGCTGATCGAACTAGGGGTACCGGTGGGGATATCGGGGATTGACGGATACAAGAATAGCGATATGCGATATATAAATGTGGATAGAGTGTTTCAAGAAACTGCTAAAGGAAATCCATTGTCGGTGGAAAGACCATGGTTTGATCACCCTCCATTAATGGGTGTAGTAACGGGAGGGTTTGCGTATATTAAAGGAGCGAGGGTGTTTGAAGATACTATATCGGCATTTATTAGAAAACCGATGGTGTACCTAGGGACAATAAGTGTGGCCTTGGTGGGATGCTTTGTAATAATTAATTTTGGATTTGTAACAGGGATAGTAGCGATGCTGATTTATGGAACAATGCCGATTGTGGTAATCGGTAGTCGAATGATCCAGGCAGAGAATGGATTAATACCGATGACGCTGTTGACGATGATATTTTTGTCATCATACATAAAATATAAAAAGTTAAGATGGTTGTGGCTCGCGGGAATAGCAGCAGGCATAGGGACTTTATTTAAACTATCAGGGGTGACAAATATATTGATGGTAGGGATAGTACTACTGGTAAACAAAAATAATAATAAATGGCAGGAAATAGCTATATTTGGAACAGTGGCTTTATCGATAACTAGCCTATTTTTTGTATACGGGATGGTCTATGATTGGGAGACATTCGTGAGTATTTTTAATTCTAACTCTAATAGGTTTTACGGAATCGGGCCGGTGGCGATATATGATCTGATGACTCAAGTTAAGTTGACGCATAACAAATATTTGACTGATTTCTGGCCACTGGTTGGCTGGGTTGGCTACTGGGTATTGATGGCAAAAAAACAAAAAAATGTGGGAGAGATAATTTTAATGGTGGCAACGATGTCGTACTTAGTGACTTATATATTTATGGGGAGTCAGTCGTACGGCTGGTATGTTTTACCTTTCTGGCCACTTTTGGCAATGTCACTGGCGGTAACTTTCGTAGAATTATGGAAAAATGGACAAATGCTGGTAGTTTGGCTGTGGTTACTAGTGCCAATTGGAGGCACAATAGGTAAATTGATGGATATTAATAAGTTTCAAGAATATGCAGGAATATGGAGATACGGGCTGGCATTGATAACTGTAGTAATGCTGATAAGTCAGCTAAAAAAAGATCAGAAATACCTGACCATGTTTTCTAAAGTTGTGGTGATAGTAACTTTTCTAATAGCAATATATTTGAATACAAAATACTTGGGAATGTTTGATATCAACTATTGGTATAAGATGTAAAATTCTCTTTAACTACTTTGTCGTATTCGGCTTGGTCGTTAGTTTTGACCAATGGAGAAATTGATTTTAGAAAGCTAGGCTTAGTTGAGAACAAGGAAATCATCCCCTGGTCACTTTCGTTAGCTGTTCTCATACTAAAATAGAGGTCTAACTTTTCTTGGGCCATATATTTTTCAAAATCATTTTTCTTGCGGATAAAGCCAAATTCTTTGGAGCTTACCAAAAGATCAAGTTTAACTCGACTTGATTCAAGTAATTCAAAGGCCAAATACGGAGTAGCTTCATACAACCCGGCACGTTTAGCAACAGATGCTTGAAAACCAAACTTGTCTACTTCACCCCAGTCAAAACTAGTTAGAATACTTCCGTTTTTATAAAAGGTCACACCAGCCTCAGAAATTTCAATACGATTGTTCTTGCTATTCAAAAAAGCGATTAAAGCAAATACACTTGGTAACCAAAAAACAAATAAGGTTACTACCCCTAATAATCCAATAATGGGGAACAAAAAATAAGCTGCGATAGGTAAGGCTATGATTTCTCCAACAAAGAGTGCCGGAAAAGGAAGTTGATAGGAGAGGAGCGTGTATTTCTTCATAAATAATAATCTCTTATCTATAAAGAAAAAACAATGTTTTGGGGGGTA
>DDWP01000072.1 GCA_002345725.1 Candidatus Shapirobacteria bacterium UBA2283
CAGCTACTTTTCAACACCCTTTACATAAAAAAAAAGCCTTCTTTCTGATCTTCATCCGCCAAGATAAAGTGATCAGTTGGAAGGCTCAACCCCAAAAAGTCAAAGGAGTCAAAATGAATGTAGACAACAAACCAGCGAAAGTCAAGAACACCCTACCCTTTGGGGGGCAAGCCCGAATAACATGCCCCCCTCAACTAGCCAATGGACTTGATACTTTAAAGATATCTTTCTGGGTCGAATGGGAAGATCATTCTTTTCTTGAAGAACTGGAAACCTTAAAAAGACAAGTTCAACAACTTCAACATATCACGTCGCTACCTTTTGGCATTTATACTTTTCGCGTACAGTTGGACAGGTAATATGTGGCCCGTATCAAGATCGGAAGAAATTTATGAATACTCTATGCAAAAAGGCTGGAGTTAGATATTTTCGTTTTCATCCCTTACGACACGCAGGAGCCAGCTTAATGGATAGTATCAATATACCACTTGCTGAAATCCAAGGAATACTTGGCCATGAAAACAGAAAAACGACAGAAGGATATATTCACACTACCCGCGGCAGATCTGTTGAAGTCATGAGGGCCTTTGAAAAGGCACTAAAGTCTAATATTTAAAAATATCTCAGATATTATATTAACTCTCTATTTTGCGGAAACATTAGAATTGGGCTACTAGTAATAAATTTCGGCATTCTGTTTCTATCCCGTTTTGAATTTTTAATTCCCAAACTAAGAAAATCTGATTAAAAACAAGTAAGAAAATCCTTATGGGAAAACAATAATTCACACCCTCTGTTGGGAATAGTGAACCAGCAAAAGATATTTGTTTTTATTATGTTAAGTTAGAACAAACCCAAAAACAAGAGTTCAGACAGAACAATTGGTTTGACTTTTTATCCGTTACGGATAATATACCTTGACTGTTGATGACAGATGCCTAATAATTTATTTGAAAGATTCAAGATTGCGTGTAGAAAAAATCCAGCAGATGTGCTTGTCGAGCCAAAAGCCGTTAAGGATGCCAGAGAGATTTACCAATTATATACTGAGAAGGAATTGCTAAAGTTTATAGGTAACGATGGACTCAAGAACGTACGACATCTGAACATAACAGAATGGCGCAATAATCCAGACAAAAAAAACAACCCGCTTGATGTGTACGACTATCACTGTAAGACAAACGGCATACCTTATTATATCGCAATAATATTTATTCCAACCTTCTTTGGAAAGACGATCAACAAGTGGAAACTAAAATCGTTTCACTTGCCTGATGATGCTAATTTACCAATGTTTGACCAACTTGCAAAACTTTCCCATTCACCTTTGGAGGACAATGATGAGTGAAAGTAAAATATGCCCTCTGTGCGGTTCCGACCAAGTGGAGCAAACAGAAAAGCTCGAAACGATCTCAGATAGTTTTGGTGAAAGTACTGAGGTTAAACTGGCTTACGATATTTGCAAACGATGTGGTATGGATGGTGATTTTACCGGCTGCAACAATTCTATAATACAAGAAACAATAAATGCCCTAAAGTCACAAACAGTTATATCTATTCTACAGTATTTCTCCGACCACAATGTCAATTTTGCAGGAATGGAACGCGCGCTTGAACTGCCCCAACGAACTTTGTCAAAATGGAAAAACGGATCAATTACACCAACGGCAGCAGGTGTGACATTAGTGAAATTTTTAAGACTATTCCCTTGGCTTACAATAGTCGCTGAAAACAGATTTCATCTTAATACCCCACTGCTAACTCATATCATTGAGTCGGTCAAAAAGATATCTCCAACTTATGGTATTACGGATGATATTGGGACGTCAGCTCCAATCGCTGTGGACGCGGAATACACATGTATTACCCTTGGAAAGACATATGATTCATTAAGACAAGATAATGCTCAACAAGAGCGTATAGATTTGGCTTGGCTATAATAACTATACTATTTATGAGGTAATTAAATATGACAGACGATAACACGCCACAAACAAACGAAATTACAATACTTCCAAATAACTTATTGCCAAATATTTGGGTGGATATCTTGCGTTTAGCCACTAGGCATGATGGAGTCTGCTCATTAAGTTTCAGTGCTAGTTTACCAAGCGTGAACGCGGAACAGGTGCGCATAATGACAAGTCGAAACAACTTGCAAGCATTTGTGAATTTAATATGTGAAAAACTTGATTACTATCCAGCCAAAGAGCACACAGAAGAGCAAACCCACTGACTCATAAAAAGTCCGCCAATATTCGCTACTATGGCCACTATTATGAGTTCGTAAAATTCGAAGAGGCAAAATTCTACCAAAAAACCTCATTAAAAGGCTTTTGAAAGATTGCTACATATTAAAAAAGAGCAGGCTTCATATAAAAATCACAAACTTTTTCACACACAACAAACTTGAACAAGAAAGTAAAATGCCAACAGGACAAAACAAAAAAGGGATTAACAAGCTAATTTCGCTTATTAATTCTACTTTGTCACATTAAAATATCATTTAACATCTTGAAATATAAAGCATTATGTGCTATTATCTTTTGTAGAAACAGTAAGGAAAGTAAGTCTTCCAATCATTGCAAAAGAGGTACAAATGAGCCACATGCCAACCCCAAAAAATCCAG
>DDWP01000104.1 GCA_002345725.1 Candidatus Shapirobacteria bacterium UBA2283
ATATAAACACTAAGTAGTTCATCAGGACTATACTAATTGGCCCCCAAGATTGGAGTGATTTTATAGAATAGTCCCAGTAGAGCCACCCTAACTGTACTATTGATAGTAGTACCAACCATTTGACACTGGTTATCTTTCGTATCCAAGGGAAGGCTAAATAAAATAGTAGTAAAGAGGGGATAAAGTACAATTGGTAAGCTGCCCCTCCGATTAATAATATTAAGAAAAAATTATTTGGGTTGGGGGCATAAACAAAGAAATAATATATTGCACTCCAAAATATATATGGGGTCAATATTCGACTGGCCCTTTTTTTATAAAAGTCCAAAGCATTCCCATTATAGCCATACTCCAGGACAAATCCAGATATCATAATAAATATTGCCACCGCTCCCCGGGTAATCTGGTTAAACCAGAAAGTTAGAGGCATACCGAGAAGATCATTGTTTCCGACCCCCAAAGTCTTACTAGAAGTATGGATCACTATCACCATTAATATGGCTACTATCCTAATTACATCAATTGCATGTACATAAGTCTTCTTCATTCTTAATGTTATCATTACCTACTATGTTCTTTGGTTACCTATCTATTTTCCTATTTGCTTTTCTATCGACTCTTTCTTTTGTTAGGATCAAGACTGGCAAGAAGATCGCTGAATTTGTCTATAATTTTGGATTTCTCATAGGCTCTTTCGTCTGGGAAGATATGTTTATCTTTTCTATCTATGGCCTAGTTGCTAGCGTTGCTACTACTTGGTTAGGCCAATACAAATATGGTCTACTTTTCTTTCTAGTTTTTTGGATAGTTAGAAGTGCTGGAGAGACGCTTTATTTTTTCTTAGAGCAGTTTATTGAGCCCAAACATTTTCCCCATTATGTTGACGAACATTTTCGTCCCCTTCGTAAGATTTTTGGCCACATCTCCTATCAACAATGCCTCATTATTATGCAGGTCACCTTTCAGGTTATTCTTATGTCTTCCATTGTTGGATTGATCACCCTTCTCTTTTCCTGGGATAAGTTTTAAAATACCAGACAACCATGAAAACAATTGTTATCGGCTGCTCATCTTCCGGCAAGACTACTCTTGCTTCTCGTTTTCCTTCTTCAATTGATATTAACGAAGAATATTCTGACAATATTCCTAAAGTAATCGACGAGACTCTAGCCAAGAAAGATGCTTTGCTTTTTATCAATACTGATTACATCATGCTTGATGATTTACGTAAAGCCAAATCTCTGGGCTTTAACATAGTTCAACTCGAGCTTACCTTATCTGAACTACAAAAAAGAAACACCAATCATGATTTAGTTCAGTGGCTTGAAGATATGATTGATTATCAGAATGAAATTAAGAGAGTTGGCCTTGTGGACAAATCCCTAGACGCCACTCTACCAGTCGAGCAGCTCGCCAAACTTTTGTAACAAAGGTTGTTATAATCAATACTTATGTCTCTCATTACCGCTCACGGTCTTCAATATCTCCGACAGCATTTAATTGAACTAAAACAGGAGCTGGTCAGAACTTTCGATGAACGTGCCGCCGCTGCCGCCGAGGGGGACTTAAAAGAAAACTCGGCTTATATTTTTATGACTGAGAGAGCTAATGTACTCCAAAGTCAGATTGATAAAGCTTCCCAGGAGATCAAAGAAGCTGTTCTCATTACTCCTCCCACTCAGTTTAATAAAGTTCAAATTGGCCACCTGGTTAAGCTAGTTTTTCAAAATGACAACCGAGAAATGACTATTACTTTAGTTGGTAAAAACGATGCCAGCCAAAAACCTGGCTGGATTTCTTCTGATAGCCCACTTGGGATTGCTATACTCGGTAATAGTGTTGGCGACAAAGTCGACGTCAACGGCCAGCCCGTTGCCATTCTCAATATCTCTGCTGGAGATATATAATAGGTCATGTCTCAAATATTTTTAACTGCCGCTGCCAATCATGTTTTGTCGGATCTTGTAACTCATTTACCTTCATTACCTTCCGAATATAAAGTTGCTTTTATTCCGACTGCAGCTGAAGTTGAAGAAGGCGAACTTTCATGGCTCAAAGCCGACAAAGACGCTTTAATTAGTCAAGGATTTGATGTCGAAGAATTCACTATTACCAACTTAACTCCATTGGAAATTGAGGGAAAACTAGCCAACAAAAATTTGATTTTTATGACTGGGGGTAACACCTTCTATCTTTTGGATCAAATTATAAAAACTGGTTTTGATGAGATTCTTAAAAGAAAACTAAATGAGGGTGTTGTCTATATTGGTTCTAGCGCTGGATCGATGGTCATGGGTAAGCGAGTAGATCTAGTCAAGACGATTGATGATGCTTCAAAAGCCCCAGATTTAAAATCAAATGGTTTAGAGATTGTCGATTGCGCTTTATTGCCACACTGGGGTGATACGCATTTTTTTAAAGGATATTATTTAGGGTTTGAGGCTATGTATAATGAACACTTGAAAATGATTCCTTTGTCCAATAGCCAGTACCTTTGGTTTAACGACGGCCAGTTAAATTATATTGACGTAAAATAAATTATGCAAAATAAAGTCGTTGTCATCACCGGTGCTAGTCGGGGAATTGGTTTGGCTACTGCTAATGAATTTTTGAAAAAAGGATATCGAGTTGTTGGTACTTCGACGACAGGAAACTCTTCAACCTATAAATTAGACTTATCTTCAGAGCAATCTATCGAGTCATTTGTCAGGCAGTTAAATGAAGAAAATATCAGAATAGATTTTCTTATCAATAATGCTGCCATTATGATTGATCAGAAAGAAACTTCGGTAGATATAAAGAAATTAACACAAACCTTAAACGTTAACCTTATTGGCACAATTAGTTTGACAGAAAAACTGTTGTCTATATTCAATGATGGTGGCGCTATTGTTAACCTCTCCTCAGAATTAGGATCATTGCTTCAAAATATGCCCAACAAATCTTATGCTTATCGCATATCCAAAACTGCTATTAATATGTACACACTGACCTTATCTCAAAGATTGGAGGGAAAAGGAATTAGAGTTTATAGTTTTGCCCCCGGTTGGGTAAAAACGGATATGGGTACTATGAATGCTCTTCGTGAACCTCATGAACCCGCTCGTGAAATTGTTACCTTGTGTGAGTCAAACAATAGATCTGGTCTATTCTATGAAAAAGACTCTGTCCGTGCTTGGTGATGAGATATAATGTCTATATGCAAAATAAAGTCGTTGTCATCACCGGTGCTAGTCAAGGTTTAGGAAAAGAACTCTCACTTCAGCTTGCCAAGCTTGGTGCCAAAATTGCCCTGGTGGCAAGAAGTGAGAAGTTGTTGGTAGAAGTAAAAAAAGAAATAAATGACAATGGAGGAACTGCTGAGTATTTTGTGTGTGATGTGACTGATGTCGATGCTATCAATTTAACCGTATCAAAAATTATGGATACTTTTAAAACAGTGGATGTTTTGGTAAATAACGCAGGCGTTTGGACTGCTGATTATTTGGAAGAAAAAGATAAGAATCTGGTCGAAAAAACTTTTATGGTCAATAGTGTTGGACCAATTAATTTTTATAAAGCGGTATCTCCTATTTTTGAAAAAAATAAAAAAGGACATTTTGTATTTATCAATTCGATTTGGGGATTAAATTTGCCTGAGACAAAAGATGGATTGGTATACACCGCCACCAAATGGGCAATGACAGGCTTTGCTAATGCCTTGAAATATAAATATGGTGGAACTGATATTAAGTTAACTTCAATATTCCCTGGACCGTTTGTAAGTAATATTGACAAAAACGCAGGCGATGATTTTGGTGACGATGAGTCAAAAGAGATGAAAACAAGTGAAGTTGCCGATGCTGTTATTTATGCATTGAATGCTACAGGCAAAATGCAAATTGGTGATATTGAATTAAAATATACAAATTGGAATAGTTAAATGATAATTACACAGCCACAAGCAATCAGAGAAGATTGGGATCAAACTAAAAGCTGGAACTATAAACTCAAGCATTTGAGTCCTTATCAGTCCATTGTCTACGCTGAAATCACCAATGATCACGGTGAAGTACACACCAACGATATTGAAAGAATTTATTACATCATTGATGGAGCAGGGGAGTTTGTTATTGGTGATGAGGCTACCAAGGTTGAGAAAGGAGATGTCTTTACTGTCCCAGCTCGTACTATTTATAATTATCATTCTCTTCCAAATCAAACTCTAAAAGTATTATTAATAATGGAACTTTGGGACAATTAAAAATTAAACAAATCATGAACTATCGCACACTTGGTAAAACTGGTTTAAAAATTTCTGATGTTGGTATGGGCACCTGGCAGCTCGGTGGTCATCCCTGGGGTTGGGATGCTCCCGACGAAGACGAAAGCGTTCGAGCACTATATCGTTTTGTTGAATTAGGTGGAAATTTTTTGGACACTGCCTGGGTCTATGGTCGGGTTGATGAAGCAGGAGATATTTCTGGAGGTCATTGTTCTGAAGAACTGATTGGTCAGTTCTTAAAAGAGTCTGGTAATGCTGGTAAAGTTATTGTTGCCTCCAAAATTCCTCCAAAAGATCGTAATTGGCCGGCTCGATTTGGAATCAACATCAATGATGTTTTCCCTAGTCAGTATATTGAAGATATGGTCGACAGCTCTCTCTCAACACTCAAGATGGACTCAATTGATATTATGCAATTCCATGTCTGGCAAGATGAATTTGCTTCTCACGATGAATGGAAGCAAACTATCCAGAAATTAACCCGTGAAGGTAAAGTCAAACATTGGGGTATCTCTATCAACGACTATCAACCCAGTAACTGTTTAAAAACTTTAGATACTGGTTTGATTTCTACCATTCAATTTATTTTTAATATCTTTCATCAAAAACCGACCGAAAAACTATTGCCTTATGCTGCAGAACATAATATTGGGTTAATCGCTCGTGTACCTCTTGATGAAGGTGGTCTAACTGGGAGAATCACTCTCGATTCAAAGTTTGACGATGATATGCGCTCTGTTTATTTCAATCAAGAAAGATTGCCCGAATTCATTAGGAGAACCGACGAGTTAAAAAAAATATTGGGGGACGAAGCCAAAACTTTGGCTGAATTAGCTCTAAGATATATATTGTCTTTTGATGCTGTCTCCACTGTCATTCCGGGCACCCGTAAAGTCGCTACTGTCGAGGCTAACGCTGCCGTTTCCGACGGTAGAAAGTTATCTGAAGCACTAATGGTTGAGCTAAAAAATCATGTCTGGGAGCGCAACTTTTACGTCGACAGAGATCCATCACTAGAATCAAGCGGTTTTATTGAAAAATAACTTTCCGGGTTATAATCAGCTTATGAATATAAACGCCGATACCAAAATCATCGCTCGTCTCCATACTAAGGCTAGCCCACGCGGTCTTAACATCTATAATCCTTTTTTCGAGGAGGCCGGTATAAATGCTATTTATGTTTTGTTTTATGATACAGACTCTTCGAAATTAATTTCTGGAATCAGAAATCTGAATATGGCCGGTGCTATTACTGCTGGTTTTGAGTCTAACGATCAACTGCCGAATTTGCTTGATGAATTAGATGATGTCAGCAAATACATTGGTAAAGTAGGTTTTGTAAAAAATGATCATGGTAAATTTATTGGATCAACTCAAGGAGGAGAAGGTCTATTGCGCTCGATACAAAATATTTCCAACATTGCTGGTAAAAAAGTTGTTTTGATTGGTGGTGGTAATATCGCTAAAGCATTGTTGTTTAATATAAACAAATTAGATTCAAAACCTTCCGAAGTCGTCATCTTCAATCGGGACATGTCCAAACTTGAAAAACTGAAAGCCGACTTTAACTTTATTTCTGAAATTAAGCCACTAACAGACTTACACTTAGAGTCTGGTGATATCTTAATAAACGCTACCGATATTGGCGGTAGTGAAGAAGATGGTTTGTATACAGAGTCTATCGTCAACAACTTTAATCAAATTGCCGACGTCACTTTCGAAAAAGAAAATACAAATTTAGTCAACTTGGCTCGTAAATTAAATAAAAAAGTTTCTACTGGTTGGGATATGTTCACTTTTCAGGGACAGGTTATTCTAGAATCCATCCTTGAGACTACTATCGACCCGGTTTTACTAAAGAAACATGTTGTTAATGGTTTGTCAGAAGTAGTGGTTTAATATGCAAAATCGTGTTGGCCTTGGAACATTTCCATTAGTTGGTGTTTTTAAAGAGATTGATAAAGAATCTGCTAAAAACATTGTTCGTCAGTTCATTAATGAAGGAGGTTATTACCTAGACACTGCTCCGAACTACGGTTTTGGCTATATGGAAACCCTGTTGGGAGAAGTCTTAAAAGAATTTCCCAGAGATAAATATTACGTCGCCACCAAATGTGGCTATATTGATGTTGAAGATAAGACATTTCAAACTTTGGTTAAAAGTAGTAAATACGATGATGTTATCCGCGAGTGTGATCGTTCTTTAAAGAGGCTAAATATGGACTTTATTGATTTATATATGGTCCACAATCCCGATAAAAACACTCCTTTCGATGAAACCATGAGGGCTCTAACCAAACTACGAGATGAAGGCAAGATCGGTAAAATCAGTGTATCAAATGTTAACCTAGATGAACTGAAAGGGTATAACTTAAATGGAGATATTTCTTATGTTGAAAACCGTTTTAATTTAATTAGCCGAAGTTTAAGCTCTGAGTTTGAAAAATATCTACTCGACCACGATATTAAACTAATTCCTTACCACCTTTTGGATATCGGTATGTTAACCGGTATTGCCTTTGAAAACTATAAGTTAAGGCCAGGGGATATGCGTGAAGGTTTAAAATATTGGAGTCAAGAAAATCAAGACATTATTTTTGCCTGGGTACGAGAAAAGCTGGCACCAATTTCCAAAAAGCTTGGCATAACTATTGGTCAACTTAATATTGCTTGGGCATTAAAACAAAAATTTATTGATTTTGTAATTGTCGGTACTACCAATCCAAAATATTTAACGATTAATTTAAATGCCAACCAGATTGATCTTTCTTTGGAAACTCTAGAAGAAATGGAAAAAATATATCTAGAGTTAGAAACAGACATCAAAAATAAATTTGGAAAATCAATTAGAGAATTCCGTGGTTTTAACGAAAAGTTTTATTAATCCTTGTAGAGACGCCATGCATGGCGTCTCAATTTAAGAATCAATTTATTCATCAAAAAACCTCCCGATTACTCGGGAGGTTTTGAGTGTTACTAGAAATAGATTAGTATCTATCGCCACCACCACCATAACCACCTTGGTTACCACCACCGAAACCGGTGTTGCGTGGACCACGGGAATAGTTATCTCTTCGTGGAG
>DDWP01000102.1 GCA_002345725.1 Candidatus Shapirobacteria bacterium UBA2283
AGGTTGAAAGCATCTTGTCGATTGGGAATACTGTGGTAGATAAACTTCTTATTTTCTGGTGAGACTCCAGCAATAATTTGTGAATTGATGTTCTCGACTTTTTCATTACGAGTGTCGTCGGCAGTAATTATGGCTATGTCGGCGATTTGAGAGACAACTTGACCCATAATGGGGCGCTTACTAGGGTCTCGGCCACCAGTGGCTCCAAAAATGACTATTAATTTGCCAGTAGTAACTTTTCTAAGCGATGCAAGGACACTAGAGAGAGCATTTGGGGTGTGAGCGAAGTCTACTAAGCAATGTATTCCCAGATTGTTGCTGACGATCTCCTGACGACCTTTGACTTCGGGAAAATGTTTAATGGCGTTAATGATGACTGAGGAGGGTACTTTAAGGCTATCTAGAACTGCATGTGCCGCTAAGATATTGTATGTTTGGTGTTGAAATGGACTATTGGTCTCAAAGAGGTATCCGCCTACTTTGAACTTGAGGTGTTTGGGAAGGAGTTTAATGTCGGTGGCCAAATAATCGGCTGGTTGGGTAGTGCTGTAGGTTTTTACAGCAGTGTTAATGTGGCGCAATATGTGTTTATAGGATTGATCGTCTTTATTAAGGATTGCTAGGCTGGCTGTTTTGAATATCTTTGACTTAGTGTGGATGTAGCTTGACATGGTGGTAAAGTCATCCAAATGTTCATGTGAGGTGTTGGTGATAACGGCAACTTTAAAGTGGCAACCTAGGAAACGGAATTGGTCTAAGGCGTGGGCGGTAACTTCGATAACCACATGGGTTATCCCGTCATTGACCATTAGTTTTAGAATTCTTTGAACAATTGAAGGGTCTGGTGAAGTGGTGTGTAGTCCTAGAGTAATTTCTTTATTGTCTATTTTTGCCCCTACGGTGGAGAACATCCCTGTCCTAACTCCTGATTGTTGAAGACAATGGTGGATTAAGTTGGTAGTAGTGGTCTTGCCATCTGTCCCAGTAACACCAATAATAGTTAGTTTTTTTGAAGGTTGACCGTAGTATAAATGGTAGAAAAGTCCTTTGGGGTAGTGCCAAAGATAATTTTTTACTTTCTGAAAAAAAATTCGAAATGTTTTTTTGGTCATAAAATGCAATTGAAATTATAGCAGAGAGGAGATTTTACTGGCTAAATCGTACCATATTGGAGCAGCTGTGCTAGATCCCCAAGGTGATGTCTTGGGATTGTTGATAGTGACAATCATAGTAAATTTTGGGTTCTGACAAGGGCTGAAACCTATGTAAGAAGCAATGGTGGAAGAATCAGAATAGCCCCCTTTGATGGCGACTTGGGAAGTACCGCTTTTAGCGCAAGCTTCTAAGTTGTCTGGCTTAAGACTGGCAACAACTCCGTTTTCGACTGAATATTTGAGTATGGCTTTAATTTGAGAGACGGTACTTTCTTCATAAACTTTTAAAGGGGTGGGGATTTTCTGAGGAGTTTTGTAATCGGAGTCGATAAAGTATTCAACTATTCTTGGTTTTACCAAATGCCCGTTGTTGGCGAGAGTGTTAAAAGCGGTGATCATTTGGATCTGGGTAATGGCAAATCCTTGCCCAAAAGAGGCGGTGGCCAAGTCTATTTCTGGCCAGTATGATTTAATAATGGGTTTGGATTCTTGGGGCAGATCAATACCGGTTTTCCTGTCTAAGTTGAGAAGCTGAAAATAATTAAGAAATTTCTTGAGCCCAAGTTTTTCAATAATATAACTCATGCCGATATTATCGGAGTTTTTGATGATATCTTTAATGTCTGAATTGGGGTGAAAGCTGTTGTCCCAGTTGCTAACGGCATACTGACCTATTTGTTTGGGTGAACCGCATCCTGAACAGACAAAGTCACTAGAGATTGATTTTGAATCGAGAGCCATAGCAACGACTAGAGGTTTGAAAATAGATCCTGGTTCAAAAAGATTGGAAACTGGTGGGTTTTTGATATGAGCACTAGAGGTGGCTGTGTCTTTTGAAAAGATATTGCTTAGAGCGATAATAGATCCAGATTGAGGTGACATGATGATAATTGAGCCAGAATCTGCAGAATAGTCTTCTATTCCCTGAGTAAGTTTTTGTTCAATGAGTGATTGGATTTGACGATTGATTGATGTCTGAATACTTCGTCCATTAACAGGTTCTATGTACCAGCCAGATTTGGAAAGTATAGTTTTTCCGGTAGCATCGACAGTTTGCCAGACAAAACCTGACTTGCCTTGTAGTTGCCGGCTATAATAGTTGTCTAGACCATCGACGACTGATTTGGCTAGATTTGCTTCAGGATAAAATCTGTTTTGGAGAGGAGAAAATTTAAAACCAGGGTCGGAAAGCTGTTTTTTCTCGGTATGGCTGTAAAGACGATCGTTGACGGTAATCCATTTGCTGTTCTGATTGGTAATAAAACTATCTATCTGAGGGGTATCCATTTGGATGGTCTTGGCCAAATCAGTGAGGGGTAGTTTTAGATCTGGTTTGTAGATTGAAAGTTGATATTTTGTCTCATTTAACATCAATGGATAGCCGGAGCTGTCATAGATTTTGCCGGCATGTGGTTCGATGACTGAAGGTTTATAATTTTGATTGATGTTTTTTTGGATAAAGCTCGGATATTTTACAACTTGCCAATAGAACAATCGAGCGATGACAACTAGGTAAAGAAAAGCGATAGTGGTGTAGACAGTTTTTAGCCTGGTCTTATTCATATTTATCGAAGGTCAAGATAAAGTTTTGAAGGTGGCTTGGAATTTGGGAGAGAATTGAGAACGGCCATTTCATTTTCAAGAACTTGATTCTCTATTCTTAATTCGGTAATTTGTGATTGGGATAAATTGACCTGGCTGTTCTCGTCGACAATAGTAATCGAAAAATAAATAGAGAAGACAATTCGAGTTAGAAGTGTAAAGAGGCTAACCGCAAATAAAATTTTTAAGTGCATTAACTTATTCTATATGATCGGAGGACTGCAGAGCGAGATAAAGGGTTATTTCTTATTTCTAGAGTGGTGGGTAAAATGGCTTTTGGTGCATTAGGGAAGTTTGCTTTTATAAATTGTTTAACGATACGATCTTCGCCAGAATGAAAAGAGATGATGGCAATGGTGGTTCCAGATAATTTTGGATTGAGGGTTAATTTTAAAGTATTTTTTAGATTTTCAATTTCGTTGTTGACGACTATTCTTAAAGCCATGAATATTTTTGTGCTAGGGTCGATAGTAGTGCGAATATGTTTTGATTGATAATAGTCGCGAATGATATTGGCCAATCTCTCACCATCTTTTATAGGTTTTTTCTGACGCTCTTTGATGATTCTGATAGAGAGAGGTTTGCTATATGTTTCTTGGGCATAGAGAGTAAAAATTTCACACAATTCTTCGTAGTGGTAAGTATTGATAATCTCCTCGGCAGTTAGTTCTTGGGTATCAGGGTCAAGTCGCATATCGAGTGACTGATTATCGTTGAATGAAAATCCCCTGTTTTGGGACAAAAGTTGGTTTGAGCTTAGACCTAGGTCAAAGAGTATCCCCTTGATTGGCTTGTCGATTTGGCTAATAACCTCGTTGAGTTGGTTGAAGTTTTTATTGATAGGGATAAAGAGAGGTGAGTTTATCCTATCTGTGGCTATCTGGAGGTTAGTGGGATCTTGGTCTAAGCCATAGACGACAGAACCGTGTTGGGTGAGTTCTAGGGAATGACCACCATTGCCAACAGTACAATCAATAAAGATATCGTTGGCCTGAGGATCAAAGGTGTCTATCACCTCTTGTAGTAAGACAGGAGTGTGGTATTTCATTCTTGAGCAGAATACTCACCAACTAGGGAATTGCTGGTGTTGCTATAGACTGAATATCCACCACGATAATTTTCCATGAGGATGAAGAAGTCTTTGGCAGCTAGTTTAGCTTTTGGTGTGAGTGAGAAGTTGGCGACAGGGAGTCTGATTTGGCCGTCTTTGGTTATTTGAGCACCAGTTTTAAGAGTAAATGGTGTCTCAAAACTGAATATTTGACCAGCATTGGTGATGAAGTTTAGTGTGAGTGTTCCACCGGTGACGCCTTCGTCGTATTTGTACTTACAGCCATTGGTACAACTTTCGGTACCAAGAAGTATTTTTCTTTCGATGATACTGGTAATTTCTTTGATGGTGTCGCCGACACCTTTTTCAATTTCCGATTTACCATCGACAGCAGTATAGATCACCTCGTACTCTATTTGGCTGACGGCGCTCGGCATTTGGGATATCTTAAGATAAATCATCCGGCCATCGTCACGAGGAGTTAGGCTAACTAGCGGTCTGTCGGCTGGGGCCATTTCGATTAGTTTTGGAGCAGGCGTCGGAGTGGGAGCTTCAGTTTTCTTTTGAGGCCCACAGGCAGAAAGTAAAAAGACGAGAGGTAGGATAAATAATATTTTTTTCATAGTTTAATTTAACTTCTTATATAGCCAACTGTCAACTTCTTCCATTTTGATACGAGTTTGTTCCATACTGTCACGATCACGAATGGAGACAGTTTGATCTTCTAATGTTTGATAATCAACAACAAGACACCAGGGTGTACCGATTTCGTCTTGGCGACGGTATTTTTTACCAATACTGCTACTATCGTCGTAGTCGATTGAGTATTTCTGACTTAGAGTGGAGTAAATTTCTTCGGCAATATTAATAAGTTCTGGCTTATTGGCAGCTAGAGGTAATATAGCCATCTTGTAGGCAGATATTTGTGGATTTATTTTCAACCAGATGCGGTCATTTTCCTCTTGGTAGGCATCGAGGAGTAGGAAGAAGAACGATCGGTCAACACCACCTGAAGTTTCAGTGATCCAGGGTAGATATTTTTCGTTGGTGATGGGGTCACGATAGGAAAGATCTTGGCCGCTAAACTTGGAATGTTGAGTGAGATCGTAATCTCCTCGCCAGTGGATACCTTCCATTTCTGTCCATCCCCAAGGTGAATTATATTCGATGTCAAAGGCTTTTTGAGCATAGAAGGCTAGCTCATCGGAAGCGTGTTGGCGGAAACGGAGAGAGTCAGTAGAGTTAAAAAGTTTTTGATACCAGCTCATACGAGTTTCTTTCCAATACTCGTACCATTTATCCATTTGCGAGGGGTGGACAAAATATTGGACATCCCATTGTTCAAATTCGCGTGTACGGTAGAGGAAGTTTTTGGGAGTGATTTCGTTTCTAAAAGCTTTACCGATTTGAGCGATACCAAAAGGAATTTTGACACGAGAACTGTTGACGACGTTTTGAAAATCTAGATAAATTGTCTGGCAGGCCTCCCCTCTTAGGTAAGCAGGCATTTTTTCACCTTCGATAACTCCGATCTCGGTGTGAAATAGAATGTTAAATTTTTTTGGTGCAGTAAATTCACCATTACATTCGGGACATTTTGTAGCGTTATCAATTAGGTCGAGGCGGAAACGTTTGTGGCAGGATTTACATTCGACCATTTCATCACCAAAGTTTTTGACATGACCTGAAGCTTCCCAGACTCGAGGGTGAGTGATAATAGATCCATCGATACCAACGACATCGCGTCGGTCGAGGACATTGTTTTTCCACCATAAATTTTTCCAGTTGTATTTCATTATCGATCCGATAGGACCGTAGTCGTAGAAACCTTGGACTCCACCATATATTTCAGAATTTTGAAAGACAATACCGCGGCGTTTACACAAAGAAACAACTTTAGCGACAAGATCGTTTTGGTTTTTTTCGGACATGATTCCTTAAAATTTATAATTTTAAGGGGTCCTTTTGGTTAACTCAGGACGGTTCCACCCTTTATTTCACTTAATTTGGTTGAGCAATTATAGGGAGCCAATCCCCTATTGATGTCTATATTATATCGTAATATCTTGATGAAGTTATAAAGATAAGCGAGGATCATTAAGTGGCCTGATATAATTTGATATGAAGAACAGGAGATTATGGAAAGAAACGGCAGATATAGATTTAAAACTGCCAACGGTAAGGATTTACTATGTAATATTTGTAATATTGATACCTGTATCTTTGTTGATAATTAACCCATTTTCTATGATGGCAGACTGGCAGTCGGGAAGGTGGCAGGATATTTGGGCATTGTGGTTGAGCCATAAAGTACATTGGATTTTTTGGCCAACTTATATTTGGTCAGTTGTTGCTCTAATACTTTTAATAAAAGATTACCGGAAAAATAGTAATAAATTGTTGGTAAGGTGGGGTGTATATGTGGGAACTTTTTGGTGCTGGATGTATTTGGTATACGAATTAATACTTTTTATGCCGGGAATATTGATAGGTACCATTAGTTTAGAACCAATGGTCTTAGTACTTGGAAGTATATTAATTGGAGCTGGTTGGTATTGGAGAAAAAAAATTAAATATAAACATTTGTTAGGGATATCGTTGGTTGTGATGTTGGTGTTTGTAGCGCTTTTTTCAAATCCAACCGTAAATAACTACTTCTACTTTAATAAAGGGATATGGTTTCTCATATTAGTTTTGGTTCCGCCATCGGCAACATGGTTGGCGACGATTTTGAGTATGAAGATTTACAGAACGCCTGGCAATAGATATGGTTGGAGGAATTTATTGATTTTTTGGGGTTATGCTAGCCTGAGTTTGGCTGAATCTATTTTTAGATTAATTAGTGAATACAACAAATTACCCAAAACTCCACCAAGTTGCTTTATCGTGACAGCAGCGACAACTGGGCATACTATTGTGGTGGGCAAAGAAAAAACACAGTTGCGTAACTTTGAAAATTTTGAAAAATTGTTGATGGTGAAGAAGCCATATCTGCATTATCGTCTACGTCGAATTTATAACTATGCTGGCCCGGTGGTGGCAAATATAATTAATAAGAATAGATTTTTAGCAGATTTGACTTATATTTTACTTAAGCCTGTTGAGTGGATTTTGGGGTTAAGAAAACATCTTACCGCTTTGGAGGGGTTTTTCAAGAATTGATTCTAGGTGTTGGCGGATTAGTTTTTGGCAAAGAACATACTCTTTGAGCTTGAAAGTGTGAGTTATTTCTTCAGGTAGACCAAAGCCAAGAACAGAAATCAGCTTTATCTCTTGATCTATGAATTGAGCTAATTGGTTGTCGGCAATTGATTGGATAATTTTTTCGGATATTTCGTAGACTTGGGGGATATATTGGTCTTGAGCAATAAAATTATTGATTATCTCTAGAAAATAAAAAAGGAGATTGATTTGAGTAAGTTGTTTTGGTTGGAGTAAGAATTGAGAAATACTGGTAGCCTCAGAAAGCCAAGTATAGCCATTTTTGGTGTAGAGATGTGCCTTAATTGTGTTACCTAGCTGAAGGCTACCAAGTCGGCTACTTTTTATTTGTTTGGCACCTTTAGCAGTGGCGACTATCTTGCCCAGGTTTGGAGTAAGTAGGGTTACTAAAATATCCGACTCACGAATAGATTGACTTTTGATGACTATGGCAAGCGTATTTTGGTGCTTTTCCATCTAGAGTGATATTTTGACCACTTTGTCAGCTACCCAACTGAACTTCTCAAACTCTTTGTCGTTGACTAAAAGTTCATATTCGACAGCCTTAGTTCCTGGCTGTTTTTGAAGAAGCAGAGTATAGTCTTTACTGGCAGCGACGCTACTAGTGTATTGGATAGAAGTCTTGCTACTAGACTGAGCATATAAAGGATATTTATTGCCGTAGAATCCTTCAAAGACTTGTTTGCCTAGTTCTTCATAAAGCACTGGCTCGACTTCTGATCCGGTCATTTTTATGAGTTGGCTTCCAGGAGAAACATAGAAGCGGAACATGTCGCGATATTTAGGAGCATTAAGACACAAGTCCCCTTTTTCTAGATTACAGTTTGAGCCTGGGCTGGGGTTGGTATAGGTGACTGAGACTTTGTGCTCGACTCTACCTTGGTTGGTAGTGATCTCATGTTTTATTTTTTGAGTAATAAAGATATTACTTTTTGCTGAAGCAAAGTTAGCATCATTTAAGTGGAAGTAATCAGTCTTACTGTCAGTTGGGGTAATATTACCAGCAATGTTGACTAATTGGGCTGATGCTTGAATTTCTTCATCAGGAAAATAGAACATAATATGTTTCTGATGAATGTTCTTGAAGAAGGCTTCGCCTAATAGAGGAATTTTGTCTTTGGCTGAACCCATGGCATTAGCCAAAAGTGCTGACATAACTGGGCCAAGGAAACCTTTACGATCTTTCTCGATGTAGTCACGTGGTCGACCGGAGATCCATTCAAGATCATAAATAATTTTGGGACAACCGTCACAACGTTTGTCTGGTTCGGTGGTAAAGGTGCCAACTCGAGTGTCGAGCTTACCTAATACAGCGACAAGATCAACAAGAACTTGGGTGTCGAGAGCAACGACTGCATCAAATTGTTCTTTTTTGCTGATAACCTTGTAATAAGTTTCTAGGAATATTTTGGCACCAGTGGGAAAGTCAGGAGACAAATTGCTATCACGGAGATTTAAGTAAGGGACGTTAATGTGATAGGCCTTAATTTGTCGTGGAGCTGGGATGCTACTTAATAATTTGTCATCTAGATCGTAGATATTGCTAGCTGGACCAGGAATAACTTTACCGTTATCAACTTTGAGGGTAGCATAGGCAGTCCAGAAGCCACCACTAGGTCGTAGTTCACCATCGTTTTGGAAAATAACTAGATAATTTCTGGGCTTATCTTTGCCAAGTAGCCAAGAAGTTTTGGAGATGATTGGCTTGCCGTTACTGATTAAGTTTTTAACTTCGGATAAAGTTTCTTTGCCTTGGTTGAAGATGGAGTGAACATTAATATTTTTGTATGTTTCTGGATATCGATTTATATCTATTTCTTCGATAATGTTGTCAATCTCGACGATTTTCTTTTCGATTGTATCTAAGTGGGGTAACAGCCCTTCAATTGATTGAGTCAGGAAGGCTATTCTGTCTTCAGTAGTTTTTGAACTATCAACTCCAGAGCCTTTAAGTCCAAGAAAATCTTGATAAGGTTCGATGGCGGTGATGACTATTTCAGCAGTATCTAAGCCATGCTCACCGATAGTAAAGACTCTTTGGCTATCGAGATAATAGTCTTTAGCGTAAGGAAGTGCTTGAAGATAGGAAAATTTTTGACTTGAACTACGGAGGTCTTTTAATTTTGCTCTTAGGTTAGTAAGCTGCGATTTGGTGGCGACAAGATCTTTGTCGTTAACAGCGGCTTTAAGTTGGTCAATATCTGTTTGGAGGGTTAAAGCTTGGGCATAAAGTTTTTGGCCAGGGACGTAGACAGTAAAAAATAGAGTTGCCCCTATAACGGAAATGACTATGAATAGTATGGACAGAACAGTTAAAGTTATAGAAAGAATTTTTTTCTTCTTACTAATTGGAGGTTTGATTAAAATAGGTGGGGTGGAATTAATAGGAGTAATGTTAGTTTCTGTCATATATAAAATTGTATCGGAAAAAGCCGACGATTACCAGATCGAAAGCATAACAAAAGGTGTTTTGAGAATAATTAGAAGTTCTTGTCGAAGTGAACGGTTTTTGATGTAATCGGCGTCAAGTTTGGCTCTTTGTTCAAAATTCATCTCGTTTCTGCCCGATGTTTGCCAGAGTCCGGTAATGCCTGGTTTGGCAGTACGAATTATATCGATATATTTTTTTGAGCTAGGAAATTTTCTTTCGTACTCTTCAAGCTCTTCTTTGCGATAAGCTCGGGGGCCAACTAAACTCATCTCCCCTTTTAGAACATTAATAAACTGAGCCATTTCGTCAATAGAAGTTTTTCTGATAAAACGGCCGATAGGGGTAATTCGAGGATCTTGGTCCATAGGAAGTTTCCAACCATCTTCAATGTATTTTTTCCATAACTCGGGATAGTTGTCACGAAGGAAAGCATCCATGTCGTTTTTGTATTTGTTGCCGTTGTACATAGAACGAAATTTATACATGACAAATTCTCCACTGTTACCGACTCTTCTCTGTTGAAGTAAAGCGGGCCCCTCAGAAGTGAGTTTGATTAGAATAGCAATTAAAAGTAGGAATGGTGAGAGAAAGATGAGGACAAATAAAGCACTACAAATGTCGATGGTTCTTTTGCTGACATTAAAAATAAATACTCGAGTGCGGTAGAACGGTTTTTGGGGGTTGTTGGCAGACATTTTAGTGAAGAAAATAATTTTTTAACTTGGGACTAGAAACGATTTGAGTAATTAGATCTCTGACAAAAAAACTGTCATTGAGATTGCAAACGAGAAGCGCGTCGGGAGTATCGATAATGGCTAAATTGTGGGCACCGACGAGGCCGACAATTTTTTTTGGTTGAGTATAGACAAGGCAATCTTTTGATTTGATGGAGGTGAGGCTGGTATTTTTGCCGATAGTGGCTAGACCGTCTTGGTTTTTCTTGAGTTGTTCCCAGATAGCTTTCCATTCGCCAATGTCACTCCAGATGAATTTTGCGGGAAGACTGGTAAGAGAGTTTGATTTTTCCGAGATAGCGACGTCAAACGATAAGTTTTCTGATTGCTTAAAGATAGTGTTAACTGATTTTGGGTTCTTGATAAGTTGTTGATAGAGAGAATAGTATTTGGGTTGGTGAGACTGGAGCTCTTTTTCTAGAGTGTTGAGGGAAAAAGTATATATGCCAGAGTTCCAGAAGGCGCCTTTTTTAATATACAGTTGGGCATCGTTAATTGATGGTTTTTCGACAAATCTTGAGTCGGGTAGTATGTAACCAAATGATGGATTGGGGTAGGTTGGCTTAATGCCGATGGTGACGATTTTCTGACCAGACAGAGCGATCTTGGCGGCAGAGTTGATAGCTTGGGAAAATATGGCTTCTTTACTAATTAGGTGGTCAGCGGGAGCACTGGTAATAATGGCTTGTGGATTAAGTCGGTGAATAAGAGCAGAGCCATAGATAATAGCCATGGCGGTATTTTTCTTTTCTGGCTCGACAATTAAGTTTTGGCGGGGAAGATTTTTTAGTTGTTTTAGAATGATCTCTTTGTATCGGGCGTTGGAGACAATGAAGATATGGCTAGTAGGGACAATTTTTTGATATCGGGAAAAGGTTTCTTGAAGAAGAGTTTTTTCACTAAAGAGACTGAGGAATTGTTTGGGATTTGAAGCACGGGACATCGGCCAGAGGCGCGGTCCGGTACCACCACATAAAATTAGGACATAGTGGTTAGATGTTGTTGCCATAAATGGTCGACTGATTGTTTAAAGTTTAACATAAAACTAGAGTGTGAGAACTTAAGGGCGTGTTGGCGGATTGATGAGGAATTAAATTTTGCTTTGGTAAAAGTATCGATACTTGCCTTTAGAGATTCGATATTTTGTTCGTCAAAAAGAATGCCTGTCTTGCCATTAATAATGGTCTCTGTGTTGCCTCCCCTATTGTAGGCAATGACTGGTTTGCCACAAGATTGAGCTTCGATAGCAGCTAGGCCAAAGTCCTCTAATTGAGGGCAGATGAGAGCTTGGCAGTGTTGATAAAGAGAAAGAAGTTTGGATTCGCTAACTTGTCCTAATAATTTAATATTGTTTGACTCACTGGCCAGATTGACAAGATAATCGTGTTGACGGCCATCACCGGCAATGATGAGTTGGTAAGGTAGAGATTTAAAAGCATTGACGACGAGGTCGGTTTTTTTGTGGGCGACTTGCCTGCCGACGACAAGAAAATAATTGTTTTGTGGATGTTTAGTTGGTTTGAAAAAGTTGGTATCGATACCAGGGTTAATAACTGTAGGTGTGCGATGGTAGGCGTTTTTGAGACGAGCTTTGACAGTTTGAGAATTACAGAGAATAGCATCAGGCCTGTGTCCGTAGAGTTGATCTATTTTTTGATATGGCCTGAGGATGGGGTAACTATAGAGGTGACGATTGATGTTGTGAAAGTAAGTTAGAAAGAGTGTGTGAGGTGGAGTGAGCAAGCAATGCCCAAGTACAGA
>DDWP01000073.1 GCA_002345725.1 Candidatus Shapirobacteria bacterium UBA2283
CGATCAGTTCGATAAAAACGGTAAAGCGGCACAGCTCCACCACTCAAACTAGGATTAGCTACATATGACAAACCTTCAAAGTTCCAGGTGCCAGATGCATCATTATTTAAAACACTTACTATCTCATCTGTACTGGCACTATAAAAGTGAATATCTCTGTCAGTTCGATAAAAACGATAGACACCAAAAACAGCTGAGTTTAAATCTAAATAACTCTGCACCAAGATTTTATTTAGGTTTAATCTCTTCCCCGAACTTGTTTTCCCTGCAAGGCTAGATACAGAGTCACTATAGCTCAAAATCGCACTCTTAATTTGGTTATAGGTAAATCCGGCATATCTACTCATAAGTGTGGCAACGGCTCCTGACACATACGGTGCTGCCATAGAGGTCCCTTGCATAAAATCATACTGATCATCAGACCCCTCACTAAATTTATCAATAGTCAAAGCATCGATTCTACATCCATCATAGTTATTGTCAGAAGAATCTGTTACCCATCTAAATCTAAACTTGAAACTTGAAGTAGAGAACGAATCGGGGATACTAAACGTCAAATACTGGGCACTACCACCCAAATATGTTTCATCCCACCTTGAAATTTGAGTAAAACTGACCCCACCGTTGGCACTGTATTCCAAAGCCATGTAATCTTTCCAGCTAGAACTGGTCTGCGGAGTGTCACACACCGTCCAAAAACTAATACTCGCTCGAGATAAAGACAAATTATAAGTGGGAGAGTCAATTACATAGTTAGCGTTATTTTCATAAGGATAAGACAAGTCACCATACAACACTTTTCCCCAAGACCCCCCTAAATTATAAGTACCCCAATTACCAGTTTTACTCCACCCGTTTGGAATATTTGGCATCACAACACCCTCAAAGTCTTCATACAAAAAAACAGCTTTGCTCGGAACAGTACTATAGATGTTCGTCCCCGGAGCTCCGACATCAACAGATACCTCCCCGTAATTTGAAAAGCTAGCCAAATTATCATTCTGATCAGTGGCGGCAACTGAAATTATATTTGCCAAAGAATAGTTTGCTGGATAGAAAGGAATGCCTCCGTCATTATTTCTTGAATCATTTCCAGCAGCGGCAACAAATACACCCCCCGCATTCATAAACCTATTTATCGCATCATATTCGGTTTGAGAATAATAATTATCACCATAACTAGCATTAATAACCTTTGCCCCATTTTGAATAGCAAAATCAATCGCTTTAACAATCTCTGAAACTGTCAAGTCAGACTTAAGAGCCATGATCTTTGCCTGGGAGGCAACACCAACAACCCCCCTCGAGTTATTCTTCTCTGCCGCAATTACCCCCGCAACATGAGTGCCATGAAAAGAAGAATCTGGGAGGGGTGTCTTGTCATCACCCTCAAAATCATATCCGTAGTTGCACCCACCAATAAATACACCATCATCGTCCTTGCAATTAGAGCCATCCCACATATTATTAATTAAATCTGGATGATTATAGGCTACACCACTATCAATCACTGCCACGACAACACCAGAACCTTCAGATAAATTCCAAGCTAGAGGGGCATCTATATCTTTATCCAGAACACCGACGATTCCACTAACACCTTGCCCTACGTTATCTAAACCCCAAAGATAACTTTTATACGTATCATTAGTATTTATAAGTGCAGGTTTACGGGTGTAGTTTGGCTCAGCATACTCAACGTCACTATTTTTCCTTAGCTCACTTATCGTTTCCTCAACTGATTTCTTTGTTCTTAAAAACTCAATATTCAATCTTTTTAGTTGACCCCCATCTTCTAGAGACAACCTGTCCTTTATTTCAGCAGATTTTAATAATCCGCTTCGCGTTTTTAAATCAATGTTATTTTCCTTATACTTCACAATCACTTCTCCTGGTACATACTTATTTAGTAAACCATCTCCTATTACCAAAAGATCACCACGCTTATCAAGACTCGGCAAATTTCTATCTTGGGCGTGAACTTGAGAATTCACCAGGACCAATATAAAGAAGAAGACTGAAAAAACAAACCTAAAAATATATTTCACAACACATATATATCACAAAAATATCCTAATTAACAGCTTTTTCTTATGATCTTACAAAAATAGAATCTGTCCCCGACATTACCTGCCCACCCCAACATATTCAAACCCCAACTCTTTCATTTTGTTCGGATCATAGATATTTCTTCCATATTAAGTGCTACCGGATATCTTTGTATAACCCGTTAATTTGCTCTACCACCCATTCTCAATTTGTCCTGATTCTCAAGATAATATTTGTACATTTTCTGCAAACCACTTTCTAGATTAATTTTAGGTTGCCAACCCAACGCCAAAATCTTAGAAACATCTAACAACTTTCGCGGCATACCATCTGGCTTGGTCGTGTCAAAAATCAACTCTCCCTCAAAATTAACCACGTCTTTAATCATATATGCCAAGTCCTTAATAGTGATTTCTACCCCCGTACCTACATTAAGAAATTGTTTACCTTCATATCTATCCATCAAAACAAATATCGCCTCCGCCAAATCATCAACATATAAAAACTCACGTAACGCCTTACCAGATCCCCAAATTGACACACTTCTATCCTCGTTCATCTTTGCTTCATGCATCCTCCTCATCAGGGCAGATATGACGTGTGAGCCATTGATATCAAAGTTATCATTCTCACCATAAATGTTGGTCGGCATACAAGAAATAAACATCCGATCATATTGTTCATAAATTTTTTCACACAATTTCATTCCTGAAATCTTGGCAATCGCATAACCCTCATTGGTTGGTTCTAACTTACCCGTCAACAAAGACTCCTCTTGCATCGGCTGGGGACACTCTCGAGGATAGATACAACTGCTCCCCAAAAACAATAACTTCTTAACATCATGTTTTAATGCTGACCAGATAACATTATTTTGGATTTGTATATTTTCCCACAAAAAATCTGCTTGATGTTCTGAATTTGCCTTAATACCGCCCACCTTCGCCGCCGCCAAAATTACATATTCTGGCTTCTCTTTTTCAAAGAAATCCTCTACCGCAGCTTGATTCAACAAATCGAGCTCTTCCCTCGTCTTATATAACAAATTACTGAACCCCTCTTTCTCATATTTTCGCAACACTGCACTCCCTACCATACCCCTATGTCCCGCTATATATATTTTGGAATCTTTATTCATTTCTTATTACTACTTTCTTTTTTATAATCACTATCAACCATCATTCTAACTAATTTCTTAAATTTGGTCCGAGCATACCAGCCCAACTTTTCTTTTGCCTTGGAAGCATCTCCCACTAATAGATCAACCTCTGCTGGCCGAAAATAAATTGGGTCTATCTCAATTATTATATCTCCAGTCTTTTTATTAATTCCCTTTTCTCTTATTCCATTTCCCTTCCACTCCAAATCTATATCAAGCACTTTACACACCTCTTCCACAAATTCTCGAACTGAATGTGTTTCTCCAGTCGCAATAACATAATCATCGGGCTTAGACTGTTGCAACATCAGCCACATACATTCAACATAATCTTTAGCATATCCCCAATCACGTTTTGCCTCTAAGTTACCCAAATATAGTTTTTGTTCTTTACCCAGTTTAATTCTTACCAACGCTTTAGTAATTTTTTTCGTTACGAAAGTCTCGCCTCGCCGAGGAGATTCGTGATTAAACAAAATTCCATTACAAGCAAACAATCCATAACTTTCTCGATAATTCTTGGTTATCCAATAAGCATAAACTTTAGCACAGCCATAAGGACTTCGTGGGTAAAAAGGAGTATTTTCACTTTGTGGTACTTCCACAGCTTTACCAAACATTTCCGAAGATGAAGCCTGATAAAATTTTGTCTTAATACCTGACTCACGAATCGCATCTAATATCCTCAAAGTCCCTACCCCAGTTACATCACTCGTATATTCTGGGATATCAAAACTAACCCGCACATGGCTCTGTGCTCCCAGGTGATATATTTCACTCGGTTTAATTTTTTCAATTAAACGAGAAATACTACTTCCATCTGACAAGTCACCAAAATGTAAAAACAATCTTGCCGTCTTCTCATGAAAATCTTTAAAAATATGATCAACACGACTGGTATTAAAAGAGCTCGATCTTCTAACTAAGCCATGCACTTCATAACCTTTTTTCAACAAAAACTCAGCCAAATAAGATCCATCCTGCCCTGTAATTCCAGTTATAAGCGCTTTCTTTATAATCTCTTGCAATAATTATTAATTAATCTCACTTTGATACAAAAACTATTGACTTCTTTACTCTCTCCCCACACTCACATAATCAAAACCGAGATCCCGCATCTTAGCTGGATCATAAATATTTCTACCATCCACCAACCTTTTATTCTTCATTTGCATATTCTCCCAGTCAATATTCTTAAACTCATCAGAATTATTGGTCACCACCACCACCTCAGCTTCCGCCACTGCTTCCTCTATACTTTCTACCAACACATTCTCACCCAGTACTTTAATAGCTTGCTCTTGAGCTACCTTATCATAGGCCACTACTGTTGCCCCTTCTTGCTGCAACCCTTTAATTAGAGCTAGAGCAGGGGACTCACGCACATCATCTGTCCCTGCTTTAAAAGCAATTCCTAACACTGCCACTTTTTTACCCTGAATATCTCCAGCCAGCATTTTTTTGATCTTTTCTATGGCTATCAACTTTTGTGATTCATTTATTTTCTCTACCGATTCTAAAATACTCATATCCACTCCTACCTCATTTCCCATTTGAATTAGGCCTTTAACATCTTTTGGAAAGCAACTACCACCATAACCTATTCCAGCGGCCAAAAAAGCCTTCATTCCAATTCTTTGATCCAACCTCATTCCCTTAGATACATCAACCACATTTGCCCCTACCTTTTCACAAATATTAGCAATCGAGTTGATAAATGAAATCTCCGTCGCTAGCAGAGCATTTGAAGCATATTTAATCATCTCCGCTGTCTTAATACTCGTTACCAATATTTCTGTCTTTAGCCCTTCGTACATTTCTCTCATTACTTTCTCTGCCCTAGTGCTCTCTGCCCCAATCACTATCCTGTCAGGATTAGAAAAATCATCAATGGCTGTCCCTTCTTTTAAAAACTCCGGGTTTGACACCACATCAAACTCGCCTGCATAATTTTCTTTAATAATTTTCTCCACCACCTCACCAGTTCCCACTGGTACTGTTGATTTATCGACAATAACTTTATATCCATTCATCGACTTGGCAATCATTTCTGCTGCCGACTTAACATAATCCAAATTGACCGAGCCATCGTCACGCGAAGGAGTCCCTACTGCGATAAAAACAATTTCTGTCTCTTTTACTGCTTTATCAAAATCAGTGGTAAACACCAATCTACCTGCTTCTACATTTTTCCTAACTAATTCCTCTATCCCTGGCTCATAAATTGGCATCACCCCATTTAAAAGCATTTCGATCTTGGCTTTATCGATATCTACCCCAACCACCTCATGGCCCAAATCAGCCAAACAGGTGCCTGTCACTAAACCTACATAACCAGTTCCTATTACTGAAATCTTTTTCATATGCTAGATATTAACACTTTCCTCCCATTTCCAACCAGTCTCTACTATCTCTCGCAAATCTTGATGTATTGGCTGCCAACCAAGCACTTCTCTAGCTTTTTTACTATCTGCCATTAGAATCGCTGGGTCACCCGGACGACGCTCCGCCTCAACTACTTTAAAATCTACCCCTGTTACCTCCTTGGCTATGTTTATCACTTCTTTAACCGAGAAACCATTTCCATTGCCTAAATTAAACTTGTCCGAAGTACCTCCATTGTTAAGATACTCGACTGCCTTTACATGAGCATCAGCCAAATCTGACACATGAATATAATCCCTAATACAAGTACCATCCGTCGTCTCATAATCTGTCCCGAACACTTTTAATTCTGGCTTCCTCCCCGACACTACATCAAAAATTACTGGGATTAAATTAGCACAACCACCCGGCCATTCACCTACTTCTACTTCTGGATCGGCCCCAGCGGCGTTAAAATATCTCAAAGCCACATATTTTAATCCGTAAGCTACCGAATAATCTTCTAATATCTCCTCCACCATTAACTTCGTCCTGCCGTATGGATTAATAGGAGACTTGGGATGTTTTTCATCCATCGGATTATATTGAGGAACTCCATACACCGCTGCCGAAGAAGAAAAAATGAATTTACCCACACCATGCTTTTTCATTACTTTTAATAAAGTCAAAGTATTGGCCACATTATTAAAATAATATTTCTCCGGATTGACCACTGATTCACCGGCTGCCTTAAACGCACCAAAATGCATAACTGTCTCAATCTTATTTTCACTAAATATTTTTTCAAGCACTGCCTCATCACCCAAGCTACCTACTACTAATTTTCCCCATTTAACCAAAGCTTCTTTTCCTGATGACAAATCATCCAATATCAAAGTCTGATAGCCTTTTTTATTAAGATCTTTATTTATATGTGAACCAATATACCCTGCTCCTCCAACAATTAAAATCATATTTTTTTAATGAATTAATAATAAAAGTCCACCGACTAACGCATTAAGTATTCCAATTATCCCTCCAAATGTCGATACTAATAGTATCTTCTCATCAGCAAAACCTAATTGAGAAAAAAAGTATAAGAACAAATTCTCTCTTGCCCCAAACCCGGCTACTGATATTGGCAACACCAATATTAAAGAGATTATGGGGACAAACAAATATACTTGGACAATACTAATACCCACTCCAAATATTAAGCTATAAAACCATGTCGGCAACATCCACACTGGCTCGGCCAATATCGATATCGCAAAACAAGCCAAAATTCTTTTCTTATTCTCATTCTTTAAAAGATAAACAATCTCCAATAATTTTGCTACCAACCGATATTTATCACTCCATTTTCTGAAAAATTTATCAAAATCAATAGTAAACACCAACACATAAAAGCTAGTTACCCCTACTGCCAACCCAGAAAACAACCACCACAACATATCGGGGAATTGATAATTGAGAACTTTACCAACCACCAAGGCCACAAAACCCACCAAAGTAAAAGCCGAGAAACCAATAACTCTGTCTATTAGCGCCGAGGCAGCTAATTTTGTCTTCGATAATTCTGGGTAATTCTTAGTTAACGACAACCATTTGATCATATCTCCAGCTACCATTGTCGGAAAAAATAGACTATAGAATCCACCTAAATAAGTTGCCCGAGTAAAATTCCAAAAATCTTTCCAGTCAGGCTTCTCTATTAATAGTACTGCCCATCTAATTCCACCAATAAACATTGAGATTGCACTATAAAATATCATCGCCGCTACGAACCATGGAGGCACACTCGACAGTTCTCCCAACAAACTTCCCACATCAACTCGGCTAAAAGCCCAATATATTAGCCCTATGGACAAAACTAAGCGGAGAATTTTTGACGACAGTATTTTTTTTAACATAAACTGTAAACTATACTATAACAAAATGGCCCGCTTTTTATTAGTCACACATATCTACCCTCCAGCTATCGACGGAGGTTCCAGGGTTATCGCCAAAATGGGGGAGTATTTCCGCTCACAAGGCCATGAGATTATGGTCTTAACTAGCGACGCCACCTCCACCGATGATTTTACCCATGCTTATCAAAGAGTGAACAACCCTGGCTTACCGGTATACACCACTTTCCATCGCCCTCTTAAATTAATTTCCAAAGTTCTTAGTAAAGGCCCAATCTTCAAAATAGTTCCCTTCTTTAAGTTTTTATTTTTATGTTTTAAGTTTAAACCTGATTACATTATTGCCGGCCCCATGCCCACCACCACTATTCTCTACGCTAGATTAATTCGATTATTTACCCACTCTAAATTAATTATCAATGCTTCTTTTCACCCTACCGACCCAGAATTTCACCAACCAATATTGATAAATACCCTAAAGTCAGCCGACTTCGTCTGGACACTTACTGACTTTGAAACAAATTATTTTCATAAAAACTTTGGTATCCCCAAATCAAAGTTAATCAATATCGGCAACGGCATTGACTCATCGCTTATTACCAAATCACCAACTATTGTTAAAAACAAATTATTATTTATTGGTAGCTTTTCTGCCCACAAAGGTTTAGAAACATTATTTGCTGCTTTTAAACTACTACCCAAAAAATATTCTCTAACCATCGCCGGTAACCCTACCCTCCATAAATTAAACATACCAAAAAACATCAAAGTTCTTACCAACTTCAAGTCAAAGAAACTAGCACACATCATAGACCAATGCTCTATACTCATTTCTCCCTCTACCCAAGAAAGCTTTGGACTAGTTCTCCTTGAGGCCATGGCTCGAGGTAAACCTGTCATCGCTGCCAACATCCCAGCATCTGCCGAACTAGTCAAAAAATCTAAAGGAGGTCTTCTTTTTGAACCAGGTAACCCACAAGACCTGGCTGCGAAAATCTTAAAAATTTCTCTAGACCGTCACGGTCTATCTTACGCAATTAATCATACATGGGATAAAATAGGAGAGTCACTATGGCAAAAAATATCATCCTAGCTTTTCTCATACTATTACTACTAGTCATAATCTACTTGATATTTTTCAACCGACCTCCAGTCGAAACTCTAAAGATAGACATCAAAGGCAAGACCTACAATCTGGAGATAGCCAAAACCATTCCCCAAAAAATGCAAGGTTTAATGAACCGAAACCATTTGTGCCCTGACTGTGGCATGATTTTTATATCACCCATAGACACTCCTCAAAGCTTTTGGATGAAAAATACTTTTATTCCTCTTGATATGATTTTTGTCAACTTAAAGGGAGAGGTGGTTAATATACTTACCGCTGAGGCTGAAGCCAAAGACGAAAATGGCGCCTACAAATTTTTCCAAAGCTCTTCTCCTGCAGCTTATGTTATCGAGCTCAACGCCGGCGACGCTTCAAAATTAAAACTTATCCCTGGAGATGTCATCAAACTTTAGTCTCACTATTCCAAATTATAACGGTGCCGCTTTTCTACCCGACTGTCTTGATTCACTGATTGTCGCCATTAAAAACTGCCCCGATTCACAATTTGAAATAATCCTCGTAGACAATGGCTCCAAAGACGAAAGTATCGCCATATTTCAAAAATATAGTGAATTGAAAATTTTAAATTGTAAATTAAAAATTATTTGTCATCAGACAAATAAGGGTTTTGCTGGGGGAGTCAACCCTGGGATCATCGCTTCAAAATACCCCTGGGTAGTTCTGGTCAACAACGACCTAACCGTATCTCCCAACTGGTTTAAAATTGTCAGTCAACAAATTACCCCAGACATTGCCACTTATTATGGCCTAGTCCTAACTAAAGACGGCAAACAAATCGAGTCAGAAGGCCTCGACTTTCACTACTCCGGCAAATGCAACAATATTAACAACCACCAAAGTTTTCATAAATCGTATTTCATAAATCATAAATCGTCTTTTATTTGGGGTGCTCCTGCATCTCTCATCGTCTACAACAAAAATATACTCGCCTCAATTGGCAATTTTGACGAAGATTTCTTCGCCTACGAAGAAGATGTCGACGTCGCTCTCCGACTTCATAAATTAGGCCACAAAACACTCTACATTCCTTCGGCCATCTCTTATCATCTCGGTAGCGGTACTAGTAGTAAAATGGGTAATTTCCGAAACAGAATGGATTTTAAAAACTGGATATATATCATCATTAAAAACTTTTCTAAAAAAGAAATTATTAGCAATCTTCCGACTATCATCGAACAACGTTTACGCAACTTATCTGGAGTTATCAAAAACACCCCACTTCTCCAAGTACCATCCACTATCTTTAAATTATTCTATGAAGTAATTACTCACATCCCCACCATGCTAAAAAAACGCCACCAATTCCAAAAGTTACTAAAACATAATTAAGTCTACCTCCACCTGCGATGTGGATCTCTTGGTTCATTCACAAAATCTTTTTCTCGACCTAATGGACTTATCCCGATACCACCCACAGAATCCTTCAATCTGCCAAAAGCACCTTTCTCCAAAATAAAATTAATTTTTGGATCATCACCAAATCTAAGACCCTTCACCTCAGCAAAAGAACGAACAGGACCCAAAGATGAATCACTAAAACCAAGATAATTATCACCATCAACAAGAGCGATTTTAATTAAGGTCGCCATAGCCGGTTCATACGCCAGAGGTACATCAAAACCACGCAATACATCCTTAGCTTTCATTAAACTATACAAGTCCCTCCAAGATTCACCTACTCCATTATGTTTACGTCCCTCTTTAACAAATGACACGTTTCCATCATCATCTGGTCTCTGCCAACGAGACAATTTCGTCTCAAAAGTATAAGCGCCTTTCTTTTTTGTAACACGGTAATAACCAGTATCAACCACACAATCTCCCGAGTACATCGACGCCATTCTTACAGCTACCATAAATCTTGCCTCAACAAACGGAATTTTTATCTCTTTCTTAACACTATTTACATAAGTTCGGTCATACAAGCTCCTTTTATCAACATCAGATAAAGTCATATACGCATCATTAAGGTCCTGAAATCTAGCTTTAGCGCCAGGCTCACTATTGAAATCCGGATGATATTCCCTTGCCAACTTTCTAAAAGCACTTTTTATTTCTGTCAAAGTAGCTCCTCTTGACACCCCTAATATTTCATAATAGTCAGAACTAGTTGTCATGACATCAATTCTATTCTAGAAACTGTTAAAATCAAACATATGATTATAGGCATAGACATTTGCTCGATTCCTTATGGAACTGGAGTCAGCAACTATACTCTCAATCTTGTCCGCCATCTAGTTAG
>DDWP01000093.1 GCA_002345725.1 Candidatus Shapirobacteria bacterium UBA2283
GGGCAACCACTTGGAACTTTGAGGGTACTTCCTTTAAAGTGTCAAATTAATCTAGATTAGTGATTGGTATTCTGAATAATCGCGTATATAGTCATTTGGATCGTACTCATGAGAGGCAAAACACAATAAGATAGCGTCGTCGGAGTATTTGTATTGTGTGGCCCAAACCATATGTGGTATTAATATTCCTATACTCGGGCTGTCTAATTTGATTTCTTCTCTAATCTTTCCATTGTCAAGTACGATTGAAATAGATCCGCGGAGACAGATGAGAAGTTGGTCACAAATCTTGTGGGCATGCTCCCCCCGGACATCTTTTGTAGGAACGTCATAAACGATAAAATATCTCTTTGGTTTAAACGGCATATCTTTTCTAAACTCACTTGCAATTAGACTTCCTCTCAAATCTTGATGTTTTGGAAAGTCGTACAGTTTGGCTCCTTTAATTGTTAGTTTGGTTCTATCTTGTGAGCTTTTTTGGTCTTGTTTTACTGTCTTGTTAGAGTTTGCGTAACCGGAAATTCTGGCTGGATTGCCAATTACAATTGCATTTGCTGGTACAGAGTGTGTAACAACAGATCCCGCACCGATCATTGCGTTTTGTCCAATAGTTATGCCTGGGAGAATGGTTGAATTTGCACCAACTGATGCACCTCTTTCAACTTTAGTAACTAAGAATTTTTCAGGATATTTCTTGCTTCTTGGAAATTTATCGTTGGTGAATGTTACGTTTGGTCCAATAAAAACATCATCTTCAATAATCGTTCCGTCCCACAATTGAACACCACATTTTATCGTTACATTATTACCTATCGTTACATCATTTTCAATAAAAGTTTGGTCACATATGTTACAGTTATCTCCTATCTGGGCATTTGGTAAGATATGGGCAAATGCCCAAATTCGAGTGTTTTTACCAATCTTCTTGCTTTCACAAATTCCGTTTGGGTGTATAAAATAATTCATATGCTTAATTGTATAAGATTTTGTCCATAATAATTGTGTTCGGTCTATGTTTTGTATTTTCAAACATTCTCCACACATAAAGACCAATTATGCCAAATGAAAATAAGTTGATACTGCTAAAAAATGAGACTATTAGGAGGGTGGCAGTATAACCTGGTACGGTAATTGCGCCTGTTAATTTAGAAATTATGACAATTAAAGATAATGCTGCAGACATTAGTATGCCAATTAGTCCAAATTTAATTAATATCTTGATGGGTAGGTCTGAAAATGAGAAGATTGAGTCAGTCATGTATTTAACTTTTTTGTTAAAACTCCATGCACTTTTACCATATTTGCGCTTCACTCTACTGTAATCAACATATTCTCTTTTGAATCCTATCCAAAACAATAGTCCAATTAGTGAACTATTGCTCTCTCTGAGACTTATTAACACATCTCTAACTAATTTGTCGCAACCAAAGATATCTACTCCACCAGGTGGGACGTCGTTTTGAATGTATTTTTTATAGATTTTCCAGAACATATTCGAATATAGATTATTTAGATAGCTATCTCTTCTTTCGATTCTTTTACCAATAACGATATTGGAATTATGTTTACTGAGTTTTTTGAACATCTTAATTACTAAAGAGGGTGGTTCTTGCATATCGGCAGCCATGACTGAAAAATAGGTTCCGGTTGCGTTTTCCAATCCTGTTTTAATGGCCGCGAAAGATCCAAAATTTCTAGAGTGCTGAATTAGTTGTGATTTAAATCGGTGTTTGTTTAATTGTTGCTTTAAAATTTCAAATTCGTTTTCTGGGTTTCCGTCTATTACAAATACAATTTCTAGATTGTGATTAAGCGATACATTTAACTTTTCTAGTGAGTCCAGCAATTCTGGTATAAACTGAGCATTTCTGTAAATTGGTATTATAAGTGAATACATTTTATCTTGTTTTCCAGCTATTACATATCTTTACCACTTTATTAGCTTCCTCTGTTGTGATTAATGAGTTTATCGGTAGTGAAAGTTCTTGTTTAACTATTTTTTTGGCGTTATCTAGTGAACCGGATATTATGTGAGGAATATTGTGTAGTGCTGTTTGGTCTGTGATTAGGATAGGATAATGAATTCCACTTTCGATTTCGTTCTGTTTTAAGTATTCTTTAAGTACATCTCGGTGTTCCGAAAAAACTGGAAATAAATGATATACGGGTTTTGAGTTTTTTGGAATTTGGAGTAGGTTGATTTCACTGTTTCTAATTCCGTTGATGTAAATTGAGGCTATTTGTCGTCTATGTTCGGTTTGTTTTTTTAATTTTGGTAGAAAAACATCTTTCATTATAATTGCCTGTAATTCATCTAGACGGCTATTCATTCCCACGATGGAATGGTTGTACTTGCTGCTTTGACCGTAGTCTCTAATGGTATTAGAAATTTCGTGAAGGTTGCTGTCTGTGGTAAGTAGCGCGCCACCATCACCAAAACATCCGAGGTTTTTGGTTGGATAAAAACTGGTGGCCGTTATCTGTCCTACTGAACCCACAAAGCCACTTTCATCTTCTGCAAGTACTGCTTGAGCACAATCTTCAACAATTTTTAGATCAAAGTCTTCTTTTAACTTTTTAAGTTTTTCAAGATTAATGGCTTGTCCATATAAATGAACTGGAATAAAAAATTTTACGTTGGGGTTGTTTGTAAAGAAGTCTCGGGCCAAATTTAGGTCAATTAAGCCGTTTTCATCTGTATCAACAAAAGCTGGTATGCCGCCGCATCGAAGTATTGCAAGGGTGGTAGCAAATGCACTAAGTGGTGTTGTGAGTACGATATCTCCTGGTTTTATACCTAGTGCCCTCAATCCGATTTCGATGGCGTCTAGTCCGCTTGCGCAACCAGTGCAGTATTTATTGTTAGGGTAAAACTTAGTTAGTTCTTGTTCAAAGTCCTTGACACCTTGACCAAGGATGTACCAGCCACTTTTACCAAATTTTTTTACTGAATCAATAACCTCTTTTTCTATTTGAGTCCAAAGTAACTGAAAATCATTTAGTTTGATCATATTATTCATTTTTGTAAGTTGCTTAATTATATTATTATACCCTGTCTTGATTGGAGGTGAATATCTTCCTGTAATCTGGATATTTATTAAAAAAGAAATTTTCTATCTTGTCAATCTGTTGTGGTGTATATTCAGCTTTTTTTTCAAAGATGTGAATCTTGGACCCATCTTCTAGGCTTTGCGTAACTGATGTAACTATTTTGTAATTGAGTCCAAACTCTTGTTGTTTAATGATATTGTTAAGAAAGTATCCAACAACTAATTGTCTCTCTGGATTAAGGTGTGACCAGTTTGGAGAAACAACAATGATATATCTAGACTTAAATAGTTCATGGGGTAATCCATCTATTTTGTCTACGTGGGAGTGTGGGATGTTGAGGTGTTTGCAGAGATCTTTATTGTGATGAGTAAAAAAACAATAGCTGTTGACTGTTGACGAGTTAAATAGTCTTGAACTGGCTAGTGTGTAGATTTTGTCGTGTGGCTGTATATCTATTGTTTCGAGTTTAGAGAATAGCTCTGTAATGGTGGATAGATCATTTCTGTAGTAGGGGAAATTGGGTGATGTTGTGAGGACCTTGTTAACTATCGGTGGAAACTCTATAGGTATAAATGTTTTTATGAAATTTAATGATGCTAGAAAGCATATAATTAGGGTGAAAGCTATAGAGAGAATCCGTTTGTTTTTTAGGGAAGTGAGAATTGTGAAGATGGAGTAGCTTTGAAAATATAATATAGGAAGTAAGATTAGATAATAGTTGTGTTGTCCAAAATTCTGAGCTGTAAAGAAAATTATAAATGTAAAGATTAGACTGATGAGGCTAAACAGAGATATGAAGCTTGATTGCTTGTGTTTTAGCCAACTCAATGTTTGAAATGTAATTCCGAGAAGAAATAAGATCGTAGAAAATGAACCCATAAATGTGAATAAACGAAAGATCTCTTTTAGTAAGTTGAAGTCTGGCCTGTAAGCGTCATGCATGTCGCTATAATTTCGAAATAACGATAAAAACAGTTCATTAAAGAGCAGATAGAGAATTATTAATGAGATGCCACCAATTTGGAATATTCTGAATAGAGGTCTTATGGTTTTTTTTATCGATTTTGAGGAGTTTATTATTGCAATGATACTGGTGGTAAATAAAAATGAAATAACACTAAACGCGTACCATCGCCTAAAGATAAATGGAAGAACTAGTACCATGGATATTAAAATTACCGTGTGTGTTTGTGGTTTTGTGAGAATTTTTGTCCAATATATATATATAGCAAGGAGCATTGGGAACAAACCGACAATATCGATATATCCTTTAATAACTGGAGCCCAGATTAAGGTTGATAAGACAACTATGAAATTCACGGTTGTGAGTATTAGGGTATCGTTGGGCACTTTATGCAATCCCATTAAACTTTTCTTGATTATTGATACCAATAAGATAATGCTTGGAATTGCGTAAAGTATTGCAATGCTCGTAATATATAGATGTCTTGACTTTATGCTGTCACCAAATATTAGCGCAATGATTAGTCCTGGGGTGAAGTTGTAGTCATATCTACCGATACTATTCCAGGTTAATAAAAGTCCTTCTGAGATATTTTCTCTAATAATTGTACCTAGCCTGGTCGTGAATTCCCAGTATGCCCCAAAGTCCCAATAATATATAAATTGTTCCCTATCTATGTAATATTGTAAGAATATGAGGATAAATATGAAAAGCGAGGCAAGGGTAAGTAGTTGGTGAACTTTATTGCCTGTATTATCTTTCATTACTTCTATGCGATTTGATTATAGATACTTTCTAGTTCAATCCGATTATCATATATTGATTTAACTTTTGGTATTTTGGTTTTAAAGAGGTTAATTAATGTTGGATTGTTGTATATGTGTAGTATTTTTTGTTTGAGTGATTTAGAGTCTCCAGCTTTGAAGTGAAGACCATTCTTTTGGTTTGTAACTTTTTCGGCCATGCCACCTATGTTGGAACAGATTACTGGTATCTTTGCCATAAATGCTTCCTGTATGACTAATGGTGAATTCTCCCACCAAATTGATGGAACTACCAAACAATCATATAGACTTAGGATGTTTGGCAACTCTGTTTGTGAGTATGGTCCATGGAATTTGACGTTGTCAAGTTGTTTTATTTTCTCTAAGATATTTTGATTATATTCTTGATCATCTTGCATTTTTCCGTAAATGTCTAAACTTATGTTGTAGTTAGTTAAGACTTCCATTGCTTCTAAAAGTATTTGGAGTCCTTTAAAATAATTTATTTGTCCGATGTAGATAAGTTTTAGTTGTCCGCTTTGTTGTCTATTATTGCTGTCTGCTTTGTGTTCAAATATATGTTGTCCGTTTTCTGATACAAGGAATTTGTTTGATTTAATTCCTAAGTCTACGTATCTTGATTTGATGAAATTTGAAGGTCCAGTGAATAGATCGATGTATGAAAAGTAGAGTTTAATATTTTTACGACGATCAGATATTATTTTTTTTGGGATATACGGAAAACACTTTGAACACTCTTTGAGTGATGATTTGTTGCAGAGTGTGTTGTTTTGCCATTTTGTTTTTATCATTTGTCCAGAATTTGGACATATGCCCATATATTCGTGGGTAGTTAAGACTATTTTTGTGTTTGGTAGTGTCTCTTTTGCTATTTTAAACCAGCTGAGTGATAAATGGAGATAATGCTCAAAATGAATAATGTCTGGTTTTGTGTTGATTAAAAACTCTTTAAAGAAATCGTCACTTTCTTGGTTAGTTAAGTTAAAAATATCAACATGTGGCGTGTGTGTGTAGAATTTTTGAGGATCTCTCTCGTCGCTCCATATCAAATTTGTCCAGAATTTATTGTAGTTTGTACGGGAAAGAAGTATTGGAAAAAAAGTATCACTTTTTTTGAATTCATTGAATAGGTTGTTTATGTACACCTCAACTCCCCCATATGATTCTGGGGGTAGTCCGTGTGTGATGAACAGTACCGTTTTAGTTTTAGACATATTGAGGATAAGTTTTAATTAAGAATTTAGACCACTTGCTTTGGTAATAGTCATGATTATGTTGATATATCAAACTTCTTTTCTTGCTTGGTGTCTTGACAGTTAGCCCCTCATAATGAATAAGAACACTTTCGTAAGAAAAAAATATCCTCTTGTTGTCTTTAACTATTTTGTTGCAAAAATCAGAATCATCAAAACCACCGGCTCCAAGATAATGATAGTCTAACATGTCATGGTTAAAGAAGGTTGTTCTTTTTGTTGCTAGTGACGCACCTGTAACCATAGGTACTGTACTGGATGTTATCTTGGGAAATTTAATATTAAAAAATTTGAAGTAGTGATAATTGTATATCTTTTTGTCTATTTTTCGAAATGGATACATCCCGGCGTGTTGGACAAGTTTTTTGTCTGGGTAAATCAAAAAACTACCTGAAACTTCAATATCGTTGCCCTTTAGTGGTTTAATGAGTGCAGATAACCAGGAATTGTTTATGACCTCCGTATCATCATTTAATAAATGTAGATATTCACCTTTAGATATCTCTGCCAGCTTATTAATTGATGCCACGAAGCCTAGATTGTTGCTTCCAGAAATTATTGTAACGTGAAGTTTTTTTAGTAAGTTTTTGTTCTCTTTAGCCCAATCTTCAACTGTTTTTTTGGAATCTGGTTTGTCGTTACAAATTAGTATTTCATAGGTCATTGTATCGGGGTGTTTGTTAATTGAGTTCAACAAAACATCTAAATGACCTGTAGATCCGTATGTAGGAATTAATATACTTACCTTCGGAGAGTCTGTATGATTTTGAACAATATATTCGTATGTGGTTGTCTTGAGACGAGTAAAGAATTCTATCTCTAGATATTTAAAATAAAATTGATGGTAAATATATTTTACAGGTAAAAGTATTTGTTTATATGGTAAGATTTTTTGTCTTGTATGGTTAATCAATATACTCTTAATTCTATTTATCTTTTGCCAGAGTTTGTATGATTTTGCATTGTATATCTTACTAAGTTCGCTTTCCAGGCGATATTGTTCGTTTAGCAATTGATTTCGGCTATCTATTAATTTGGAGTTTTCTTCCTTCTGCTTCATTAAATTTTGGATGCTTTGTTGTGTGTGTCTCATATGATTATAGTTTTTTGGCTACGTCTTTTATATTGTTGTATGTGCGCCATATTTTAAAAAATTTTGAGCTCTTAATCTCGTTTAGATTTTCTTGGTGGAGTCTGTTTTTTTCTTCAATGTTTTGGATCTCTGATTTTAGTTTTGTATTTTCCTGGATAATATTATTGCTTGTTGTATCTACATATCTTTTGTAGCTTTCGTAATAAATTTTATAGATTTTGGTGGTTTTATTTTTTGTATTGTATTTTTCGTCAAACTTCTCTTTGTGTAGTTGGTAGGTATATTCTCGGGTAGTTTTAATGGCTTGAGATATATATCTTGTTATCCTTAAGTCTTTCTCGTCTGCATTATTTGAACTTGATCCTCCTATTATCTTGGAATATAATTTTATTATTTTCTTGCAGTTATGATTGGCATCAAATTTTTTGATGGCGAGATTTTTTAGGATCTCTCCTTGAGAATGGTCGTATCTCTTGATTTCTTTAATTAGGTCGTTGACAGTGTAGTTTTTTGAATAGTGTCTGCCCGAAAAGTTGTTAAAGTTAAGCTTGTCAAAGTTTTTACTAGAGACGACCCCGTCGCCTCCAAGATAGTCATATACAATTGGTATCCTTCCGCAGAGCATTGTTTCGATAACCCCTCTTCCCAGTGAGAATACTATGTCAGATTTGTTTATCTCTTTTGGTAAATCATCTTGGTTGATAAAACCAAATCGTGATCCTTTTGCTATTAATTCTATATTTTGTTGCCGACAAGCCTCTCTAATATTCTCCTCCTCTTTTTCGCCTATTCTGGAGCTTAATAGAAGTGCCCTTTGTGGAACTGGATTAACTGTCGTGGTTGGGTAAAACTTTGAGGTGTCGACTAAATTACCTATGGTGGTAATCATATCGTCGGGAATATTGTATCTATTTAGGTTTTGTCTCACCTCTTCACTTATTGCTATATAGTGTGAAATATTTATGTTAATAGGAGGTGGCTGTTCTAAGAATGGTAAGATTCCGTGGGACTCGAATATTATTGGAGTATGTGGAAAGATATCTCTAATCTCTATTGCATTGATGTTGTGATGAACGTGAATGATATCGAATGGGATGCTGGAGAATTCTTTAAGGTCACCGGAGACTGTGATGTCTAATGATGAAAATTTGCTTAAGAAATTGTTGACATAGTGTGAATATATATAAACTTTATGTCCGTTCTGCTTTAAAAATTCAGCTAACGTAGCGGTAAATATTTCTGTTCCTCCACAGCTTAGTAGGTGGTGATTGGTAAGAAGAATGTTCATAATAAAATCTCTTAGGTCTTAATTTTAACAAAGTATTTCGCTTTTTGTTGTAACGACCGGTGACAATGGTGTTGTCTTAAAGTGTGTTTTTGATGGTGTGATCATGATGAGATGGTGGGTTAACTTATTCTATGTTTAATGTAATTTATTTCTTTTTTGTTGAAATTGTGTTGTCCTGGAGTGCCCGTCCTAAAAACTTTCTTTAAAGTATCAGGTAAATTTTTACCGTCTTTAGTTTTTTTAATGAGCTTTGGTATTTGGTTAGTGTCGATTTCCAGGTAGTCCATTAAACGTGTTAGTTCTGTTTCTGTATTGTTCCAAAGGTCTTCATAGTTAATTGTGTAGTCGATGTATTTAAGATAGTTTGATTCTGCTTTTGAGAATTTATTATATAAAGCTGTTGCTTCAGAAATGTTTTTTGGAGAATTGCTCCAGAACTCGTTTGGTTGAATCATTGAATAAATCACATCCAAACTATTTCTTTTGATTAAAATTATTTTTGATTGAGGAAGTATTTCCTTTATTTTATCTATGTAAAATAAGTGGGATGGTGTCTTCTCAACCATTTTTTTGTTTTTTGGTAGTAAATTAATTTTGTGAATGATCTCTTCGTCCGATAAGTTACGTGCGAACAGACCAGTTTCTTTTGTGGGTCTGATTGTTTCTATTTCGAGCATTGATGGTGTGATCCCTAGGCAATCGGTGTGGTTTTCAAGAAGAGAGAGCAGCCATGTAGTGCCAGACCTTGGTTTACCAACAATGAAAATTATGTCTCTTGTTCGTAAACTGTGTTTTTTTACGATAAAGGAAATTTTTTTGTATAGAATATTATTTTTGATCGCTAGCATATATTTTTATTGCTTTGTTGGCATGACCATCGTGTTGTATTCTGTGATGGTTGATATATATAACTCTGTTACAAAATTTTTCGATTTGATTAAGATTGTGGGATACTAATATTATCGTTACGCCGTTAGTTTTGAACTCTTCCATTTTTTTAAAACATTTTTCTTGAAATGAGGCGTCGCCAACTCCGAGTATTTCATCAACAATGAGAATTTCGGGTTTGACGTGGATGGCGATACTAAAGGCTAGGCGCATATACATACCTGAAGAATAGTGCTTAATTGGTTGATCGATAAACTCTTCTATCTCTGAGAAATCAATAATGCTTTGGATATTCTCGACTATTTGTTTACGACTGAGACCGAGGATAGCGCCGTTAAGAAATATATTTTCTCTACCGGTAAGTTCGGGGTGCATGCCAGCACCAAGCTCGATAAGAGGGCTGATCCTACCTTGGACAGATATAGTGCCAGAAGTAGGAGACATAACGCCAGCGATAAGCTTGAGGATGGTGGACTTACCACTACCGTTGGGGCCGATAATGCCGACACACTCCCCTTTTTTGATTTCAAAAGAAATGTCTTTAAAGACAGTGAATCTATCGACTGTTTTTTCACCAAGAAAAAGAGCTGGCAAGAATTCTTTGAATGTTTTTTGATTGTTCTTAGAGAAATCCTTGGAAACGTTTTCAAATTTGATGATGGTATTTTTCATAGTTTAAATATTGTCGGCAAATATTTTTTCTCGGGATTTGAAGTATTTTAAGCCGATGACAAGAGTGAGGACTGATAAAGCCAGGGCAATAAGAAGACTAGAGTATTTTGGCTCAAGACCGCCGAGGATAACTTGTCGGTAGGCATTGATAATGACGGATAAAGGATTAAGCTGGAAAATAAATTTATATTGATCGGGAACTATGTCGGCGGGATAAATCACTGGGGTGAGGTACATCCAAAGGATGAGTATAAGGGAGAGGAGATATTGGATGTCGCGATAGAGAAGATTGGCAGCAGCAAAAAAGAGAGATAATCCGAGAGTAAAAATTTGTTGGATAAAAAAGATGGGAAAAATCCATAATATGCTAAAGCTAATAGGAATATGGTAATAAACCATGTAAGCAATTAGAACAGTACTGGCAAATAAAAAGTCGATGATTTTGGCAATAATGGTGGAAACAACGAGGATTGTTCTGGGAAAATATACCTTGGTGATAAGTGAGGCTGAGCCGACTAAAGAAGCACTGGCTGAACCGAGTGAATTGGAAAAGAGAGTCCAGGGCAAAAGCCCGACAAAAAGGAAGATGGAATAGGGAATATGAGATGAAGCATTGGTGGGAATACGTAGAATAATTGAAAAGGCAAAAGACATAACTAACATCTGAGCGAGCGGATTGAGAATAACCCAAAAATAACCTAAGACTGATTGTTTGTAGCGGGCTTTGACTTCGCGTCCAACCATTTGCCAGAGTAATTCGCGCCATTTGACGATACTGGCAATTTCCTTAAATAGTTCTTGCATTGACGATAGTATAATAGGATTATGATCAATAGTACAATATGCACGATTGGTGGTGGAACTGGGATGCCGGTAATTAATGAAGCCTTATTAAAAGCTGGCTACAAACATGTTGATTCGGTGGTGACTACTTTTGACAGTGGTGGTGATACTGGCAGAATGAGAACTGATGAAAGAGGTAGGATACTGGCTTTCTCTGATTATTGGAGATCACTTATATCTTTGTGGACAGATGGTAAACAAAAAGCTGATTGGGTAGAAATGTTGAGGTTTAGAGATGGAAGAGGACGCAACTTTGGTAATATATTTTTTCAATTTATGTCGGAAAAGGCGGGTAATTTGTCGGATGTTGATAATTTGTTTAGTCATTTGACTGGAGCAAAAATTAATGGGAGTGTGGTGCCAGTGTCCCTAGTGCCAACTGATGTCTGTTTTGAAACTATTAGTGGGGCCAAGTATTGTGGAGAACATCATTTGGACAATCTGAGAATGTCTTTTGATAAAGTGTCAAAGGTATGGTTAACTCCAGAAGTGCCCGCCAACGAAGATGCTTTACAGGCACTAGAGAGAGCTAAGGTAATAATACTTTGTCCGGGAAGTATGTATGGGAGCTTAATAACAACTATATTGCCAAAGGGAGTAAGTGAGACGTATAAAAAGTCTAAAGCTAAAAAGATACTAATGACTAATTTAATGTCGGTGGCCAATGAAAATGATGGTTATACTCAAGATGATTATGTTAAGATATTTGCTCGATACTTGGGTGATAAAAAGCCAGTGGATCAGGTGATCATGGCGGATATTAATAAGCTTAAGGGAAAGTCTTTTGAGAAGACAATGCAAAATTATGAAATGGAGCATTCGTATCCAATTAGATTGTCCGAAAAACAAAGCTACGACTATGAAACATTAGTGATGGATGTGGCGACTATTGATAAAAGTAATTTTCGTTTAAGACATTCTGTATCGAAGTTGGCCAAGGTCTTTGCTACAATGAATTTATGTCGCAAAGGAAACTAAAAAAGTTACGGAAGATGGAGGCTTTGGTGGAAGTGGCGATGGAGCAAAAATGGGCTTTTAAGCCATTAGAGGTGTGGCAGACGATTAAGGAGAATTGGGTGTTTCTCGCCGTAATGTCGATAGTGATTACTCTTATTTACTTGAATTCTTTAAATGGGGATTTTGTGTCGGATGATTATGCCACAATATTGCATAATCCAGACATCGCTACTTGGAAATACGCATTTACTAGCGGAGGGACAACTTATTTTATCCATGCGATGATTGCCAAGATTTTTGGAGTATTTCCCCTCCCCTATCATTTATTTAACACTGTACTTTATATCGCGACTTGTTGGTTGGCTTTTGTGTTTATCGATAATTTGTTTGGTAAGAAGGTAGCGATGGTAACGATGATTATTTTTGCAGTTCACCCAATCCATGTGGAGGCGGTGTCGTGGATATCGGGTAAGGGTTACTTGATTATCGCTTTTTATACTTTTGTCTCGATGTTGGCTTTAATAAAGTATTCGGAGACAAAGAGGTGGCTTTACTTATTGGTGGCGATTGGGTCTTTTATACTCAATTTTTTGAATGATAAGCCACGACCGTTCTCATTATTTTTGATAATTGCTTTGTACCTACTGGTACGAAAGGTGGATCTAAAAAATAATCGGATATTTAAAATGTGGCCTTATTTTATTGGCTTAGCTATCGTTGGAGTAATATTGGCCTGGCCATATATAATTGCCAGAATAGGCGTGGTTAATGGTGGTTATAATGCTTCGGAGAGTATATTTTATAATCCATTTTTCCAGTATCCTACGGGAGTATCGAAGTATTTGCAAATGTTGTGGTTCCCCACTGATCTAACGCTTTATCATACGATGTACACTTTCCCGGTGTGGCTCAATTGGGCGATATTGTTGACTTATATAGTGGCGACAATTTATTTCTTTTTTAAAAACAGACCATACTTTTTTGCTCTGGCTTTTATAATGGCGGGAGTGTTGCCATCGATAATGCCAGTTAAGGTTAGCTGGTTGGTGGCAGAGAGATATATGTTTCTCGGGTCGTTAGGGTGGTGCTTATTTGTGGGATTGATACTGGCGGATATTGGTCGAAGATATAAATTGTTAATGCCAATATTGTTAGGAGTGGTGGTGGCTTACTCGAGTGTCCGAGTGGTGATGAGAAATAGTGATTGGCAGACAAATCATAAATTGTGGGTAAATACTTGCCAAGTGTCGCCAAATTCTCATAATGCGTGGAACAATATTGGTGATGATTATGACAAGCTTGGTCAATATGAAAATTCAATTAAGGGATTTACACAGTCGACTGTAGTAAAACCAAACTACGCTGATGCCTTTCATAATAGAGCCAATATTTTTTATAAAATTGGTAGACTAGATTTGGCTCGGGATAGTTATAACACGGCATTGTTTTATTCACCAGCTTTGTACCAAACATATTTAAGCTTGGTACAAATTGACCTAACAGAAAAGAAGTTGGATCTAGCTTTGGAACATGCTCAAGCGGCTCTAAAGATTCAGCCAAATAATCCACAAGCAGGGTATGTGTTGGCAATAGTCCTGTCGCAAAGTGGTCAGAATGATAAGGCAAAACTATTACTTGAAGAGATACTGAGAATGTATCCTGGCTACACTCTGGCTGAAGATGCGCTAAAACAAATGAAGTTATTTGAAAGCGGTAGTGGTAATAGTCTCTGAACTAAATAGTTTAAGAAAAGGGTAAAAGAGATAAATGATTGCTCTCCAAGGGTGTTGTCTGACAGACCAGAAGAGATCGAGAGGATATTCAAATATTTGAGGTGTGCTTTTAATAGTATGAAAACCTGAACCGGTAAGGGCGAGCTTTAGGCTAGTGGGGTTAGGGAGATAAAGATGCCTGGGGGCGTCGAGATGAAAATAATCTTGTCTACCAAGACGAAAGCCAAGACTGCTGGAATTTGGAGTATTCATAATAATCAGACCACCAGGGCGAAGGGAGTGGTAGATTTTATTAAGAACTGTCTGAGGTGAGTCGAAATGCTCGAGGGAGTGCCAGAGAGTAATACAGTCGTAATAATTGGCGGGAAGAGAACTTTTTTGAATGTCGGAGGTAAACATTTTAATACCTCTTTTGGAGGCGATGCGAGCAGCTTTTTTATTTATCTCTAGACCGTGTTTACTGTATTGTGAAGGCAGGTGGGAGAGAAATTCTCCGGGGCCACAGCCGATGTCAAGAATTTTTATATGATTGGGAAAACCAAGCAAAGTCTCGATGTGGATTCTTTTGAGAATAAAGGAAATGTGATTGAGGAAGCTGATGAATTTTGAAGGTGAGGGGTAATAACTGCCTTGGTAAGCTTGTTGGTAGTATTGAGAGGAGGTTTTAAGGTTAAGAAAATAAGAAGTGCAATTTTTACAGTAATATAAATTATATTGAGTATTGTCAATACGAATTCGGCCATGATTATTTGGAGCGGTAAATGACCGTTGTGTGTGTTGACTACGGCAGAGGCGGCAGTGGATCATACTATTTGAATATGGATTGTTGCATTTTTTGGAAACGATATGACCAGCTCCATTTATCTTTGATTAGTTTAAGGGCTTCTTTTGATATCTGTTGATAATGTGGCTGATCGGTAAGAAGACGGATGATATTGTCGGCAAAGTTTTGGAGGTCACCGGGGGTGGACTTGACCATGCCGTAGGGATAGTAAGTCTTGAGAGCTAGGAGGTCAAATGAGACTCCTGGTAGGCCCCAGGCCATAGCCTCGGCAGCGGCCATTCCCCCACTGTCATAGATGGCTGGATGAACAACTATTTTACTGTCTTGAAAGATGGATGTTTTTTCTGATCCGTCTTTAAAGCCAACTAATTTTATGTTTTTATTAATTTTGTATTTTTTGATAAGTTGTTTGACTTTTTCTTCTAACTCACCGTTACCAATCATAATTAATTTGGCTTGGGGTAGCTGTTTTAATACTAAGCGCCAGATAGAAATAAGCTCGATGACGCCTTTTTGAGAGTGAAAACGACCGAGATAAACGGCGTCGTATTGACGAGATTTTTTGTTGAGGGGCTGGGTTACTTGGTCGACTCCACCTTGGATAATAAATGCTGGACATTTAGGAAAGTATTTTATATCTGGGTCGGAAGTGACAAAGACATAATCGGCAAAATGTTTGACCAGGAACAGAGAAGGAATCTGTCCAAGATAATATATCCAACCACGGATAGTTTGGTGGTTAACATTGTAGGGAGAATTTTTATCCCAGGGATAAGGGGCGACCAAATAATAGCCAGCAATCCAAGTTGTACTGGGGTGGAAGATTTTATAAAGTAGACCGATGATAAAGTCGGGATAAAAGTCGGAAACGGTGTAGACATAGTCAAATTTTTTGAGCTCTTGAAAATGACGAAAGAAAAATAATTTGGCGATAATAAAACGACGGATTTGATTGATAAATAGACGGAGGGTATTTATTTTTGGTAAGGGAAATGCATTGTCGATTTGAAAATATTCTTTGGTTAATGCTTGGTGGCGTTTGAACAAGTCGAGAGCTTCAGCAGACCCCATGATGGACACTTCTAGATATTGTTGCCAATACTTAATCAGGTTGATGGAGATAGTATCTCCCCCACTTTTACCAAAACCAAGATTGTTGTTGGAGATAACAATTAACTTTTTTGCTTTCACTTCTGTTATATTAACTTATATTATGGCAAAAAGAGTAATTAAAGTTAATTTAGGTAGTGGACCGACGGGAATAAACGGTTGGTCGAATTATGATTGGGGGGTGTTGCCTTTACTTTCCAAAATTTATTGGATAAGGGATGGATTGGTTAAGCTGGGACTACTAGATAAAAGTTACATGGCAAAATGGCCAGAAATTGAATTAGTTGATATAAGAAAAGGAATACCTCAGGAAGATGATAGTGTAAATTATATATATTGTTCACATGTGCTTGAACACTTTGAAAAGTCAGAAACGGTGACTTTACTACATGAGTGTTATCGGGTGATGAAGAAGAATGGGGTGATGAGAATTGTTCTACCAGATCTTTTAAAATTAATAAGTAGTTATTCTAATTCAGACCAGTTTTGTCGGGAATTTTATGGATATAACAAGGATGAAAAAAGATGGTCGAATATTTTTATTCGAGGACATGAGTGGATGTATGATAAAAAAACATTTAGAAAAATTTTAGTTGAGGTTGGTTTTAAAAATATAAAGTTACTTTCTGGTGGTAAGGGGAAAGTACCAGATATTAGTAAACTTGATTTGAAGATTCATGAAAAACTAAGCTTTTATTATGAGTGTGAAAAATAAAAAAATTTTTGTAACTGGAGCCGGGGGAAAGATTGGATCAAAACTAGTTTTGGCTTTAAGGAAGTCAGGGTATGATGTGTTGACACTAAAAAGGCCGGGGGTAGATATATTGGAAGTGGCTAAATATAAAAAAGAAATGAGGAGTTGTGATTATGTTTACCATTTGGTGGCATATCAAAATGTGCTTGATAAAAAGGAAGATGAATTTTATCGAGTTAATGTTAAGGGAACTCAGGCAATAATGAGAGCATTGAAAGGGTCGAGAATTAAAAAGTTTTTGTATGTGTCGACGGTGATGGTGTTTGACAAAAACGAGACAAAGAATTTTTATGTGACAAGCAAGAGAGAGGCCCTAAAGTTAGTTAAGAAAAGTGATCTGCCTTGGGTGGTGGTCTACCCGAGTATTGTGGTGGATTTAAAAGAAAAGATGGTCTGGTGGAGAAGATTGTTGACTGGAGGAGTGCCAGGAGGTTTGATGTCGCGCTTGGGTGATAGAGAGAGATGGATAAAATTTATTTGGATTGACGATTTGATAGAGGAGATGGTGGACCTGGTAAAAAATAGCCGAGTGGGAAAAGAATATATATTGGAAAAAGAAAAGGTGCGAGCTAAGGATTATATGCAATTGATGAGGGATAGGATTAGGGCGATAGAACGGTAGGAGAGATGTTCTATAATTTATTTGTGGTTAGATTTGCTGAAAGATTCAAAATCGAGTCATCTAGGTTAGCAGGGTGGAATTATTCTGGTAAAGGGATTTATTTTATAACTATTTGTACACGATATCAGAACAATTTCTTTGGAAAGATAATGGACGGGAAGATGATTTACAAAGTGGCGGGTGAGATATGTGTGAATTGTATAAATGAAATTTCGAAACATTTTCCAGACGTTCGGTTGATAGAGTCTGTAGTTATGCCAAATCACGTACATATTCTATTCCATGTAGAGACGCACGATCGTGCGTCTCTACAAGATAATCGAAAAATCACGTTGATAAATTTGGGTCATAAAAACCATCCGGACTATTATTCAAGATTAAGCAAAAAATCTAATCAGGTTGTCCCTAACGTGATTAAGCAATTAAAATCGTCAGTCAAAAGAAAATGTAACCAGCAAAAGTTATATTTTGTTTGGCAAGACAGATATTATGATGAAGTTATTAAAGACAATAAAAGGTTAAATACGATTAAATATTATATTAAGAATAATATAAAGAACTGGCAGAAAGACAAATTGTATCGTGCTTAATAGTGGTGAGTGATGTAAGAGAGATTTTTTTTGGAATAATGTTTTAAGGCATAGGGGCGACAGTTATCTTTTAGTTGATCATATATTTTTTTGTTGGTGTAAAGCTTTTCAATTGCTTTGGTGAAATTAGAGACAGTCGGGGTGATAAAAATGGCAACTGATTTGTCGGCAGCTTCGATGGTGCCGCCAAGGTTACTACTAATAACAGGTGTACCACAAGCGACTGATTCGGCAATGATTCTCCCCCACCCTTCATGATATTTTGATGGTACGCAGAGTAATGATGATGATTGATAATATTGATTTAATTGTGAGTATTTGACATCACCCAGAAGGGTTATATTTTTAAGTTGAGGGATTTTGGCATAGTCTGGGCCGGTACCGATAAAAGTGAATTTAATTTGAGGAAGGCGTTGAGCTACTATTGATAATAGCAAAACATTTTTGGCTGGTATCATGCGACCGACAAAAAGAACGGAGAATTGATGATTATTTTTTTTTGGTTGAAAATTGTTAAGATCTACCCAGTGATAATAACGAGAGACATTTTTGATGGCTAATTTTTTAAGTTGAACCATAGAACTGTCGGATTGGGTGAGTACCATATCAGTATGGTTTAATATTTTTACTAAAATTTTAGTAGAGAGAGAGTTGAGAGGGACGTTGTCATAGGTCGAATAGATGCTGACTATATGTTTTTTGATATTGAATATTCTTTTGAGAAAGATACCAATAATTGCTCCATTAATTCCGTGAGAATGAATAGTATCAATTTTTTGAGGTCGGAAAAGCAGTGATCGTAATAATAAGTAGGGGGTAATATAAAGTAAGTTTAATAATGGTAATTTTTCAAGTCGGTGAAAAATATTGCCACCAAACCATCTAAAACGATGGACGAGGGAATTGTTGCCTATTTTTTCTGTCGCTTGATAGCTGGTCTTGGTTGATAATGGAGAATAGGTAAGGACAATGTTGCGATAGTTTTGCTTATCTAGTTCGTTAATTAAGTCGGTAAGATGGGTCTCAACACCACCAATATTGGGTGAGAAAAATGGAGTAATGTGGAGTATGGTTTTTATTGGTGCCATTTTTGTCTGTCTTGAGATATCTTAAAACCTAAAAGATGAAGTAGCGTATAAAAAGAGTAGATAAAGGTGGTGATGAGGCAAGCAAAAGGGTGAAAAAACCAAGCAATATCGCGAAGCTTAAAATAACCCTGGATCGATTTGAATAGAGCCGGAAAAAAAAGAAGAGAATAAATAGCGAAGAGTATATTTTTATTATCGAGTGGCGGTTGCCATTGGTAGGTGCGAATTTTTTTGTAAAAATAAATATCTTTGATACGTCGTGATTGTTTTTTGATGAACTTGGAAATAGACGATTCACAGTAGGTGTGGATAATACCAATTTTGACTTTGGCAAAGTAAATTGGCTTTGAGGTTGCGTTGAGGGCAGTAGTGATAATGTCAATATCAAAAAGATAATCGCCATTAAAATTGTTTTTTAAGAATTCTGATCTGAAGACGGTTCCGTTGGCTCCGATAGTGGGGATAGTTTTTTTGGGGTGGAGGGTAATTAGTAAATAGTTGTCAAATTCGGTGGTGGGGATGTCAAGACCGGTCCATTTGCCACTTAGGGTACTTTGACGATCGTAGTTGCCAAGAAAATAAGCGTAAGGATCATTGGCGCCTAAAAGAGCCGAGTAACGTTCAATAAAACCAGCATCGCGTCGATAGGTAAATTCAATTGGTTCGGCCCCAATAATTTCTGGGGAAGTTGAAAATGGAGATAGCATTAGAGTGAGCCAATTATTTTGAGGGAGGATGTTGTCAGAATCGATGAAAATAATGTATTGGCCGGTGGCAGATTTAACTCCGACAGCCTTACCAGCTTCGGCGGTTTTTAAGGGGTTTTGAAAAATTTTGCAGGAAAACTTTTTAGCTATAGATAAAGTTTCATCGATAGATCCGCCATCGAGAATAAGTATTTCAACTCTGTCTTGGGGATAGTTTTGAGAGCGAATTGATTGTAGACAATTTTTTAAAACATTGCCTGAATTGAGGACTGGGATAACAATGGAAATCTTAGAATATGCCGGCATAGCGATGAACTAGAGAAAAAATCCAGTAATCAACGGGGAAAAGAAAGAATTTTAGTTTCCAGCGGATGCTAACTAAAAGCAGAGCAACATAATAACTAAAAGTAAAAATGGCTCGAGTGAAGATGTTGTTTAGGCGGGGGTAAAGCATGGTGTAAGTATCACGATCCATAATTCCAAAAATATATTGAGTGAGCATGGCAGTAAGTTGGGCGTCGGCGTGGCTGATCCATTTTTGACGAATGGTTTCTTGGAAGGCATTTTCTGGAGACATGAGGTAAGTACTCCAACCAACGAGACTCTTGGGTGTTTTGAGGCCAAGTTTGACAGCTCGGTCGTAAAGTGGAGCTCCGGGGTAAGGTAGGAAAACATAATAGGTATAACGATTGCGGTTACAAATTTTTAGAAGCTTATCAATCAGTCCGAGAGTGGCTTGGTATTCGGAAGCAACAAACTTGTTGTTCTCTGTCGAATCTTTTGACCAAGGTAGTCCGACTAAAAATGAGTAAAGAATTTTTATTTTATACTTGTGACAGAGACGAGTAAACTTAATAATTTCTTTAACATTCATATCTTTACTAATCATGTCTAAAGCTGCTTGAGAGCCGGATTCGGCACCGGTGAGAATCATGGTGCAGCCTGATTTTTTCATTAATTTCCAGGTACTTTCTTGGTAGCGACTTAATTGGCCAACACGACCGTTGGCGTTACCCCATTTGATGGGAATTTTATATTTGAGTATTCCCTGACAAATTTCTCTAACTCTTTTTTCGTCCACAAAAAAATTACTATCGTAAACGGCAATTGAATCGACATGGTATTTTTTTACTAAGTGTCGCCATTCTGATAGAACAATTTTAGATGGAACAGGACTCCAGGTTCTTTTGTTAACTATTTGTTCGACACAAAAACCACAACGATGAGGACAGCCATAACTAGAGATGTAGTGGGCTGTCTTGAGACCGTATTCGGTGGTCTGGTGACATTTTTCCATATCGACGAGATGATAAGGTAATGGAGGGAGACGAGACAGATCTGTCTGACCTCGGTCGGGGGTAGATATTATTTTGTTTTTTGATTTGTAGACTAAGCCAGGAATATCTTTGAGGTCTGATTTATTTTCTAGGGCATGAACTAATTCGGTAAAAGTAACGTCACCTTGACCTTTGACGATGATATCTACATAGGGGTTTTTGATTGTTTCAAGAGGCAGAATAGAAGGGTGCCAGCCACCCCAGACTATGGGGATATGAGGATATTTCTTCTTGAAAGCTTTGGCAATACGAAGACCATCCTTGATCTGAAAACCAGTCATAGCACTGATACCAAGACAGACCGAGCCTTCCCCTGTTTTGAGGATTTGTTTAAGATAGTCTGGTTGAAGATAATTAGCAAAGATCTTAATATCGTAACCTTGTTGATCTAAAGTTCTGGAGATAGCTAGAAGGGCTAGAGGTGTCCCTTTCCACTTTCTTTCTAGAGGAGTGGGTGAGGGAAAAAAAAGAATTATTTTTTTGTTAGCCGCCGATATATCCTTTTTCATTTGTCTTGTGTGGTGAAAAATCTAAGTTTTTTGTGAAAAAACCAATAATAAAGAGTACACCGTAGTAGACGTGGGTGCAAGGTATGGTAATGGTAGCTAAAAGAGAGATGATAGGGCGATTATTTTTTAAGAAACTGAGAAAGGTGATAAGTAGAAGGAAGAGATATAAATAGAGAGGGAGAGGAAATAGAATAGAAAATGGTAGATAGATAACAAATAGACTGGGGACGATATAACCTATTCTTAGGCTTGTTTTTGGATATATACGAGCGAAGTTGCCGCGATGAAGAGCGTAGCGAGTAATTTGTTGGAGATGGGGAATAACGACGGGCCGACGATGGTGGTAGACAATAAGGTCAGGATGGTAAAGTATTTTTTTGTTGAGCTTGTAGACAAGGTTGGCACAAAGAATAGTATCTTCCCCTGGCCAATGATGAGTGTCGAAACCTTTAATTTTTATAAAGTCAGATTTTTTAACTATAAGATTGACTGAAGGAAAATCATCGACAAAACGTTGACTGCTAATAGAATTACGGTAAGTACCGGCTCCCCCACTGCCAAGAAATGAAGACCAGACTAGGCCGGAAGCTTGTTGGCGAATGTTGTCTGATGGCGGAGTGAGACAGGGTCCGCAGACAGCAGATATATTGGGAGTAAATAATTTTGAGGCCTGTTGAAGCCAGTTGGGTGAAGGATAGGAATCGTCGTCAAGAAAGGCAAGATATGTGCCTCTAGCTTTTTTGGCTCCGAGATTTCTTTTGATAGCTGGGCTGACATTACCGGATATTTTGTCGGTAATAATTATGATTTCAAAATTTGTATATGATTGTTGTTTGAGGTGAGATATGGTTTCTTTGAGATAGTTGGTGGGGATTCTGACAGGAATAATAATGGAGAAAAGAGGTGTTTTGTTGTTCATATTATCCAGTGTTAATTCTCATATCAAGCTCTTTATCGTAAACCCACTTACGTTTATTTTTGTCATCATAATAGTGGATTATGCGAAGCCTGTAAAATACAGCCAGGGCATCGATGAGAGAACGATAAATTATTTTAAGTCCAGAAGCGTGAGTTAGGCTATCGAAAACATAATTAAGTTTAATTGGTGCTTCGAATATTCGAGTAAAACCAAGGTGGTTGGCGACTGAGAGTATTTCAAGGTCGAAGGCGTAGCTTTTGACTAGTAGTCGAGGAAGAACTTTAATTAGGACTTTTCTTTTAAATATCTTAAGACCGGCCTGAGTATCTCTAACTTTTAGGCCGAGAAGAACTCGAGAAATTATCTGAGCTCCGAGGCTAATAATTTTTCTTTCAAAAGGATATTTGACAATGGAGGCGGGGTGCCTTTTGGAGGCAACGATAATATCGGCCTCATACCACTCCATATGTTCGAGAATCATCGAGACACCATTGGGGTCGATCTCCATGCCGGCATCAATAAAAGCGACATAATTGCCTTTAGTGTGGGCCATACCAAAACGGACAGCGTAGCCTTTACCACGGTTGTGGCGATAGCCAATAACTTTGAGATGGTTGTTTTTTATGCTTTTGGCTATGCGGTAGGATTTATCAATAGAGATACCATCAACCACGACAATTAATTCAAAGTCATAGCGAAGCTGACTGAGGCTAGTAATTATCTGCTCGAGGTCTTTTTTGATGGTTTTTTCCTGACGGTATACAGGGACAATAACCGATAAAAAATTAGGACGTTTTTTCATCTAGTAGAGTGAGTTTGTAAAGATAGAGAGTCTGGATGGCAGTCTGTTGCCAGGAGAAAGTTTTGGAACGAGCTAGACCTTTGGTACGATATTCTTGTTGCAGACTGGAGTCGCTCCAAACTTCTTGAAGAGCTCTATTTAAACCGTTTTTGCTGTAGGGGTCGAAGAAATGTCCATTGAAATCCATAACTTCGGGTAGAGATGTTTCATGACTATAAATAACTGGAGTGCCACAACTCATGGCTTCAACAACAGGTAGACCAAAACCTTCAGCAAAAGATGGTTGACAGTAGATAGTGGCAAGATTATAGATATGGGGAAGATCTTCGTCTTTGACAAAACCGAGACAACTAATTAATGGAGATTTAATTGATTGGAGCCAATGGATGTCCTGAGTCCAGGGATGAATGGGGACTTCTTTTACAGCAGATGAGCCAACGATAACTAAGGGATATTTTAATTGAAGACAAGCTTTAACGAGAGAAGGGACATTTTTGTTCCAATTAATATCACCGACATAAAGGACAAATTTCTGAGGTAGGTTGTATTTGTTGATAGGTTTTTTTATGGGTCGAAAAATTGAATCAGCTGCTTCGTAAGTGACAAATATTCTGTCGACAGGATAGTTGAGGTATTCGCTAATAAGATGCTTGGAATAGTGAGACACGGTGATAATATGGTTAGCTTGTTGGGCAAGGAAACGCTGAATTAACCATTTTATTTCACCTTTGATGCCAACAGGATAATGTTGTTTGAATTGACGTTCGATAATGTCGTGGATGGTGATGATAGTGGGGATCTTTTTTAGAGGGAGGGTTAGTTTAAAGGGGTCGAAGTAGGGGTAATGGACGAGATCGTAATTTTCAATTTTTAATTTAGAATTTACAATTAAGTCTATTTGGAAGTTTTGATAATCAGGATTGACTTTAACTTCATGTTGGAGAGCATCGACTAAATGTTTGGTGTAGAAACCAACTCCACGCAGAGCATTGCCATCATTAAGAGGAGAAGTATCGATAGCAATTTTAATTCTTTTGTTTTTCATAAAGCTTAATATAGGCAATGGGAAAACGTAAGGCAGAATACCAAGCAAATACAAATCCAGGAAAACCATCAACATAACCGCGATGGCGGAAATAGGCTAAGACAAACCAAGAAATTGGTTTGACAACGAAATAGCGAATAAAATTTATCTTGGTGACAGTGACACCCTCTTGAAGCAATTGTGAGGCTAGTAGAGAAGTGTAACGGTCACTTCTTAATAGATATCGGGAGAAATTTGGATCGGAGAAATGAAGTAAGTCTTGGGTAAGATGGCCAATGTTACCGTCGATACTAGCTTGTTCGTGGACATCGAGACAGGGTAGCTTGCCTTTGCCGTTGCGATACAGCCGGATAGTGGCGTCGGGGTAAATACCTCCTTTAGTAAGGAATTTGCCTAAGAAAAAATTTTTGCGGTTGATCCAGAAACCGTTTTCTGTCGGATTACTTTCGATAGTACTGATGATTTCTCTTTGTAGTTCCTGGGTAACAACTTCGTCGGCATCAAGCTGGAGTATCCAGTCGGAAGAGCAGGCTTCTATAGCCATTTGTTTGTTGATATGAAAGATGGGTTTGTTGGTAGTGGAGATGACTTTGACCTTTTTGAACTTTTTGGCGAGAGAGACAGTGTCGTCAGACGACTGACCATCAACAATAATTATTTCGCTGGCAAAAGAATCGACGGCTTCAAGACAACGGGTTATATTTTCTTGTTCGTTATAAGTAGCAATGGCAATGGATATTTTCATATTATTTTTCATATATTTTAAAGCTTTGTCGGGTTAATTGGAAATCAGACGAATCAATAACTAAAGAATTTACAGGAATTTTTTCGGGGATGTAAAAAGTTATGTTGTCGATTTTCTCGACTGTTGAGAAACCAAACCTATCGGGCTTGGTTAGCTGAATTTGATTTTGGATTTTAGTAGGGTCGTATTTACTAAAGAAAAGATAAAGGATGTAGGGTTGATCGTATTTATTGGTAAGATAAATGTTTTGATATTTTTGTTTTTGTGATTCGATATGAGGAACAATAAGGTCAAATCCCCTATTCCAGGCAAAAGGATATCTTTGAGGAGCATGAATGAAATAGGAATTGAGAAAATAAGCAGTTGAATACAAATAACCAATAACCAAAAACACTGAAATAAGATTTATGAAGTATGTTTTATGAATAAGAGTTGATAAATAATAGATACCGGAGGCGGTAAGAATGGATAAGGGAATGACCATAGGTAAAGCACGAAGGGCGGAGGGTGCTTGGAATGTGAGCGATGAGGCAATGGGAGCAATAAATAAAAAGTAAAAAGTCAAAAGTCTAAAAGTCAAAAGTTTAGATTTAATTAAAAATACAAGACCAAGGATCAAAAGAGGGAGTTCGATGAGATAGAGTTGGCCCATTTCGGGAGAGCGGGAACGGGGAACTTCGTCGCCATTGATAAAAAGAAAGTTGAGGTCAAAGTGAGAAGTATATTTTTGGGCCCATGAGAGAGTATAGAGAACGCGTCGATTGTGAGTGATACGATTAATAAGTTTGACGTTGCCGTGTTGGTTTAGAAGCTCTTCAGAACGGGACATAGGGCCATAGTCGGCAGTCAGACCGACTCCACCAAAGCGAGCGGCTCCACCGTTATTTAAGAATGAGACAAGGACAGGGATGGTTAATAAAAAGGCAATTATGATTGGAAGTAATAATTTTTTGTAATTGGTAATCAGTAACTTGTAATTGGTAATAAATAAAAATAAAACTAGTAAAGGGGCAATGAGGCGGGCAGAGTGATAAATGTAGAGAGAAGCGATAAAAGGTAATAAAAAGTAGTTGAATTTTTTTTGATAAAACCAGTAAATACCAAGAACGATAAAAAATAGGGCGGCGGAAGATTCCCAGGCTCCACGAGAGAAGTGAATGTGCCAAGGGGAAATGACTAGAACACTAGAGCTATAGAGCGCTAGAACGCTAGACTTAGAAAGAAGAAGGACTAATTTATACAGGATGAAGACTGTCAGAACTGACAAAATTAAGTTGGGGAGGCGGACGGCTAGAGGATTTAGTCCAAGAACTTTGACAAAGGGCATGGCTAGGTAGACATAGCCGCCTGGTTTGAAATCGCCAAAAGATTTGAAGTGAATAGGCCAAGGGTTACCATGCTCATCTTTGCCAGTTTCTAGTAGTGAGTAGGCGTTGTAACCTAAAGCGGCTTCGTCAGGGTTGAGAGAGGGTGTGTGGCTGATACCATAACCACGAAGCAGGAAAGCTATGAGGAGTATAGGAATAATTAGTAGTTTTAGTTTAAGCATCTTTTTTTGGTCTTAAGAGATAGACGAATAAAGTAAAAGACAGTAATGATATTATATTGGAAATTGTTCGAAGAGGGGTGTTGGTAAAGTTTAGACTGAAAGAATGGGTGCCTTGAGTAAATTCGATATTTATTAGTCCAAGATTTTTATCAACAAAAAATGGGTATGTTTGGCCGTCTACTATTAGAGTGAAATTGGGAAAATAGACTATGGGCATAGTTACAGTAGCCTTAGGTGAATATATGTTAATTTGTCCAGATATACCGAGACTGTTTTTGTAAAAAGAGGTAATTTCGCCATTACCTAGGGTAAATACTGGGTCGGAGGCATATTCATTGGGGAAGAGGTTACCAGAGTTGGGCCAATAATCACGTAATCCAGCTCCACTTTGGGCGATTATATTTTGAGGAGAGAGTTTTTCTGAGTCAGTGAGTGATGAATACCAGATATCTTCTTTGAAGTAATTGAGATTTAAAATAAGGGCTAGAGGAATTATTAGATAAATTATCTTGGGAGAGATAAGTTTGGTTATACTTCCTGAGACAAAAGCAAAACAAATTGTAGCTAGACCAAGAAAACGCCAAGGAAATTGATAATAAGAAAGGAAGGAAATATTTTCCCAAATAAAAGTAGATTTGTTGTGAGTGAGAAATAGAGAAAATAATCCGAGTAAAAAAGTAAAAACAATTAATTTATGAGTAGCTAACTTTCTTTTAACTAACAATAGAACCATAGTTAAGAATGGAATAATCCATTGAAGGTAACCAATTTGAAAAGACATGCCATCGTCTTCACCCCAAACTGAGCCACCAAAACCCCAGAAACGAGAGAGGAAAAGTTGTTTAAGAGTAGTGTAATGAAGATGGAAGTCAAAATAATCTTGGGTCATAGTCTTGACATTGGTGTAGCTTTTTTCAAAAAAGGCAGGCAGGAGAAAAAAGGAGGACATAAGATAGCCAAGTATTAGGTAGGGCAATCCTGACTTTAGTTTTTTTTGTTGGATTAGAAAAAGAAGAATTAATGGGGAAGTGTAGAGTAAGGTGAGGTTGTGACTAAGAGAGAGGAGAAGAATAAAGAATGAAAGAAGTCGGTAACGACTGCTTTTGATCGTCCAGAAAATAAAAGGAACAAGTGATAAAGCTAGGTTTTCAGCGATGGAGCCACGGACGTAACTGTTGAGTGCTTGATAGGGGGCTAGAGAAAAAATAACAGCGGAAATCAGGCCTCCAGCACTACCAAAAAATAATCTTGAGAAGAGAAACATACCGATAGGACGGATAAAGGAAGTTAGTATAAAAACCAGCTTAACACTGTCAAGATAAGAGAATCCGACAGAATGAAATAGATGACCTAGACTATAAGGTAAAGGAGAATAGAAGTTGAAGAGTGGATAACCATAACCAAATCCCCCTTCGGAGATTCGACGACAGGGAACTTGGTGATCTTCGATACATTGAGTGTACTGCTGGAGGCGAAAAACGTGCATATCATCTTGCATTGAAGGATAGCCGGTGCGAAAAAATCGATAGGAACCGATTAATCCGAGCAGGAAGATAATGATGATGACTAATTTATTTTTCACGAGGCTTTAGAATAATAAACTCTTCTTGTTCGATATATCTTTTATCGATGGTTTTGATAGTATCAAAACGATCTGCTGGGACAGCGGCAAACTCTGACTTGGGGATGACGATAATAGATTTTTGAGGAAAAGACAAAGTCTGGGACCATGGGATAAATCCAAAAAAGTTTTGGTTGTCTAAAGATTTTCCGGAAAAATATGGTGATTGGAAGTCGGCAAGATTTTGAGCAGGTGAGATATTTTGAGCTGGTAAATAGTGACGGTAGAAGAAAAAGAAAGGTAAAAATGACTCATCTTTACTGGAATAAAAAACTTGATAGTCGGAATAATTACTAGTGAATTCAAGAGTTTCTTTAATGCCAGTGTGCCAGGAGCGGGCTGATAATTGGGGGTAGTGGATATTGTAGTAATGCCAGAAGTTACTAAAAGAGAGACCATAGATTATGATTATGACCGGGATAGTTAAGAGATGTTTTTTGAAAATGTGTTTAATTCCAATGGAGACGAAAAAGACAATTGAGGGGAGCATGAGAATTAATCGGGTGGCGTGAGGGGAAGAGCTGTCTCTGGTGAGTGAAAATGGGATCGGAGCGAGAATTAATAACCAGAAGAAGAAAATAGATAATTTATTAATAGGTTTTTTTGCAAAAGAATAGAAAATACCTATTAGTAATAAGACGATATCTATGGCATAAATGTGACCTAGTTTGCCAAAGCCATGGCGAAGATTACCATCACCGTTGAGGATAAGAAACTGAGTGGAAAAAGAAGAAATATAGTTATTGATAAATTTATCAAGGACAATTTGATATTTGTTGTGGAAGAAAAATGAAGAGGCTGGTGGAGCTACTCCAATTTCGTTTTGGTGGGAGGTATATATGTCTTCGTACCTCATTTGGTCAACATAATCAGCTTTGTGGGGCTCAGAAAATATACTGATATAGGAGAAACGAAAACCACTTTTTTGATTGATAGTGTCAACTAGCATTGGAGTCATAATTAAAAGAGAGAAGATGGTGAGGAGGGAAATTTTTCTAAGACCAAGTTTAACAATATCTTGACGCCAAATAATCAGAATAAGGAGGCCAATTATAGCAATGAAGACTTTTGAAGTGCTGTAGAAATATGTGGAGATAAGAAAGAAGAAAGAAGATAAAAATAGTTTTTGTCTTTGCCAGAAATATATACCTAGAAGTATAGTGGTGATCATGCCGGAGACTTCAAATCCAGTACGACTAAAATGAATTGACCAAGGGGAGAGGGCAAAAACTAAAGCGGCGATTTTTGACCTAGTGATTAGATAAATAATTAGGGTGGAGATAACACCAAAAATAGCTGAGGGTAGGCGGACAGAAGTTTCTAAGTCAAAAAAATGTTGAAATAAGGCGATAGTGTAAATGTGGAGTGAAGTACGCCAGTCTGAAAAGGAGTGAAAATGGGTGGGAAACAGATTACCAAAATAATCAGTGTGGCGTTGGTTGAAAACATAGGCCTGGTATCCGGCATCAACTTCGTCGGAGAAAAGGCTGGGGGGGAGGCTGTTGAGATTAGATGTTCTAAGAAAGAAAGAGAGTAAGAGAATGGCGAGTAAAGGAATTAAAGTGATGAAATTAATTTTGGAAAGCATAGAAGGTAGAGTGTTGGCCGATGGGGCTAATGGGAGTAAGTAGTTTTAGATCTATCCCCTGTCGAAGTGTTTCGTCCCAGGAAAAAATTACCAGAACATTTTTTTTATTTTTGAGATCGTTGAATTGGGGTGAAGTGAA
>DDWP01000080.1 GCA_002345725.1 Candidatus Shapirobacteria bacterium UBA2283
TTATCGGTTAACTTTGTTACCAAATCACGTATACCACTAGTGCCAAATCCTACTCCAGTTTCCACTCTTAGATCAGTTAATTTAATTTTCATCATTAGTTATTTTAACTGTATAATCTGATAATGACACAAATAGATACTCAACTCAAAATCGAAGATATAACAATTGGTACTGGCCCAGAAGTCAAGTCTGGTGACAATATCTTAATTCACTATCTTGGAACTCTGGAAAATGGTCAAAAGTTTGACAGTTCTTATGACCGCAAAGAGCCATTTGAAGTTCAAATTGGTGTTGGTTATGTTATTAAAGGTTGGGATCAGGGTGTTGTTGGTATGAAAGTCGGTGGTAAGAGAAAATTAACTATACCTCCAGAATTAGGTTATGGTTCTCGTGAGATTCCTGGAGTTATCCCTGCTAATTCTACTTTGATTTTTGAAGTCGAACTCATCGAAATCTTTAACGACTAAAATCTTGACACTTCGGCTTTTCTTCGGGTATAATTTTTTCTTAGTTTAAAGTTATTTTTACTTTTTACTTTTGAACTTTGTTTTTACCCGTATGGATTTATACGAAAAGATGTCTATTCTTGGTCCTGGTGCTCAATACGATACTTGTGGACCTCGTGACTTTGGTCAAACCACCAATATTCCTGGTGTTTACCATGCCCAATTCAATGGGCATTCTTGCCGTTTGTTTAAAGTTCTTCAGACCAATCAGTGTCGCAACAATTGTCACTATTGCGCTTTTCGTCGTGATCGTGATTGTTCCAGGACTACTGCCAGTTCCGATGAAGTTGCTTCGGCTTTTGACTCAGCCTTCCGTCGTCGGTTAGTCGATGGACTTTTCCTATCTTCTGGTATTGTCAACAATGCCGACACTACCATGACCAATCTCCTCGACACTGTTCATATCCTTCGTCAGCGTTATCGTTATCAAGGTTACGTCCACCTCAAGATAATGCCTGGCAGCTCTCCTTCTATTATTCGTGAAGCCGTTAAAGTTAGTCAACGAATTTCTCTAAATATCGAGTCTCCCACAGAGTCAGACCTGAGCAGTCTTTCTCCCGACAAAAACCTTAAAGACGGATTTTTTCATACTCTTTTTGAGATAAACAAACAAATCCGTCAAGTTAAGTTTTATGGTCTTCGTACCCCTAGTCTGACTACCCAATTCATTGTTGGTGCTGGTCGGGAGACCGATCGTGATTTAGTTTCTACTACCAGTCTTCTTTACTCCCAATTTGGTCTCAAAAGAGTTTTTTATTCTTCTTTTCGTCCAGTCGCCGACACTCCACTAGCTTATTTACCGCCATCTCCATTGATTCGTCAAAACCGTCTTTATCAAACCGACTTTCTCCTTCGTTTCTACAACTTCACTCCATCCGATCTTTCTTTTGACTCGCTCGGAAATCTTTTAGACTCTGTTGATCCCAAAACAGCTTGGGCAAATTCTCATCCAGAATATTATCCAGTTAATCTAAATCGTGCCACCGTCGATTCTCTTTTACGTGTTCCCGGTCTTGGCCCGACCTCTGTTCAAAAAATTATTTCTCTCCGTCAACAGCATCCCATATTTTCTCTAACATCTCTTTCACATCTTCGTCTTCAAGTTTCTAAGCTTATGCCTTATGTTTGCTTTTAGTATAATCAATCATGAGCTATCAGCCGTCACAAAAAATCTTAGATAACTATGCCAAAGTATTGGTCAATTATGCACTTAATAGTGGGCAGGGTATTAAAAAGGGTGAAGTGGTTTTTCTCCAAGTACCCGAATCAGCCAAGCCACTATTACTTTCTCTTTATCAAGCAGTCTTAACTTCTGGGGGCCATCCTATTGTTCAGTATTTGCCCGATGAGATGGAACATCAATTCTTCAACCTTGCCTCCGATCACCAACTAGATTTTTTTCCTGCCAAATTCCTTAAAGGTAAAGTCGAGCAAGCCGACCACTTCATAACTGTTCTGGCCGAGACAAATCTGCACGAGCTTGAAGGTGTCGATCCTCAAAAGATTATGCAGAAGAATATTGCTCTAAAACCATATTTAGACTGGAGAAATAAAAAAGAAAATCTAGGGAAATTTACCTGGACTCTTGGTCTTTATCCGACTCCAGCTATGGCCCGAGAAGCCAAGACTACTCTTAAGTCATGTTGGGAGCAGGTTATTAGAGCTTGTTATCTTGATGTCTCTGATCCTATTGAAACATGGCAATCAATTGGCCATGAAATTCATCGTCTTAGGGCTTCTCTCAATTCCCTTGATATTGACTCGCTCAATATCATATCGACCAATACCGATTTGATGATTGGTCTTGATAAAAACCGTCGATGGTTAGGGGGTGATGGTCGCAATATTCCTTCATTTGAGATCTTTATTTCTCCTGATTATCGTCGGACTCAAGGACACATCTCTTTCAATCTTCCTCTTTATCGATATGGCAATGAAATTCGCGATATTTATTTAGAGTTTAATAACGGTCTTGTTACTAAAGCTACCGCTTCAAAAGGTGAAGCCGTTTTAAAGAAAATGATTGCTACCAAGAATGCCGATAGAGTGGGTGAGTTTTCTCTTACAGACCGACGTCTTTCTCGGATAAACAAATTCATGGCCGAGACTCTTTATGATGAGAATTTTAGTGGTAGATACGGCAATACCCATCTTGCCCTAGGTGCGGCATTCCCTGAGTCATACCCAGGTAAGATCAATAAGATGTCCACGTCCGACTTTGATAAATTAGGCTTCAATGATTCTGTTATCCATACCGATATTATCGCCACTACCAATCGTACTGTCACCGCCAATCTTACCAATGGTAAAAAACTAGTTATCTACAAAAACGGTAAATTTACCGTTTAACTATTCTTTTGAATTATTTTCCAGTGATATAAGTACAGAGGTGTACCGATTATAATCATTGCCAAAGAGTTTGATAATTCGCTTTGTCGCTGTTGTTTTACTTGCTGGTCCTGTTGAGCCATTTGCTCTTCCATGCTCATATATCCTGGCTCACCTTTTACACCCATTGAATAAATAGGATATCTATCAGCATCTTTTAGGATAAAAGTTTTTAATCCGAGGTTAACCATTTGTATTCCTCCGATCACTACCACCAGTAAACCGACAAAAGAGAATAGATATAAATAGAGCAGTCTTAAACTAAATTTCATAATTAATGCTATCATAGATCATGGCATTTTCAATCAACATCGCAATCGTTACTGGTAACGTTACCCGTGATCCAGAATTAAGATTCACTCCAAGTGGACAGGCTGTTTGTAGTTTTGGTATCGCTACCAATCGCTCAATTAAAAAAGGTGATCAATGGGAAGATGTCGCCACTTTTCACAATATCGTTCAATGGGGTAAAGCCGCCGAATATACTGCTAGTGTTCTTAAAAAAGGGATGAAGGTATCAGTTTCCGGTCGTATTGACAATCGCTCTTACGATGCCAAAGATGGTACCAAAAAATATATTAGTGAGATTGTCGCCGACACAGTTATTCCTTTCACCGATAGACATTCAAATTCTGGTACCGAGTATCCTACCAAAACTCAAGAGTCCAATAATGTAGAACAATTACCCGACAAGACCGTTGAAACAGTCGAAGACATTGTTATACCTGATGAGATGCCGTTCTAGTTGTCCCTCTAACTATTGCCGTCCTACGGCATCCAGGCATTACACAAGTCACGTTCGCTTCTAATCCAACCATACCATCATTAGTATCAGTATATCCAGTTACTCTACCATTACCTTTATGTCCATCGTGTTTTCCCAGTACTGCCGGTAATACTTCACCCATTGTAAATGGTTCTGGTGTAGCAAACTTCCCCTCTCCAACAGGACGTTTAATTACTATTCTGTCTGCTGTCTCAATCATATGGCGATTATATCATCCATTCTCTCCCCCCCCCCTTTTTTTTTGCCACCAAGCACCTCCCACTGTAATTCCTACCACCCAATCGGTTCTTTCCCGTTAAAAATGAGATAAGTATTAGTTTGGGAAAACGGTTTCGAACCAAAGAATCCGCTATGAGCCGCAAAAGGGGACGGATGAGGCGACTTTAGGACTAAGTGTTTTGTGTCATCGATTACTTTACCCTTGTCTTGGGCATATTTACCCCATAGTATAAACACTAAGTTGTCTCGTTTTTCTGACAAAACTTTAATTACCATGTCAGTAAATTCCTCCCAACCTCTTTTTTGATGTGATCCGGGTGTGTTTGCTCTCACCGTTAAAGTTGAGTTTAGTAAAAGTACTCCTTGTTTTGCCCACCGACTAACATCTCCGCTTGTTCCTAAGTCCCTTTTTATTTCTTTGTAAATATTTTGTAACGATGGTGGGAGTCGAACACCATTGTTAACCGCAAAACACAATCCATTTGCCTCACCGTCACCGTGGTAGGGGTCTTGTCCCAAAATTACCACTTTTACCTTATCAAACGGTGTTTCCCAAAATGCCCGAAATATAAATTTGGATGGAGGGTATACAGTCGATGTCTTATATTCCTCTTTCACAAATTCTGCCAATTTCACAAAATAATCCTTTTCAAACTCCTGTTCCAGCACCTCCTTCCACGACGGTTCAATTAATACTTTCATACTTTAATCTATCATCAAACCATTACCTTCTTAAAGTCTAGAAATAGTGAAACAAACTTCGGCTTATCTTCATTCTTATGAGAAGATGGGTTCTCCTCTTCTCTAATAGCATCACATCTTTGAGAGAGTAAGGTTTTATCAATAGAATATTGAATTTCCTTTCCGTTTTTAATATAAAGGTTTTTAATTTCATCACTATCGTCACCAACTGCCACCTTACTAACAGCTAATAATTCAAGTGATTTTTTATCCGTCTCATCACAGATATCTTTTAAATACGGTAGATATATTCTATATGAGTTTATAAGAGAAAAATCAACCTTTCTGTCTTTTTGATCTTCTCTGAACGCAGCCACTATACCCGATACATAATCAATATCTGAATTGAGTTTTTCGACAGATGAATAAAGATCAGCATACATATTTATCAAATCAAGACTTAAAAGTTTAAGGCCCAAACCACTGCTCAAGAATAACTTATCAAATCTCAGTACAAAACGGACGTTATCATCATTTGTATTTTCAATAGCATCAGTTATCGATGCTAGATTTCTTGACATATTCACACGAAGAGGAGTCAGCTCCTGTTCTAGTTGAACAATGGTATTTCTGTGCTCAAAGTATTTTTCAACTCTTTTGTCATTAACTCTTCGCTTCGATTCAAAATGGTTCGTAAACCAACCAGCAAAAAATCCACCAAATAGTCCACCCCAAAAACCCGCTGCCATTTCGGAAAGTGCAAAAAAACTACTAATGTTACCCAAATCAAAAAAAGGGGACGGTGCCATTGTTGGAGTTGGTAATTGTGGGCCAATTATCATGTGACCTCTGGAAGAATTGAACTTCCTTTTTAAAACCCTTGAGGTCTGGAGACTTCTGTTCTGCCGATGAACTAATGGCCCGAGTCTACAAATTAATTTTGTGGACCATGCGAGAATTGAACTCGCCTTTTAAGTTTGTGACCCCACGGTTGGAGTTCGGGAACCAAATAATATCTGAACTCATCTTCTATTTTAAGACATTCGCCGAAGATATATCAAAGCTAACAAATCCTATTCAACTACTCCCCATTTAGAGAATATAACTACAATGTGTACTTACAATGTATGTGTTTGGAAGACAATAGAAAAATAGAGATATAATTCAGAAATGGATAAAAACGATAATAATGACGAGCAGGGGCAAATGTACACCCAGTTTTTGAAGCAATGTTTTACTTTATGGATCAATCCAGAGATTGAAAAAAGAAAAAAAGAAGGAAAAATTTCGGACAAATTTATTATTGTTCGAGCTCAGATTCTACTTCCTTTGGGTTCACCGGCCATTGTTAGATTGAATAATGAAGTAAAAGCGGTTGTTAAAGCTAAGATCAATAAAAAAATAGAAAAGGATCAATTGCTATATGAAAGCGATGTTGAGAGTATAGAAGAGATTAGTCTAACAGATGAAGAAAAGGACTTTGGACACGCCACCTTCATCCTTTTTAAAGGTCATTGGATCTTAAGTTTTAGCTTTATTTATGACAAAACAAAATCTCAATCTTTCAACAAAATTGGCCAACAATACCTTCAATCCGCCACTTACGATCTTAAAAATAAAAATTATCGTCCATTTATTGAATCATTAAGTGTTTCCGCCGAAAATTTTGCAAAGGCTCGATTGTACTTACTTCCAGATTTAGAGGTTAGAAAATTGAAAAAACATAGTTCTCTAGCTAGGAAAGTTTGCTTCTACGCAAAAACATCCAACATTATTAGCTCTGACTTCAAAGACAGCTTTAACTCTCTTTTAAAACTACGGGATAAAGCTCGATACAATCCAGACTTTTCAATTAAGGTAAGAGAGGCAAGAGCACTTCATGAGGCAGTGGATAATTTTAAGAAAGAAGTATTAAATTTATTATCAACAGCATGATTTATCTAATTGGTATTAACCATGATATTCAGATAGGGCAAGTTGACGGAAAACGCAGCCAAGCATTTGAATCGTTATTGGGTGACTTAATCTCAGATTTCAATATAAAATATGTCGTAGAAGAGTGGAGTGACGAAGCAAGTAAAATATGGAAAGTGGAAAGTTCAAAGGTAAAAAGGGTTATAAATGAAGTTGAAAAGAAATTAGAAATTAAAATAAACCATATATATGTCGATCCTGATCGAAGAGAAAGAAAAGAAAATAACATAAAAGAGGAAAAAGATTTAGTTGAACAACACGGATGGAAAGGGATTATATTGTCAGGTGAGCAAAAATGGGTAATTGAAGAAGAAATGCGGGAAGAACATCGAAAGAGAGAGAGTATGTGGTTGAAAAAATTAGCCCTTATGATAAGTGATAGTGACATCATATTTATCTGTGGTACTAAACATATTAGTGATTTTAATAAAGTTCGCGGGGATGGATTTGATACTCTTCTAGCTAAGTCAGGATATGAAGTTGAAGTTATAGACAAACGTTTTGACGAATGGTTTGAGACGTAGGTGATTTGGACATTGACATACACGCAGTAACTGCGTATCATAGATGATATGGAGTATATTGAACTGGGTAATCTAATTAAAACAGAGCGTGAAAAACGTGGATGGGGTCAAGCAGATCTCGCTTCGGCGTTAAAAAGAGGGCAACAAGCAATAAGTCGCTGGGAGAACGGAAAATCAAGACCGAAACGGGACGATTTGTTAAAGTTGGCGGATCTTTTTTCTGGAGATGTCGAGGAATGGCATTTAATAGCTGGTTACCAAATTGAGAGACCAGATAGTGCTTTGGTACCATTTCTACCCTTGGATAGCTTAACAGCGGAAAACTTCGAGCTATTTTGTCGTGATTTAATACAGAACCTCAACCCAGGCGCTGACGTTCAGCGATATGGCTCTCAAGGTGACGATCAAGAAGGGATTGACATATATGCTAAACATACCGATGGTAAAGTTTTAGATTACCAATGTAAACGTCATAAGCAATTTGGGCCAACCGATGTTAGTAATGCGATCTCAGCGACAGATTTTGTGGCAAGCCGCCATCACTTACTGTTATCCCGTAGGGCAACGTCAAGAGCTAAAAAAACTATACTTATGAATAAAAACTGGTCCCTTTGGGACTTAGAAGGTATATCTTCTAAAATACGCTATCTTGACAGTGATCGTGCTGTAAGGATCGTTGAAACATATTTTCCCGGCTGGCGTAAAAAATTTTTAGGCCTTGAGGAGCCCAGTCCTTGGCTTACACCACAAGAGTTTTATCAATTACTAGCAAACAAAACAAAGTTATTTAGTCATGGGTGGAGCTTTGTCGGTCGACAGAAAGAGATAAAATTACTTGAAGAGTTTGTTGAACAAAAAGAGTTACAAGCAATTGTTGTTAGTGGACGAGGGGGTATAGGCAAGAGTCGAATGCTGAAGTTTTGGGCAGATGAAATCAGCAAAGTAGCCGTTGTCAGATTCGTGTCGTCGGGAACTGAAGTAAAACCAGGTAATCTAGAGTTACTTCCCACTGGACCATCTTTTTTAGTGATTGACGATGTTCACGAAAGACCCGACTTGGTCACCATTTTAAATGGAATTGCACGGTTAAGACCAGAGATGAAACTAGTGTTGAGTACTCGGCCATATGGCTTGGCACGTTTAAACGACGATTTAACTCGCGTAGGAGTTAGTTTTGACCGTGATCGTCAAATCAATTTAACAGACCTTAGTGTTGAAGACTCGCGAGTTCTCGCAGAAGAGATTTTGTCGGATGTCGGCGGTGATATAAAATTTGCCAAACGCATCGCGGAAATCACCAAAGACTGTCCGTTAGCTACCGTAATTGGAAGTAGATTGGTCGGAAAAGGACAAATTAAACCCGAGCTACTAAATAACGTCGAGGCTTTTAGAGAGGAATTACTCCTAAGTTTTAGAAATGTCATTGCCGGGGAAATTGGAGGATCAGATTCTGAAAATATACGTGACTTACTCGACTATTTATCACTAGTCCAACCGTTTAATCCTTCTGATCCAACATTTATAAAGTCGACTGAAGAGACTTTAAAAACACCGTTTGACAAAACAATGAGAGATATTGGAAATCTGGAGGACGCTGGTGTATTACTTCGGCGAGGTAATAAATTGAGGATAGTACCAGATCTACTCGCTGATTATATTAGGTCAAAGGCTTCATATAATGAAAAAAACAATATGTCTACTGGGTTTGCAGAGAGGGTATTCAAGGTGGCAGAAAACGATTTAGCTACTAATTTGCTAGTTAACATTAGCCAGTTAGATTGGCGTTTATCAATAGACGGCATAAGATCATCTTTACTCAACGAGGTGTGGAGTAGTCTTAAAGAACAATTTAGAGCCGCAAAAATCTTTGAAAGATCTTTGATATTGAAAGCAATTGAAAAGGTGGCCTATTATCAGCCAGGGCACGCTCTGGACTTTATCCACTTAGCGCTAGATGAACCAACCAATGAGATAGAAGAAGAACAGCCTGCTTTTTTGTTTACAGAACCAAGTTACGATATGGTTATAAAAGAGGTTGCACCCATACTTCGATATGTTGCCTACAACCAAGATCATATTATAGAATCGTTGGAACTACTTAAAGATCTTGCAAAACGAGACCATAGACCAACAAATTCACACCCGGATCATCCACTTCGAATACTACAAGAATTGGCATCCATCGAACCAGGCAAACCCATAGCTTATATAGATGCTGTGGCAAATCATGTGATTACCTGGTTAGCATCCGAAACAACATCAGACTTTTCTCCTTTTGATGTACTCGACGAACTACTCAAAACTGAGGGCCACCAGTCTGAATCGAAAGGACTAACATTAACGCTAAAACCTTTTAGAGTTAAACCAGAAGCTGTGGCCGAACTTAGGCAACGAGTGCTTAACGTTGCATTCGAAGCACTACATAATAGTTCGATAGAAATATCCTCACGCGCGATAAAAACGATAGCGGCGGGACTACATTATCCATTTGGCTTTTCAATTAAAAACATATCTCAAGACGAATTGGCAGTGTGGGACAAGGAGTTTCTCGTGACACTAAGCCGTCTTAAAGACGTAGTTAGGGATCCGAAGATTGATCCATTTATTTCTATAGAGGTAAGAAGTGCCGTATCGTGGCACTCCAATTATAGTAATTCGGGAACAAAAGAAGTCGCACAAAAGATCCTTTTGTCCATCCCGAAAACAATTCCACATGAAGTAACAAGGGCTCTGGTTGATAGCTGGGGGTGGTCATTCGAAAGAAAAGACGGGAAGGTGGGGCGTGATGAAGCCGAGCTAATAAGATGGCGAGACGACTTGGCCAAGGAGGTAACAACTCAATACAAAGATAACTTCGACGGACTTATAAAAATGCTGGAAGAACGGATAGACTCAATGAATATCGCGAAAATATCTCGAAGTCCAGACGCCGGTCCATTTCTTGGATCACTTATGGACAGTTCTATTGATTTTGCTGAGTATCTCGGTAATTATTTGTTGTCCAACTCAAAGTCACCGTTAGCCATTTGGTTCAATGTTGTAATAATGGTAATGAATAAGAGTAAACCTAACATTGCGACATCTTTTATTCAACGAGCGGTTAATGAAAATGTGGATGTCCTTATTCGGTGTGTTGCGGGTGCTCTGGGGTGGGGTTTACGTGGTGTCACAATAACTAACGAAGAAATAGAAATTATTAAGATTCTCGCTGTCTCAAAAGACCCTTGGATAAGGCAATCAATCGTTAATGCTGTTAAAAGATTCTCTCCGGAAAACAAATCTATCGCCCTAGAAATTTTATTAAGCATCGACTTAACAGATTCTCAAAAAGTTGCTGAAGAAGTGACTGGTGAATTCGAAAGTGAGTATAGTACGTTTAAAATCGCGGATCTTTCTGAAGATCAACTACAGACGTTATTAAACCAGCTTGTCAAATGCCCATCAATTGATGGTTATGAAATATGCTTATTTTTAAGTCATGTTTCTTTATCAAATCCCGAGTTAACACTTAAAACGTTGCAAGGTCGTGTCGAATACAAGGAAAGTAATCCAAAACTGAAGGAGTATGAGCCACTGCCACATTCTATGGAAAATAACATACAACTACGTTTTCAAGAGACAGCAAATTACGAGGAAGTTTTGAGAAATGTACGGGACTGGAGCACAGTAGATACCGGAAATTGGATACGTCCATATTTTGGACTAATACTCTTTAAACTGGTTTCCTCAAGTTACGATGATGTCACCTTAAAAGTGCTTGGAGAGTGGGTAGATTCAACTGACGAGAAACAGTTGGAAGCAGTTGCAGATCTCTTAACTGAGGCAAACACATCTTTTATTTGGGAAAACCAACAATATATAATCAATATCTTAGAACAGGCCCAAAAACATGGCATCGCCTGCTATAAAAGAGTTTGTTCGTCCATGCACACTTTGGCTGTACATGGAGGGCGTAGTGGAACTGTTGGTGAACCGTTTCCCGAAGACATAATCCAGAGGGATCGATCATATGAACTTATGACGAAGCTGCCCCCAGGGTCTCCTGCACAACGTTTTTTCAAATTGTTATACGAAGAGGCACTTAGTGAAATTAAACGTCATACTAAAGAGGATTTTGATTTTGAATAATACAATGTCGACTATTTATCAAACCCCAAAATTTGAAAAGTGGCTTTCCCTATATGCAGACAATAGCAATGCAATTACATTCAGCAATGCCACTCAGTCAGCACTCATTGCTTACAATACAACTAACCAAAATATGGCGGCGGTGATCGGGAGTAAAAATATAAGAAAGTATAAGATGTTAGCTTCAATGGTTGCAGAAAAAGAGGGTTTTGATTTCGCAACACTGATTAAGGTTGGAATCAAAAAAGTACTAGAAGGGAATTACAATGACTGGGAAAAGTTCATGAAACAAATCGGTTACTTTGACTAACTTTATATTCCACACTGCTCTTTATACGCAGACTGAGAAATAACCCAAGACTTTATACTTTTTACTAAACCGTCAAGGAAGCACTGATCTTTATCCTTCGCGTTCGTACAGCCTTTGGTGGCGTCGTAGCCCCAGTTGACAAGTTGCTCGAAAAATCTAACTTGGTTGCTTGAGGTACTACCTGTTTCAATTCTAGAAGTTAATGAATTCTGCTCTTCCTTGGTAAGAGAAATCATGGAAAACAATGTTTGTTGAGCGTATGCTTCTGTTTCTTTTTGAACACAATCTAATTTAGGACCGCCAAAGTACTCTCGGACAAATTGTCTGGCATGGGTTAACTCATGTGTGAGAAGTAAGGCAGTAGATAATTCATCAAGGTTGATATAACTTTGGTCAACTTGGATTACTAAGCGCTCAGGTGTTGAGACCGACTCGTCAAAAGAAAACATACCTTCTGCCCCCTCTGAATTTAAATTGGTGAAACTTATATCAATGCAGTTTTTCATCTTTAAATAATCCATTCCAACATTTTGATACCAGTCTTTTTGATTTTTTGAATATCTTTCAATGATAAAAGAAACTGCTCTTTTTAATTGCTCAGGTATTGGGTATGGTTCCACTCTCGCACAATACTCATTTTTAGTTTGTGGTACTGTCGTACTCACAGTTGATCCTTTAAACATTGTTGCAAAATCTAAGACTACCGATAAGCTACAAAAAACTACAAATATGCCGATTAGATATTTATATTTTCTTTTCATTTTTGTATTTGGACCCACTCTGGTAATGTGATCGGCTTTGTTTGAGGCTAAATAACCATCTGTAAACGAAAATAGGTATGACAATAGCAGTACCTAATATCAGAGAAAAGATATAAAGTGACCAAAGAATTATTCCGTGAGGATGAACAATAGTACTTTCATCAATATGTAGGACATAGACCGAGATCACACCATAAATGTTGACTAGTGTAAACCTCGTAACAAACCACCAAGCGCCAATGGACATAAATATCAAAGCAATCCTATAAATGGTTTTCATTTTAATTTAACAGAATGTTTTTTAAGCACAACACCGTGCCTAAATATGAACTATATTTCCTGTTCGAATTATGACATATATTCCATAATTTGCCAACTATGGCAACTATATACGAGAAGTTTGGGCTTAATATAAAGAAATACAGAAAAATAACTGGTATGACCCAGGAGAAACTGGCTGAGGCAGCAAAGGTAGATCCAAAATCGATTATTTCTATTGAGAATGGGACTAGGAACCCGACACTAAGGACAATATACAGGCTGGCCAAAGCATTTAAGACAAGCATCGAGGAGTTGGTAAAATTCTGAATCTTTTAGCATCATTCACGGCTTTTTTATATCAATATACTTACTTGATTTTTTCACAGGTATTGGAGTAGTATTAGATACTCGCAAGGGAGCACATAGTACTAGTACACAACGCAAATTTTGCCTTTAACGGCAACGAATAATTATCTTTCGAGCATATTCGTTGGCCGCTTTTTTTTGGCCTAAAGACAAAATATGCTTACTGTGCTCGGAGCAAGAAAAGTACTTGGAAAACAATCTGACACAATGTCTGATGAAGAAGTTTTAAAAGACATTGAAACCGCTGAATTATTTAAGGAGTTTTTCATCGGACTTACCATTGAAAAGAAAGCGTGCCATAATTGCAGTAATGGAAAAACCACGAGCAGTTATATATCTAAGAGTCTCTGACCCAAGTCAAGTTGAAAATAATAGTCTTAAGACCCAAAGTGATACTTGCAAGCAATATATTTTGTCAAAAGGTTACGAATTAGCAAGAGAGCCGTTTAGGGATGAAGGTTTCTCTGCAAAGCATACTTCAACAAGACCTGCACTCCAGGAACTATTTCAATACTGTACTAATAAAAAGAATCAGATTAGCTATGTTATTGTTTATCGAATAGATAGGTTTTCTCGGAATACCCAAGAGGGACTAGTTGCAGAAGCGTTTTTAAGTAAATATGGGGTGGAATTACAGTCGGCAACTGAAGGTATTTCAAGAGATCCAACGGGTACAATGCTTAAAACAATCTTTTTCTCGATCGCCCAATGGGATAATGAAATGAAGGGTTTAAGAGTAGGAGATAATCAAAAAACGATGTTTAATGACGGGTACTGGTGTTGGAAACCACCAATTGGTTATCGACGTCCTTACGGTATGAAGAGTGATAGAAAGGGTAATGCCTGTATCATTGACGATAACCTTGGACCACTGGTAAAGATTTTATTCGAAGAGGGAGCAAAAGGTATACAGACAAAGCAAGCATTGGCAAATTATATTAACAAGTTAGGATTTGAAAAATATCATGGCAAAAAGGCAGATGTTAATCTTGTATCAAAAATAGTATCCAAAACTTTTTACTACGGCTTAATGTATGCGCCCAAATGGAAAAAATATCAATTAGGATTACATCAACCATTGATTAGTGAAGATATTTGGCAAAAGACCAACAAAAATCTATTTGGCAGAAAGGCCAACATTATGAACGATATAAAATTATTCCCTCTTAAAGGTCTGATTTATTGCTCAACCTGCGGGGGACGACTTACAACAAGTAAAGCTAGAGGAAACGGCGGAAGTTATCTTTACTATGAATGTAAAAGTAAGAAATGTGCGAAAAATCAAAGAATAATGGCTAGAGACGCTCATAAAACATTTCTAGATATTTTGAAAACTTTAAAACCAAAACCAACAGTTTTAAAACTGTTTGAACATCTCGTATTTAGTGATTGGGATAAACTAATCGAAGGCTGTAAAAAACAAATTGCAATGATCGATAATAGAATAGATCAATTAAACAATGACTTAACAGGGGTAACTAAAAGCAACGATAAGGGAATCTTGACTGACGACGAAGCTAAAGAGAGAGCTAATAAAATTCGATCAGAGGTTGTTGCATTAAAAATAAGTAAGTCAGATGTTGTAATTGAACAATACGACACGGAGATTGTACGAGGTTTTACGGAAAATTTTCTGAACAATTTAGATAACCTATGGAACCATATAGATTTACCCAAAAAACAGGCATTACAGAACAAAATCTTTCCAAACGGGCTTATCTGTGAAAACCATACTATTCGAACCAACGGTTTATCCCAATCATTCCAATATATAGAAGAGTTAAATACTCAAAATTCTCCTTTGGTGACTCCACGGGGAATCGGACCCCGATTGCCAGGATGAGAACCTGACGTCCTAACCGTTAGACGATGGAGCCTTTGAATGTTGTACAATAAAGACAGATGAATTTTAACAAATATCGATCCATTTTTCTTCTTTCAATCATAACTGTCTTGGTTTCTCTATTTTTCTGGTTTGGCTTTTATCTTAACGTCCCTTCCCGTCTTGGTTTTCCCGATACCACCCTTGAAACTGTCTTTGCCAATTATGATGGTCCAAATTATATGGTTATTGCCAAATGTGGCTATGATAAATCCTGTATCGGTAGCAATTTTTCTTTGCCTCAACCACTAGAATATTATCCTGCCCATCTTCCTGGCTTCCCTCTATTAATAAAATACTTTAGCTTCTTTACCTCCACTCCCAAGGCCATGCTTTTGACTAGTCTTTTTGGTTCAATTTTCTTTTCCTTAACCAGTTTTTATTTTTATAAACTTTTTCTTAAAGAAAAATCTTCCCTCTACTTAGCCATATTTACCATATTTTTCCCGGCTCGTTTATTAGCCTTACGATTAGTCGGTGCTCCAGAAACTTGGTTTATTGGTGCCATATTATTATCAATAATTTTATTTAAGAAAAACAGATTTTTCCTCTCCGCTCTCTTAGGTGCTTTTGCACTTCTGCTTAAAAGCCCTGGCATTCTACTTTTTGGAGTCTATGGTCTTCTCTTTTTGAAGAATCGAAATTTACGTTATACCTGGTATCTATTAATACCAGCTACTGCTTTAGGAATTTTCTATGCTTACTTTCTTCAAACAGGAGATTTTTGGGCTTACTTTAATAGCGGTGACAACCGTCATCTCAACCCGTTACCTTACCTCGTTTTTGTCAGTAATAGTACCTGGATCAACACCATTTGGCTTGAAGATCTCGTCTATATTTACCTTATCGCTATCTATGGCCTTCACCGTCTTTTCAAGAAATATAAATACGACATTATAGTTTTATTTCCACTTGTCTACACCCTGGCCGCAATTTTTGTAGCTCATCGCGATATCAGTCGCTACATCGCTCCAGCTTATCCATTCTTTATTTTGGCTTTTTCAAAATTTTTACTCAAGAAGAATGTCAAAATAATTTTCCTTTTACTTTTACCAGCTATTATTCTGTACACAATTAACTTCATAATTGGTAACACTGCCCCCATCGCTGACTGGACACCGTATCTTTAAAGTTGTTTTAGGAAAATCTTTCCCATTTCTTCATTAACTAGATTGTTCATCGACATTTTGGTTATTGTCGTCGATATTTCAATCACACTTTTACCAAGTTCTTTAGCAATTTCGTCAACAGTTAACGGCTCACATTCCAACAACTTATAGATCATATTTTCTTCATTATTCAAACTGACTTCAAATAACTTTTCCTGTGTTATAGCACCATTTATAATATCTCCTACCTCAGTCACCATTTTAGCCTGATTGTTTTTTATAAGCCAGTTTGTCCCCTCACTTGTGGCAGAATTAATCTGTCCAGGGATCGCAAAAACTTTCTTACTCATTTCGTTTCCTAGCCTAGCAGTTATTAGGCTTCCTGATTTCATCCCTGCCTCTACCACCAATATTCCCTCTGTTGCCATTCTAGCCACTACTCGGTTTCTCATTGGAAACGACCACACTGTCGCTTTAAACTCTGGCTCAAATTCTGATATTACTAACCCTCCAGAATTTAATATATCGGCATACAAACCATCATTATCGACAGTCGTTAAATAATTTAATCCACTACCGAGTACTGCAATTGTTTTCCCACCCATTTCGATACAAGATCGATGTGCTTCCGAATCAATTCCATACATAAAACCAGATATTATAGTTAGCTTATTAGCTACTAAATCCGGCATAAATTTTGCCACCATCTCTCGTCCATAACGAGTCATCTTTCGACTCCCCACCACCACTATAGTTTTCTCAAACAATTTTTCATCCCACTCGCCACGATAATACAATTTATCTTTTTTCTGTATCGGCCATTTCTTCCACTCATGCATATAAATTATCGTAATATCTAATTTCTGATCCTTCAATGCACACCGCATCTATTCTGTATTTCTCAAACACCTTTCTCATTTCCGGATTTTTCATTAAGTAAATTTGCGCCACTCGTTTTACTTGTGCCAATTTTCTTTTATTAATCATTTCTTCTGGTATCCCCATTCGATCATCACTTTTATATTTTACTTCCACAAATACCAGCCAATCATTATCACTCATTATTAAGTCAATCTCTCCTTTCATTCCTTTATCAATTGAAAAATTCGCTTCAATAAAATTGAACCCCTTTTTGATCAAAAATTCCTTTGCCTCTTCTTCCCCGCCTCTCCCTTTTTTGTAATTAAACCTCTTTTCACTCATTTCTCACTCTAAATTGTAGTGCTTCTGCCACATGCTTGTCTGTAATTTCACTCGAATTATCAAGGTCAGCAATCGTCCTACTCACTTTTATCAATCTAAAATACGTTCTAGCCGATAAACTAAACTTGTTAACTGCCTGCTTTAAGAACAAATTTGCCTCCGGTGTCAACTTAGCAAAATCTTTTAAATGACTGTTTCTCATATCAGAATTACAATGGACTCCAACTATTTTTTCAAATCTTTTCCTCTGTATTTCTCTGGCTGCTACAACCCTTTTTTTAACTACTTCAGACTTTTCTCCGCCACCATCTTTTTTACTATCCAGCATTAATTTATTTACATCCACCGCCGGGACATTTAAATGCAAATCAATTCTATCCATTATCGGACCCGACAATTTCTTTTGATAATTCATAATCTGATGGACGTTACATCGACATTCTTTTTTAATGTCCCCCAAAAATCCACACGGGCAAGGATTGGCCGCTGCCACCAAAATAAATTGTGCTGGAAAATTTATTGACCCAGCGGCTCTAGATATAGTCACATTTCCATCTTCTAATGGTTGGCGCAATGCTTCTAATGAATTTCTTCCAAACTCAGGAAACTCATCCAGAAAAAGTACTCCTCGATGTGCCATCGACACTTCTCCGGGGTGGGGGATTGACCCACCACCAATTAACCCCACCATTGAAGTTGTGTGGTGTGGTGAACGAAAAGGCCTTTGCCTTACCATCGATCCTCCCGCTGGAATATTACCTGTAATTGAAAATATTTTGGTAACTTCCAGGCTTTCTCTCTCAGTCAGGTCGGGCAATATTCCTGGTATCGCTCTTGATAACATTGTTTTTCCACTTCCCGGTGGGCCCATTAGAAAAATATTATGTCCACCAGCGGCGGCAATTTCTAGTGCTCTTTTGGCCATCTCTTGTCCTAATACTTCAGCAAAATCAAATTCTGGATGAATGTCACCTAACACCTCTTCGGTTTTGATTAATGCCAAAGGTTCAATTA
>DDWP01000076.1 GCA_002345725.1 Candidatus Shapirobacteria bacterium UBA2283
GTCACTGTCACTTCTTTCTTTAAATAGTCATCTAAATCTACCTTAGTACTCGTCATATTCACTATCTCATCGTTGGTTTTTAGCAGATATTCATCACCGATCTTTGTCGTCACCACTCCGGTCTTGCTGACTATTTTTTCTTGTATTTTTTCTTCAGCTGTTTTGCTTTGTTCTGTTGCAGTGCAGCCTCCCAGAAACAACGCTCCAATTATCAGTCCCAGAAATATTTTTTTCATATTTTTAGAATTTAGGGTTTAGAATTTTTAACAATTACTACCTTGTGTCTTTCTTTCAGTTCTTTAAAACTATTTAACCATACGGTTACTTCTTTTGTGGCCGCAGACTCAGTCGCTGTAGTAATTGTCATTTCTAGAGTCATTGGTGCGATATATTTATCCACTGTGAACCCTTCTCCCTTATACGGCAACAGTCTCCATAAGGGATAATCGTCATTTGGATTGATCGTCGGTGTTGCCTCAGCTGTTGGTACTGCTGTCGGTACCATTGTCGGTATCGCTTTAAGACTTTCGACTTTCGACTTTCGACTTTCTTCGTTTTCCCCATATTTAATCTTCACTGTTCCCATAATCAAAATTATTAGAATTAGATACACAAATACTTGGTATTTTTTGAGTTTCTCCATCATTCTCTTGTTGCGGGTGTTATTAATATTACTTTTGCTGGCCCTGTCGCTAGCTGAGAATTACCGTTTAAAAAATAGAATGGCCAGACCACTTTTGATTTAAAGTCGTAAATATATCCTAGATTATAGTCATATATTTCTACTTTTTCTAACTCCACATCCTCTCCTGATAATTCATATTCTTGCCCTCCATTTATTTCCCATATTTTTATATCTTCCGCTCTAACTTTTTTTAAACTATCTAAGCTAATTAGTTCCTTTTCTTCGCTTTTAACCACTTTTTCAAATGGTATCTGTCCTTGTATTTTTGCCAGTTTTCCGTTTGTAAAATAGTTAGCTATTATTGGATGGCCATTAAACATGGCGACTGGCACACCCTCAAATACATAATTGGCTCTCAGTTCTAATGCGTCAAACTTATCCCTTGTTGCCGATACCCACCATGGGTAGAGAAACTCTTTGTATCTAATTTCGACACTTCCCATCCCAATTCCATTATTAACCTCTTGAAGTTGCTCCATCATATTTTCTAGCAGTCCCTTGATTGTCATATCATCTAAATCGCCCTCTTCTATTTCATCGGCCGTTTCTATGTTTCGGCTAAATTCATACCTGTCTGCCGTATCATATATTTTGAAAAACTGCCCCACTGGCATTGCCCCACCGATTAACACGTTTCTTATCTTTGCTTTATCATCTTCACTCCAGTTTTTACCTTGAACGATCATCGCCTTAGTTTTTTTGTATTCTTTTTCCTCATCTATTTTCCATTCGATTTCTTTAGGAGTTTTCATTATAAATTCAGCCTCTGGTCTCATTAGTTTTCTTTCTTTTATTGGCTCACCATTTTCATCTTTTCTAAAAACAGGCCAAAACAATACTAGTAGAAAAACAACCAGTAATGTTCCCAGTATTATCAATATCTTTTTATTTGTCATTTTTATTTTGTGTAAGGATTACACGATATTCTGTCACAACACCCTGTCAGATTTTTTGTTAATTTAAACTTTTGCATCAAAGAATCAGATATAGATATTGGCAATGAACCTCCCCTAATATCATAATGTAAATGGTTTCCTGTAGAGCTACCTGTGTTGTTTACTGTCCCTATTGCATCACCAGCCTTAACCTCTTTTGTCGTCCAGTCAGGAGGAGACGGCATGTGGGCATATCTAGTAGAAAAGACTGTTCCATTGCATTTTCCAGTAACATCCACATAATATCCATATATTGCGTTTGATCCGGCCCTTGCGATTCCATTGTGCGTGGCTACTATTGTCCCCGTATAGCCAAAATCAACCGCATTGGCCATACTTTTATGAGAGTATTTTGCACAAGACGGTCCCTGGGTAATATTGGTTAATATTGATTTGGCATCACCAATTAATGGTAATCCATCTGGACAACCATCAGGTATTGTTTTCGGGTCTAGTGGTGGTAATGGCACATCACCGACAATTTCTCCAGTACTCTCCGCCATTACTTCACACAAATATCTGTCCCCATCGTCTACGACCACTACTAGGTCTGGTCCAGATTCTGATCCGCTTCCTCCCGACCCTTCGTTTCCGGACCCACCATCAAAGTTAATGGAATCAGGTAATGGTGCCGAGGATATCCACCCCCAAGTTGACCTTAGCTCTTCGACATAAGCTCTTCCAGTTGTCCCGTCGACCACTTCATCAGGGTCACATCTTCCACTTAAGTAATTCGTTGAAAATGCAAGCCAATAGTCTTGTTGAGCTAGTGCCGGACATCCCGAAGCTGGATCAAGTTTTAAAAACTCTTCTATCTGAGCGTTAAAATCTTCATAAGGTTCATATATTATTCCAAAGTCGGCCAACTCAACACTAAAACCATCATAATTACTTGCCCCAGATTCGTGTAACCATGCCCACAGTGCATAATCCGGATTTTTTCCGGCTTCTTTCGCCTTTTTTACTACATCATTAAAACACAACTCAGCATTTTTTCCTCCGCCAGTTCTCCATCTTTCCGCTACACTAATAAAGTTTTGTTTATCGACATTTGTACCCGTCTGGTCTGGCACAGTCGTGTCACAATTTATGTCTCCACCTGGCACGACCTCCTCCTCAGGTCCAATATAGATACAATAACCACCACCGACGTACCTGTTGGCTACCCAAGGTAAAATTTGATTTAAAGTTATAGAGCTAGATCCTGCCACCATCGACAATCCAAACACAATTACTGCCACCGCCGCCCCAGTAAGTATTAATCTTGCCTGCATAAAGGCAAAGAAAGCAAATAGTGCCCCTATTCCGTACACCGCTAGTTCCATTCCTCCACCCACCAACCCCCCAAATTTGTCTTTTAGACCCAGTTCTCCCAGGTCCCAATTCATTTTCTTCAGGAAACCGTCTATCGCCGCTTTTCCTACTTTTATTATCTTCCCTCCAGCCCACATTAATGCCTGAGCAGCAATTATTACTAGCGCCACTACCCAACCCACCACCGGGACTGCCGAAGCTGCACCGGCCGCTGTTACTGCCGCGGTTGACCCTGCTGCTGTAGTTGCCGCTGCTGTCGCTCCTGCTTTTGCCGCGGTTGCCGTAGCTACCTTTCCTGTCGCCAGAATGCTCTTTAGGGCTATCATTGTCCCTTCTTTTAGTCCATGAGTGGCAATCTGTGAAGCCATTGCCGCTGCCATTTCCGCTGTTGTTTGCGTTCCAAAACTTGCAGCAAATTTTTCCATCCCCGGCACCATTTTTCCAACCAATCTTAACGGGTTAAGAGCATTGATTCTTGCCTGTATACCAGCAATTTTCTGTACTGCCCCTATCGACTGAAATTGTCCACCAAGTTGATTTGCCGTTTTGCTTAGTTGACTTACGGCTTTCACTTTTCCCCCAAGACTCGCATCAAGTTCAGCCAGCTTTCCAGGCAGTTTTGCTACATTTCGTAGTCCACCCTTAATTGACCGTGTCACCATCTTTGCCTCTTGTGCCACTTCTGTTACTTGCCTTTCGGTAAAACCATTTTTAACCATTGTTCCTCTCATTTCTTCGTGGTCTCGTTTTGTCACTACAAGCTCCCTCACTATCCTTACTTCTCCTAGGTTAGCCCCATGTCGTAACATTTCTCCTCTTATCTCCCTCAGTTCTTTCGCTGACGAGCTATTCCTTAATTCACTAATCTCGTTTTTTACTGCTTTTTCCAATATCGACAGTTTTTGAACTTTTTCCTGGCTTATCGGTCTGCCTTTTCTTGTTGCTTTGTTTTCGTAGATCGGTGTAGCTTCCTCATCGTTAACTGTCACTGTTATTTTTCCAGTGCTGTCTTCAGTTATTTTTATTGGATTCTTATTATCATCCGCTTCGTTCCATGGTCTTGCTACTTCGTCTTCTATTTCTCTTCTAACACTTCTTTTCAATTCTGTCTGTTCCGTTTCCGTAACTTCTCCAATTATCTCTCTGTATCTCGCTGTAGTTTCTCTAACCAAAGTGTCAACCTGCTCTTCAACCCTCCTCTGATCAGCAACCTCTTTTTTCAATAATTCAACCTCTTCCCTTATCTCTTGTGCCTCTTCTTTGCTTTTTTTTTGCCCAAGTTCCTCACCTCTAATCTCTATCGGCTTTTCCTCAACTATTGCTTCAACTACTTTGTCTACTACCTGTTCATCCGCCTCTTTTCCGACAATCAGTTTAACTTCCTTTTTTATTTCTACTTTTTCAATGACTGGCCACAACTCTTTTACTGCTTGTTCTTTTTGTTGTGCAGTTAATCTCTTTTGTCCTTGAATAAAATCTTCAACAGCCTTTTTCCCTCGTGGAGCTCCATCTTGTTTTAACGATTCTTTGTCCCAAGCTTCCAACAAACTCTCTAGTTCTTCACTTGTTAGAGCCTTCGACTCCATCTTGATCTCATCTAAAGCGATTTCAACCTTTTCTTCAGCTTTAATTTCCGGTTCAATTTCCTGTAACCTACTAATTATCGCTTCACGGCCTTCTTTTTTCAGATCGTCCCAGTCTTTACCCAAAATGTCTTGACACACCTTTTGTAGTTCTAGATTGTTTTCAAAATCGGTCGTCGGATCTCTTAATATCGCTAATACATCACCAATCAAATAGATTTCTTTTGCCGTGATATTTGTCCGTGCCATCACCAAATTATATCAGCTTAGACTATCCCGTTTCCAAACAGTTTGTCATAATCCATTTTAGGTTTTTCTTCTTCTTTTTTTACCTGATCATCATTTGAGTTTTGAGTTTTAATTTTTGAGTTTTCTTCAAAAACTGGTTTATTTTTCTGAAATTGTGGTGGTTGAGGTATTTTCACCTCTTCCGTCTTTGGCATGAAAATGGGTTTATTAGCCACTGATGGCTTTGGTGCTTGAGGTGTTACCACCTCTGTTTTCATCATTTTAAATGGATTACTGTCAGAGTCTCCCTTGTCAAAGGGAGAAGCCGCCGTAGGCGGAGAGGGATTGGATTCAGCCTTTGGCATCGCCGGTAGTGGTGGCAGTGGAGGCAGTTTGTTTTTATTTACAAACAAATCTTGATATTTTGGTAGTCCTCCTGAGAGCGATCCAAAGTTACCTAGTGTCCCTGCCAACTTTTTCTTTTCTTCTTCTTTGGCCGTCTTCTCTTCTTCCTCTATCTTCATTTTTTCTTTATGGTCTTCTACCTTTGTCTTTTCCAGCTCTTCCATTTCCGCAATTCTTTTTTGCAATATCTCTTGCGGGCTCATCTCCACAACACTATCTCCCTTGCTTGGCTCAACCGAAGGGGTCACCATTATTTCTGGCGCAACTACTTCTTCTTCTACCTCTTTCGTTAAAGGAGGTGTTAGAGATGGATTTTGAACATCAGTGTTTCCCCCTTTTTCAAGGGGGGAGGTCACAACTTCAGTTGTGACAGGGGGGTTTAAAACAGCAGAATCCTTTTTCTCTTCCGTTTGTAATTTGGTATTTGGTGATTGGTCATTGTTTGGAGCACTTGGTATTTGGTGATTGGTTATTGCCTTAAACACCGGTACTTCCACCTCAACCTCCGCACTCTTCATCTCTGCTCTTTTAGCTGCTTCTGCTTCTTTTTTAGCTCTCAGCACCTCTTCTGGATTTGATGTAATTAATTTATGTTCTTCTTCTGATGCCACCACTCTAATTGCCACATGATTTTGTCCAGCAAAAAATATTCCCTCACCTTTATCGGCTGTTAGTAGCAATTGTTTTTCTCCTTCAGACAGATAAAAAACCTCTCCAATCTGATCAATTGCTGCACTATGTTGTTTAAGTAATATTTGAATCGAGCTGTTAGTAACGATTTCTCTACCGTAAGCAGTTTCTAGAAAATCATCAACATCCTGGGTAATTGTCGTCACTCCAAGATAATATTTTCTACCTCTTTTGACTATCCCCCTCAAAAACGCAGCCGAGTCTGGAAATTGCATCATGTACCAAGCCTCGTCCACTACCAATATCCTTCGTCGCAATTCCTGTTTAACTACTGTCCAAATATAATCCAAGATTATGTGCATGGCTACTGGCCGAAGGCTATCTTCCAAGTTCCTTATTCCAAACACCACAAACTCATTTTTAAGATCAACCGTCGTCTTTTGATTAAATATTCCGGCAAAAGATCCCTTGATATATTTCTCCAATCTTGCTGCAATACTCTGAGCTTTCTGATCTTCCATTCCGATTAACGATTTGTACAAATCTTCTACCAGTGGCGGCTCTTTTGTCTGTGTTTCCGGGTCAGGAGTTATCCCTTTCATCTTATAAGCATCGACCACTGCCCTATCAAGAATTGACTCTTCAATTGGATCTAATTCTCCCAACATTATTTTTAGTAGTTTATGCAAGCTCAAGACCTTAGAATTCAAAGCATTTTCTCCTTCGTCTACCACCAGAGATAGGTCAAACGGATTTATTTTCGAATCTTCTCCATATCCAAAAGCAATATACTGGCCACCCACCGATTCCGACAAACTCCTGTATTCATTTTCAGGGTCAATTACAATTATTTCAGTTCCCATCATTAGAGATCTCATTACCTCCAGCTTAATCATGTACGATTTACCCGCTCCGGCCGTCGCAAACACTACCGAGTTGTAGTTTGGCATTGAGAATCTATCAAAAATCACCAACGATCCATTATGTTCGTTTATTCCATACATTATTCCCTTATCATCCGACAGGTCAGAAGAGACAAACGGGAAAGTTGTCGCCAGTGAGGTTGTGTCCATGTTCCTGGTTAGATTCAGCCGATCTTGTCCTAAGGGTAGGGTAGTTATGAAAGCGTTTTCTGAATCATAATTGGTCTTCTTGGTCAGCACCATCAACGCTCCCATTGCTGACTCTAGGTTTTTGGTTATTCTATCCAAGTCTGCTCTCGAATCAGCTCCGATAGTTACGTATAGCCCCATCTGGAAAAATCTTTCCTCCCCCTTCACTAAGTCGGCCTGTAAGTTGAGTGCATCTTCAAGTTTGGCCTGTGTTGCTGGGTTAACTATCCTACCCCTCTGTATATCAGTAGTTAGTTCGGCTTCCATCTCGGTAATTTT
>DDWP01000055.1 GCA_002345725.1 Candidatus Shapirobacteria bacterium UBA2283
ACTGAGAATGATCAATTTTTTAGATTTGAGGAAGGTGAGGGAAAGGTAATCATAGACGAAAATGAGTACTTGGTTTCCGATGGGACAGCAGTAGTGGTACCAGCTGGATCAAGACACAATGTCATTAATACGTCGAGTACTCAGAAATTAAAACTGTACACGCTTTACTCCCCTCCTCATCACAAAGACAAAATTGTGAGAGCAACAAAAGAAGAGGCTGAGGCCAACGAGGCTGATTTTGATGGGGTAACGACCGAGTAAAAAACTCATATCCGATAATATTCTAATAAACAACTTATTTTTATTGAGTTTTTTGATGCCTTGGTGTAAAATACCATATGTCTACGGAAAAAGAGCTAGGCAATAGAAAGTTTGATGATATAAGAGATATTTCCCCGCTTGTAAGAAGAGCTTATAACTTAGCAGAAAAGGCACATAAAGGTCAACTAAGAAGGTCAGGAGAGCCTTACTTTACTCACTGTGTAGCAGTGGCCAACATCATATATCACGAATGGGGAATAGAAGATGAAAAATATGTGGCCGCCGCATTGCTACACGACGTTATTGAAGACACTGAAACCACAAAAGAAGAGATTAAGAGAGATTTTGGGGAAGATGTGCTTGAGCTAGTGGAGGGAGTAACTAAGTTAAGTCAGGGAACAGATCAAGAGACATTGTCAAAGGTAATTGACAAAAGCTATCTTAACCCAGGAGTGGCAGTTGTGAAATTAGCAGACAGACTTCACAACATGAGAACACTTGGGCCAATGAAACCGGAGAAACAGATTGAAAAAGCCCAGGAAACAATGAAAGTATATACCCGATTAGCTGAGTCTTTGGGAATGTGGCAAGTAAAGAGAGAATTGGAAGATTTGTCATTTATGTATCTGGACCCAGAAGGTTATCGCCGAATAAAAGAGCAAATTGATAACGATCCAAGAAACAATCCCCTGTTTATAGCTTATGTAAAAAGTAGCCTAGAGCAATTGATGGCCAGCAATGGATTTGTCGGTAAAGTTGAAATAACCAAAAAAGGTTATTGTGAGTCAAAAAAGAAACAAGAGAAAAAAGCTATGAAAGCCGAATGTCGACCGGGAAGTTTTGAAGGAGTAAAGGATGTCGTTAGCTTCAGGGTAATACTTAATGACACTGCGGACTGTTATGTTTTTCTTCATCAAATACACGAACAGGAAGGAAATCGAGTAGATTTTGGACAAACTGAACAACAAATTGGTGCTAACAAGGCAACTAACGGCTATCAAGCTCTTTCCACTACGATCGCATACAAACAGGGAATGACTGAGATAGCCATGGTAACTCCTGAAATGGAGGAATTTAATAAATGGGGAATAATAAGTTTAATCAAAAAAGGAGAGAAAGACCTAAGTCAATATTCTCTAAAAATAGTTTTCACACCAACAGGTAGTATCCGCTTTGTACCAAAAGAGGCAACTGCGGCTGACTTGGCTTTGGAAATTGGGCCAGCAGTACTGGCTAATGGAATTGGAGCAAGATCTAATGGTGAAGAAATGGAACCAATGTCGACAGTGCTTGAGAATGGGGCCGTAGTAGAAGTGATATTGGCCCAGGAGACAAGAAGAGCCCCAGAGCCAGGGCTAGAAGATTACTGCTCTATGCTACAAACAAGGGCAGCCATAAGAGAAATGAGAATATTAGCCGAGAGAGATGAGCGAATTGAACAAGGTAGAGAAATGCTGGAAAAGATATTGTCACCACGAGGATTGGTGGATCTGACAGACATTGAACAGAATAAGTTCAATTCAGTGCTTTATCAACTAGGATGCGATGGATATGAGGACTTAATGTTTAAAGTTGGAACTGGGTCGATGGATATGGTGATCTTGAACAAGGCATTAGATCAGGCAGGAATAACGAAGAGGGAGCTAGGAGTTACCACTATAAAGTTAGCTGGGACTGATGGTGAAGGAATATTGAATATGGTTGACACTTGGATAACAAAAAAGAACAAGAATATACATCAAATAGCACACAAGAGAAAGGGTAGTCAGTATGAGCTAAGAATAGTTGTTGCGGATCTAACAAGAAGACAAGAAAATGAATTGAGGCGTCTATTGAAAAGAGATGGGCGATTTGAAGTCAGCTTGGTAGTCTAATTTGGATATAATATCAACTAAGATAAGTTCCTATAGTTTAATGGACCTGCCTACGCGAAACGCTACGGCAAGGCACAGTAGAATTTTTAATTTGTTCTCGTGGCTCAATTGGATAGAGCGTCGGCCTCCGAAGCTGAAGGTTGTGGGTTCAAATCCCACCGAGAACACAACGTAATGGTTCGAGTATAGTCCGGGGTATAATAGGAACATGGCAGAACAGCAGATTCATGAAAACTTGTACTACGACGAGAGATCGGCGGGGGGTATTGTATACAGAAAAGAGGGTGACAAAGTACTTTGGTTACTAATAAAAACTTTGGCCAAAAGACAGTCAAATACTCGAGGGCAGGCAGGGATGAGGACAATATATAAATTTCCCAAGGGTCATTTAAAAGATAACGAGGTATTAAAACAAGCAGCTTTAAGAGAGGTAGAAGAAGAGGGCCGAATAAAAAGTAAGATAGTCACCAAGGTAGGATCAAACGATTATATTATCTGGGACAAATTGCAAAAGAGAAAAATAATTAAAAAAGTAACTTTCTTTTTGATGGAATATGCCGAGCAAAGTAATCTAAAATATTATGATAGTGAAGTAGTGTTGGAGAGAGAATGGTTTGAATTTGATGAAGCGGCACATAAGCTGGCTTTTGATTCGGAAAAGGTATTACTCAAAAAAGCCAAGATAAAGCTGGATGAATTGTTAAGAGAAACTCTAAAATCTAAACACTAAATTCTAAAAGATTGGATTATTGGAATTTGTAGGTATAAATGAGATAATGAGAACGTCTTAGAATATGGAGGAGCCCGCCTACGTCTTTCGACTACGGCAGGGTAAATCGGATTAGTGGTTTCCCCTTTCGGGGACATCCGCTTCGCTCCTGCATTCCACCCTACACAGTCTGGGGATAGAATAGACTGAATATGGAGGAGTCGGATAGTGGTTCATTCCACAGACCTGGAAAGTCTGCGCTCCACAAGGGCTCGCGAGTTCGAATCTCGCCTCCTCCGCCAAGAAATGGCATTACCAACTATTAATGTAGATATAAAAAGTGAAACTGTAAGCAAGGCAATTGGATTGATTGCTAAGGCTGGATATGTACTGTACGAACCGTACAGAATCAAAAAGAAGGCCACAGCCGAATCTGAAGCTAAAATAATTAGCACAAAAACCGAGATAAGAATTTCATCACTGCAACGACAAGCTTTGAACAGAATACTCTCGACAGAAACATTAAGACAAGAGAATATAAACAATTTGACCGGTAAAGCTTTAAATGAAATTGTTTCTAATGGAAAACAAATTGATAATGCCACTGATGTAGACTGGATAAAGAAATACTTTGGTTTTTCTCAAGATATTTCAAATGACGAGATGCAAGATATCTGGTCGAAGATCCTGTCTGGTGAATTAACTAAAAGTGGAAGTTTTTCTTATAAGACAATGGCGATTTTAGCCAATATGAGAAAGGAGGAAGCAGCTTTATTCTCCGTCGTGTGTCAATATGTAATAAGAGTAGGTCAAAGATTGGTCCCTTTAATATACGAGGATGTTGGGGATAAAATTGACAGCGGGTATAACGAAGGCACTTTAAGTTTTGAGAATTTGCAGTTTTTACAATCTTTAGGTTTAATTCATTTTAATGAGGTGGGAGAATATATTTTATCTTCTCCCTCAAAAGGGATTGTTGTGGGTTGCTCCGAAAAGAAATTTCTAATTTCATCTGAAGTTGATGGGAAAAATGTTTTAAAAGTAGGGAAAGTATTTTTGACAAAGGAAGGGCAAGAATTATGTACAATTATTAATGAAAAAAGTTCGTTAAATTTGCCAGAAATAATTAAAAACAGATTGGTTACTGAAAATAAAACTATCAAAGAGTTATGAAGATACAAAGGTCCAAGACTCACCTTCTCCCCTCATGAGAAAAAAAATATTTTTTATCAGAAATTACAAGTTTGATCTATTGACTGCTTTCTTTGCCTGTATTTCATATTTTGTTTCGTTCAAATATGCCAACAATCCCAAAATAACACTCTTCCTATCTTTCTTGATTACTTTAATTTCTGTTATTTTTATCGTCGCGTTGCGATTAAGGGATAAAGATTTTTATTTTATTGAACTAACAAAAGACCAAGATAAAAATGATTGGATTGGGAGGGGTACTTTTGAATATAGAAGAACAAATAAATCATTTTTAATTACGGAAGCTGACCCTGGTTATATTTTTTCAAAGACATTGAATTGGAGCGATTATAAATTCGAGTCTGAATTCAAAATGCTTAATAAAGGGTTGGGTGTAATCGTCAGAGCTGTAAATCTTTCTGACTATATAATGTTTCAAATTTGTCCAAATGGGATCAGACCACATATTAGAATCAACGGAGGATGGCAAATTTGGGAAGCAAAAGAATCTAATTTGGAATTTAAAAGAAAACTTTCTTTTGATAAATGGTATGTGTTTTCTATAACATGTGAAAAAGATATTCTTGATATTAAGATAATGGAAAAAAGCAAAAAGATTTTGCTACAAAGGAGCTGGGTTATTCCCCATCAACGTTTTGGGTTTCCTTTTCCACAACAGGAGAATGATCCAAAACCTCTAGTAATTCACTTTCCCATAAATCTTGATTATGGTACTGTCGGTTTCAGAAATTCAGGAAATGAAAGAGCATTAATAAAGAATGTACTAATTGAAAAAGTTTAATTTATAAGGATATGATAGTTCCTGATTTATTTCCCCCTATCAGTTTTGTTATGATTTGGAGTGGGGGGAATATTTAAAATATTAGGAAAAGTTTTTTTGGGGATGGTTGTACTGGTAGTTATTTATGTTGTGACACTTTGTTTTCCTCAGCCGTTTTTTAAAAATAAAGTTGCGGTGGGAGATGTGACGGTCTACTCTGACAGGGATATACCGATTGAAGAAATAACCAACATTGTTAATGAAGCCCAAAGTCGAGTGGCTAAATCTGTCCTCTACAAACCGGGTATGAAACAAAATGTTTTTATGTCAAATGACTTGTGGCGATGGCGGTATTTTTCGAACATCCACTATAAGGCGAGTGGCATAAATCAAGTTCTTTTCAACCACAATATATTTTTCCGAAAAACAGACATAAAGAATAACAGGCTCTATGGCCAATCTGGAAATGTGGCGCCTGGGGATCGAACTTTTGCTTATTTTCTGGCTCATGAAATGACCCATGCCCTAGAATTTCAATCCATGCCTTGGTACAAATACCCCCTTCAAACTAACTGGGTATTGGAAGGATATTGTGAATATATTGCTCACGGCTCGCAAAGTTACGAGACGGCACTGAATCAATACCTAAACGTACCGGAAAACTCAGGAGAGAAATATTACACTAGGGCCAGGACTATGGTGGCGTATTTATTAGAAAAAGAAAAAATAGATATTTCTCAAATTTGGGCAAGGGCGAGTGACTATGATTCTGTACTGAAAGTGGTTATTCCTGATGACAGACCAAGTTTGGCGAATTAATAAAAAAGAATTCTAAACTTGAGGGCGTATAATTGAGATATGTTGAACCAACTCTCAGAAATAAATAATAGATGGAATCTGCCTAAGGTATATTTGGAATATCTTGAAAAGCATGAGGAGGATGAATTCTTAGAAGAAATGAGATTGTATGGTTCTACTAATTTGATTAGTAACCAAGAAGGTTATTCTTATAACCCAGTAACTCAAAAAATAATAGAAGTGTGGCCAGAAAATTATGTGGTAATTGCTGATATTGATGCCGATCCGTTCGTACTTGATTTGTCCAATTCAGACGGAAAAGATGCACCAGTTTTATTTGCGTATCATGGAGAGGGCGAATGGTCTTTTGAAAAATGTGCTGATTCTTTTGGAGAATTCATATCAGAAAAGCTTTACCAAAACAATTTCTAACTGCATCAGTTGTATAATCTGCTTATGAACAAAAAAGTAATCCTGATTGGAGTAGTTTTGTTAACTATTATTATCGGTGCTTATTATTTTTTAGGTGGTAAAAAAGAGAATAGCAATGCTGAACAAGATGTTTTAAGTAGCACACTGTCCATCTCACAGGAATATTCGAGGCTAAGATATCAGACTGATAATGCACTAGTAAAGGCAAAAGATTACCAGAGTTATGATGATTGGAATAAGGAAATGTCTTCAATCATTGAGGGCTGGAAAACATTGGAAAATGAGGTGTCGGAATTAGAAAAGAATGCTGATAAATTGACTAATCAAAAAACAGTAACTAATCTAGTAAAGGGTATTTATGCTTATGATTCTGTAGAAGTTCAGAAGGTGATAGAAAAAGCCCCGATGGGGAGACAAGTCAGAACACTAGCTAAACATTTAGGGGTAGATGCCAAAATGGCTCAGCTAATTCTAAACGAAAGCCAGGATAGAATATCAAGAGAGATATGGGGTGGTGAAGGAGATGTCTACCAGGGATTGGAACAAGATGCGATGAGAATTAAGAATGGAGCGAAAGTAACGGTGTTTGTGGGAGGGGTGGTGCTAACTGGAGGGATGTCAGCAGTAGCAACTAGTGGAGTGGTAGCTAAAACGGCTCTAGTAGTATCGGGGGCTGACCTAGTACTTGAAGTAGCTGATGATGAAGCTAAGATAGCTCTAGGAGATAGAAATAAGGTGTCAAAAATGGTGGGTAAAATTAGAACTGTAACTGAGCCAGCAGCCAGCATTCTGACAGTTGTGAATATGCCGGGAAATCTGTCTAAAGCGATGGAAAAAGTAAGCGCTCTGTCGTTTGCTGGAGATCAGATTAGATCGGTTGCTCAAGATGAAAAAATTTTGGGAATAAATATTAAGGTGGATGAGAAGGGCGAGGTAGAAGCTAAGGTGAGTGGGTTAACGGAAGAAGAATTGCCAAAATGGCGGGAAGAAAACAATGCGACTGAATCAAACCAAACAGCTGAAGAGATACTTGTTGAAAGAAAAGAAAGTGTAGTGGAAGAAAAAACAATAGAAAAAGAAGAAGTTGACAGCATGACAGGTTCAGGTTGGGAAGGAACACTAAGCAGTATGTCGGGGGGCGATAATCAAAAAAGAACTATTGATTTTGATTTTATATTAAACCAAGATGGCAGTGTGAGTGGGTCTTCTTTTAAAAAATGGAAACAAAATGGAGACAGAATTAAGATGTATGGCGAAGATGAGTCCACTGGTTATTATGAGTTCAAGGTAAGCAAACACGGCCTCTTGCTAACTAAAATTGTTATTGGAGATGAAGTGATACAGCCAGGAGAAGAGTATATGGGAGGAATTGCTCCTGCAGGCTATTTATCAAGAAAATCAAGTTCAGAAGAGAACAATTTGGGATCTAGTAAAAATGCAATGTCATTTACTGAATACAACGAAATGGATGATAAAGGATTACTCAAAAACATATTATCGGTAGAAAAATATTTAGGAGAACCAGATGTTAAAGCTACCGACGACAATGGTCGAGCTGTTTATGTTTATTATGACTTAGTTAAATATGATAGTGGAAATCTAGGTAGCGTAAAAATGACATTTTACGATGAAGATGA
>DDWP01000090.1 GCA_002345725.1 Candidatus Shapirobacteria bacterium UBA2283
AAATTGGCAGCAGAAAAATATCAGCCAAAAAGTCTGATGGCTTCGGGCGGAGTGTTGGCTAATGCAGAACTGAGAAAAAGGTTGAGAAAAATAGCTAGAGAATTAAAACTACCGATATATATGCCAGCAAAAAAAATACTCAATACTGATAATGCAGGGATGATCGGAATTGCTGGATATTTTATGACACTACGAAAAGAGTGGGCAGATCCGGAAACAATAGACAGGGATCCTCGATTAAATTTCTGAGGAAATTTTTTTGTCTAGTTCACGCATTGTTTCCATAAATTTGGTCTCGAGATCAATGTTGTATTTTTTGGCTAAAACCAAAACACACCAAAGACAATCTGATAATTCATGTCCCAACTTGTAATCCACGTCGTCAATACGGCGGACACCTTCCTTAGCCATGACTAACTTCATTAGATCACCTACATCACCCACAAAACCCTCCATGATTTCTTGATTAGTCCACACGTGACCATTCTTGCTTTCAAGCTGGTGATATTTTTGACGAATTTCAATTGCTTTATCGGAGATTGTTTTAAAGTCCATGGATAATTAAATTATTAATTAGTTTTAGTACCGCGGCGGTAGACGGCGGCCCAAGGGACATAAGTGCTAGTAAAGGTTTTCTGATGAAGTACTTCACCATTTTTGGTCACTTTCCAATCAAAAGATGTCTTGAGTCCAGAGATGGCTCTTTCGTCCTGAATCACTTTGCCCGCGGGTAAAGTCGGGTCGTCAATATAAATCGTAGGTGGAGGTGGAGCGGCGCCCCATTGACGATAATTAGTGATCTCAGTTTTACGACCGTCTGATGTGCCATATATCTCGTATTCTAAGGTTTTATCTGTACCATTATAATTACTCTGAATTAGTAAATGATGGCCAGTGTCATTAACAAACTTTAAATCAGGACTGGGGATAAAAATGGTAGCGTCGTAACCAGGAGGAGAATCTTCTTCGTAATAACCAACACGATAGGCATGGTGTCGGCGCTCAGTGATATCTAGGCCAGCATCGAGCATGGCTCGGAAAAATGTAGTGGAGACTTGGCAAATACCACCACCAACATCAAGCTCGGTCTTGCCAGCACGAATGATATAAGCCATTTTGTAACCATTTTCTAAAGAGACATCGCCAAGGGATTTGACAAAAGAAAAAGTCTCCCCTGGGGCAACAAGAATTCGGTTGATGACTTCGGCACCACGCTGAACATTCATATTACGAATGGCACTGCTGTGCTTAAAGGTTGATTTACCTTTACCCAAAAGCTCAACAATACCAAGATCATTCACATCTGAGTTTTTAGTTTTTGGATCGGTGGTAATGATGGGGAATCCTGATATTAATTTTGGCTCTGAAGATGCGATAAGTTCATTTAGCTTGGTACAGATTAGAGAAGAGACCTGAGATTCGTCAAGAATATAACCAGGGGTGGCTGGCTTAAATTCTAAGACTTGGCCGTTTTCAAACTTGAAAACAGCTTCAATGGGATCTTTTTTTAGACTGCCTTTTAAACCACCAACATAGTCATTAATATTGTCGTTGTTACAAACGCTAGTAAAATCGATCCAAGAAACTAGGGTCTTGTCATCGATGGTGACGACTTGATCGGGAACGGTAAACTCGAGAGATTTGCCGAGTAATTTGGTGGCGTTAGATTTGGCGAGAGATATCTCTGAATCACTGGGCAACTGACCGATCTGAGCGGCAGGTATCTCCAGAGGAGCAGAAAAACTGTAGCCTTGAAGAGTAGAGATAATTCTGTTTTTTAACTCAAGTATTTCGGTCCTTTGTCCTAACTGGCCATCTTTGAGGACGATAGACTTGGTCTTGGAATCGAGTGAAAGCTCGGAAGGAACAAAGGGACTATCAATTTGGCTGGAGAGATTAATCAATTGGTTGTCCAGTGATACTGGGTCGTAGTCAATGTCTAGATAAAATTCTTTAGGTTGGAAAAAGGCGGAAAAATAGTTGACAAGACCGGAACGAATACGTCTAAAAAGAAGATTAGAGGCTGTCTTTTCGTAGTTTACAGAAGCGGAGATAGAGGCTAGATTAAGGGTAAAAGAACGATCTTGGTACGTAAGAGGAATTAACTCGGGTAATGGGAAATCTTGGGAGAGATTAGAAATAATTTGTGATTTGGAAAGAAGGGAATAGTCTTGGCCTAAGACACTAGTATTACGACCAGTCTTACCAAAACCAGCGATTAAAGGAAATAAACCAACAAAAGCAATAATAAAGATGAAAACTAGAAAATAGATGAAGATTTTTCGGTTCATTTTCGGTCCATGGCTTGATTAGCTAACTCGTCAGCAGCCGAATTTAATTCACGAGGGATTTCGTGAAATTTGTAACTTATATTTATAGTTGATAAAAGAGAAACGGCTTGTCGGTAAAGAGGAATGATAGTCGGAGCTTTAACCTTGTATTTACCTTGAAGCTGTCGAACCATAAGTTGGGAGTCGGAATAAAAATTGAGGGAAGAAATATCGTAATTGACTAAATTGTCTTTGACCCAAATTAAAGCATCCAAAAGGGCAGAGTATTCGGCTTCATTGTTGGTCTTGACCCCAATGAATTTACTGATTTGACTGATGATTTTTTTTGATTCGTCATAAACAACGACGCCAAAGCCAGAGGGACCAGGGTTACCGCGAGATCCCCCGTCAGTGTAAATATTCAAAACCATAGAGAATTGTAACAAAACACTATGAAGGAAGTAATCACTAACAAGTTTAATCCCTATTCAATATGTAACTTTGTGATATTATGTGCTCAATATGACAGAAAAAACACAAAGATACGCAGGTGGATTAAGACAGACTTTTGCTAAAGTTGGACAACAAGCTCTAACTCCATTAGAGGTTTGGAAAGAGAAGGTAACTGCATTAGCACAAAGAGGAGAGAGGGTGAAAACTTCTCCATCTGTACCTGGTGAGAATGGTTTAAGACAGACTTTTGTGAAAGTTGGTCAAAAATAAAGGTATAACTTTATTTTTTTATTTTTTCCCAAGGATACTCAGCATGGCCGAAGTGGCCATAACGAGCTGTCGGAGTGTAGATTGGTCGACGTAAGTCAAAGAATTCGTTAATACCTTTGGGTGATAAATTAAGTAAGCTCCAAGCAAAATCTTCGATAACTTTTTGTTCTGAAGTGCCAGTGCCAAAAGTCTCAACTGATTTACCAACTGGTTCTGATTGACCGATAGCATAAGCCAACTGGACTTCACAACGAATGGCGAGGCCAGCAGCAACAATGTTTTTGGCAATATAACGAGCAGCATAAGCAGCACTGCGATCAACCTTGGAAGTGTCTTTACCAGAAAAACAGCCACCGCCAATTCTACCCATACCACCATAAGTATCGACAACAATTTTTCTACCAGTAACACCTGTGTCTGAAGTCGGCCCACCAATCTCCCATTTACCGGTACCATTTAGAATCATTTTGTCTTCGTCAATTCTAAAGTTGTAGTCCGCTAGAACCGGAACAATAACATTGTCGTAAAAAAAATGAGAGTAATCAGCAGGAGCAACTTGATAATTTACTGGCTTAGCAAGGACAACTTTTTCAATAGCGACTGGAGTGTGGCCATCGTAACGAACAGTGACTTGAGACTTACCATCGGGACGTATCCAGCGGTGAACTCGTTGTAATTCGTCCATTTTACGGCATAAGCTATGAGCCATAGAAATAGGTAACGGCATTAACTCGGGAGTCTCTTTACAGGCATAACCAAACATCATTCCTTGATCCCCTGCACCACCAGTATCAACTCCCTGAGCAATGTCGGGAGATTGCTGATGAATATAAACATCAATATCGGACTTGTCGGTAAACTCTAAGACAGGATCAAGATAATCTAATTGAGCAATTTTTTGGCGAGCAATGGCAGCAAAATCTAATTTACCATTTAGAGTAACTTCACCGGCTAAAACAACTTTGTTGATAGTAACTAGAGTCTCCACACCAACACGGGCCTGGGGATCGAGGGTGTAAGCGGCATCGAGAATAGCATCACTAATCTGGTCACAAACTTTATCGGGATGACCTTCACAGACGGATTCTGAAGAGAACTGAGGATAATTCATTTTTTCCTTTGTTAATAATTAAAGGCGTGTTACAGTGGGCACCGTGATCCTTCGACTAGCTTAGGATTCGGTTGTCAACCTAAAAAGGTCTTCTAAACACAAGGGAATATTACAAAGAAAAAACTGACTTTTCAATCACTTACTCTAACAACATAAGGGAAGCCATGAGGGCAACGCCAAGAAGGATGAAGAGTACTTGAACTAAAGAAGACCACTTGTCAGATTGGTGACGATGAATCTCGGGAATCAGGTCGGAAGAGGCTAAATAAATAAACCCTCCAGCAGTAACAGGTAACATATAGACAGAAAAATCTTCAACGAGATTTCCCAAAAGGAAGGTAAAAAGTACACCAACTATCGAGGAGGCAGCCGTGAACAGGTTGAGTTTAAGGGCCTGAAATAGTGTCTTACCTTGATGAACGTATATAGCAAAGTCCCCTATTTCTTGAGGAATTTCGTGTAGCAAGACTGCGACAGTAGTAATAACTCCAAGTGATGGACTAACCATAAAACTAGAGGCAATAATGACACCATCAATAAAATTATGGAGAACTTCACCGGCGAGACTGTTGGCAACTACATGCTCAGAGTGATGACCATCGTCGTCTTCCTGGGAGCAACAGTCGGGATTGTGACAATGGCGCCAACGAACAATTTTTTCTAAGATAAAAAAAATAATTATTCCAGAAATTGTTAAAAAAGGTACAACTAGACCTTCACCAATTGTCTCGCTAGCTTCGGGTAAAAGATGGATAAAAGCATCACCGAAAAGAGTACCGACAGCCAAACTAACCAAATAAACAATATAACGAGAAAGATTGGCCACGCGACCAAGCAAATAATAAATGATAATAATGGAGATGAAACTAACGGAAACGACAGAAAGAAGGGAATATATCAGAGTTAACATGTGGATAGTTTAACATGGGGCAAATTTTGATATGATTGATTGATGGCATTAGAAGATATTAAATCACCGTTACCACCGAGAAGGTTTTCGGGCCTATACGAAACAGAGACGGAAGATCAAAAGTCTGAAAGTCTTAAAGTCGAAAGTACACAAAAAGATGAAAGTGAGCCGGTGGTGCCATTAAATGCACCGCTGATTAGCGGTAAGATAGAAAAAAAAGTAGATCACAAAAGTTATCTTGTATATGCTGGGATTGGAGTGGCTGTGGTGGCAATATTAGGACTAGTATTTGGAGTGATAATTCCAAAAGTGATGGGTGGTTCGAAGGTGGAAGAAGTAAATCTAACCTATTGGGGGTTGTGGGAAGATAGCTCAATAATGGGAGGCATAATCGCAGAATATGAAGCGGCTAACCCGGGAGTAAAAATCAACTATATCACCAACCAGAAAGTAAATTACCGAACGAGATTACAAAGCCGACTGGAACAGGGTGGTGATACTTCAGCCCCAGATATATTTAGACTTCATAGCAGTTGGCTACCAATGATGCAGGATAACTTGGCCAAAGTTCCAAGTGATGTAGCAACAGGAATTGGATTGGATACAGATTATTTTGATGTATACAAAAGAAGTATCAAGGATGGGGCTAATTATTTAGGAATACCATTAATGTATGACGGATTGGCCCTTTTTTATAATAAAGATTTGATTGAATCTGGTGGAGTTACTTTACCTAAGTCGTGGTGGGACCTTGAAGTGGCGGCTAACAAGCTAACAGTTAAAGATAGTGCTGGCCAGATCACTGTGGCTGGAGTAGCTCTGGGGTTGACCGATAATGTAGATCACTGGAGTGATGTGGTTGGGCTAATGCTTAAACAAGGCGGGGTAAAGATACTTGACCCGGGAGAAGATAGTACAAAAAAGATGAAAGATGTGTTGACTTACTACACGTTATTTCGGACTAAACATGAAGTGTGGGACGAGACATTACCTAATTCAACTGAAATGTTTGCTAACGGCAAACTGGCCTTCTATTTTGCACCCAGCTGGAGGGCTTTTAATATTGAGGATATGAAAGTGCCGGAGTTGAGATATGGAATTGCCACAGTACCGCAGTTACCGACATTAAATGATGTGCCCGTAGATCAAATTAATAACGAAGCTAATTTAACTAATATTCACTGGTC
>DDWP01000099.1 GCA_002345725.1 Candidatus Shapirobacteria bacterium UBA2283
GTTGATGGGACAATTGCCAAAGCAGTCACTCTTAAATTCAAAGGTGCTATCATTTTAATCCGTCCTGGTAAACAAGGTTTCGGCTTGATTGCTGGCGGTCCTGTTAGGTCAGTCGTTGAATTAGCCGGTATAAAAGATATCGTTAGTAAAATAATCGGATCCAAAACAAAATCTATTAATGTCTGGGCCACTATTAAGGCACTTACCCTTTTACAGAAGAACTAAATATGGATATCTTATCTCAATTACCTCAAACAACAGAAAAACAACAAAGAAGAGTTGGCCGTGGTTACGGATCACAAAAAGGTGGCCATACTACTGGTCGTGGTGCTAAAGGTGACAAAGTCCGCGGTAAGACTAGGATTACTTTCGACGGTACCAAGATTAAGAAAGGTTGGATTAAGCGTACCCCTTTTCTTAGAGGTAAACACCGAGTTCTTGCTGCTCCAATTTTTTACACCTACAGTCTCAGCCAGATGGACAAATGGTTTGAGTCAGGTGCCACCATTGACATCAAATCAATTGCTTTAAAATCAGGTATTGACGAGAAAGTATTACTTAATAGTGTCAAGATTTTGGCCTCTGGAGAAACGTCTAAAACATTCAATTTCAAAGGTATTCTTTTCTCTAAAAGTGCCCAGGAGAAAATATTGTCTCTAGGTGGTAAGATAGAGTAATGAACCAGCTCGTCAAATCTCTTTCCCTTTACGTAGAAGGTCTAAAAACACCTCTTCTTAGGCAAAAAATAGGTATAACCATTGGTGTACTTATCCTTTTCCGTTTTATTGCTCATATCCCAGTACCCGGTGTCGATCTTGCCTTACTTCGACAGTTTTTTAGTAGCAACCAACTCTTATCTTTACTCGATGTATTTTCCGGTGGTACTCTCGCCAATTTTTCTATTGCCGCTCTAGGGTTAAACCCCTATATCAACGCTTCTATTATGATGCAACTTCTTACCTTGGTTAGTCCTAAGCTTGAAGAGCTGAGTAAGGAAGGCCAGTATGGTCGAGAGAAAATAAATCAATATACTAGGATCGTCACCATCCCTCTCTCCATTGTCCAGTCGCTAGGTATGTACGGTATTCTTAGATCCCAGAATATCATTGGTGAGCTAGACATATTGACCCTAATTGCCCTTGTTTCAAGCATGTTAGCCGGCACTATGATTATGATCTTTTTAGGTCAGATGATTAATCAGTTTGGTGTTGGTAATGGTATTTCCATGATAATCTTTGCCGGCATTATTGCTCGCTTACCCTTATCTGCTATCCAAGCTGTTAGCTTAGCAGATTTTAGTAATCCTCAGACTACTCTTAATTTAGCTATTTTTGCTGTCATGGCTATTGCTATGGTTTTAGCTATTGTTACCGTTGAAGAAGCAGTTTTGCGAGTTCCTATACATTATGCCAAGCGTGCTCAGACGACCTATCTACCTATCAAGGTCAACACTGCTGGTGTTATGCCTATTATCTTTGCTGTTTCCTTAGCTACTATTCCATCACTTCTTGGTCAGTATCTTGGCAAAGTCAACAACACTGTTGTGGCCGATCTTGCTCTCTCTGTTGCCCGAGTCTTTAATCCTAGTGGTTATGCCTACATTTTGTTTTATTTTCTCCTGGTCATTGGATTTACATTTTTTTATACATCTGTCGTTTTCAAACCAAAAGAAGTTGCTGATGAATTAAGAAAATCAGGTGGTTTTATCCCCGGTATTCGACCCGGTGTTTCCACTGAGAACCGACTCAGATATCTCCTTAACCGTATTGTTGCTATTGGAGCAGTTTTCCTGGGTGTCATCGCCGTCGCTCCATCAATTGTCTCCAACATTACCAATCTGACTACTCTGACTATCGGAGGTACTTCAGTTCTGATCGTTGTCTCTGTGGTTGTTGAGCTCACTCGCAAGATCGAGAACGTCGTCCAGACCTACAACTACGATAAATTAACTTATTAAACCCCTCTGGTCCGGTGGACACCGGACCATCTCCCCTTCAAAAGGGGAGTCTTTGCATGTTTCTATTTCGACTTAACAATTTTTTTTGAAACGGCATCAATAAACAACCTAAATGCAGGTCTATTCTCTTTCTCATAAATATAGTTGACACCTAGTAATTGTTTACACTTTTGACAAGTTGTTGTAAAAGTTGGATCAAAGATTCTGTCCGTATACATTCGTTTTAGTATGCCTGGTCCATCTTTCTGATAAAAACATAGATGTTGGCCACATTTAGCACAGGAAATGTTCAAGAGTCTAGAATATCCCCCTCGGGCTTTTTTATATTTATCACTTTTTAATTTAATCTCTACCATAGCCTAATTTTATCAAATTCAAAAATGAAGTATCATGTAGATAATTTTTCTGATGAAGGGCTTCGGAGTCCACTTTATGTGGAGAAAGTTCAGTTTTGCCCAACAAAAGGTTTATAAATATTGCCCTTTTGAAGGGAAATGTCCCGAGCTTGTCGAGGGACAAAGGGTTTAAATAAAAATGGTTTAAAATGGTGTATGCATCTCGATGAAAACTATATTACTCGTCGTGGTCACAACAAATATCTCTTAGAGTTACGAGAACTATCTAGAAAGTTGAGAAATAACCAGACCATTGCTGAGAAGAAGATCTGGTATCAATTACTTTGTAGAAAATATTTAGATTTTAAGTTTCTTCGTCAAAAACCAATCGATCAATTTATTCTAGATTTTTATTGCCCTAAATTACTTTTAGATATTGAGATAGATGGTGAATCACACATTAAACGTCAAAATCATGACAACTTCAGAGACTATCGACTTGGTGTTCTAGGAATCAAAACTATACGTTATACTAATGAAGAAGTCATCAATGACTTCTCTAACGTAGTTAAGCATGTAAAATCACAAATCGAAGTCAGATGTCAAGAAATATAAAAATTAATTGCCCTTTTGAAGGGAAATGTCCCGAGCTTGTCGAGGGACAAAGGGTTTAAATGTTAAATCTCTTTTTAATCGGTCCGTCTGGTTCTGGTAAAACTACTCAGGCTGAAAAAGTTGCCCAAAAATACGGCTTAACCCATTTTTCTATGGGCCAGCTTCTTCGTGATGAAATTGCTTCTGGCAGTGGTTTAGGTTTTGAAGCCAAAAGTTATGTCGATCAAGGTATTTGGGCACCAGACGATCTTATTTTTGACATCTTAATTAACAAGCTTAAAAGTCTCAATTTTCAGAACTTCATCATCGATGGTTTTCCTCGGGTTCTTAATCAAGGTCGCGTTATCGAGTTTTATTTGCGCAAACTTAATCAACCCGTATCTCTGCTAATTCACCTCAATGTAACTTTCCAAGAAATCATGGATAGGCGAGCTCTACTAGGGGATGACTTTCAAGAAAAAGACCGCACCGACAATACCCCTGAAGATATTGCTCACCGTCAACAATCCTATGAAGAAACTATTGACCCGATTAAGGATTACTTTAAAAGACACGGTAAATTAGTCGAGATTAATGGCAACCGCCCCGTCGAGCCAATTTTTGAAGATATAGTTAAAGAGATTGACAAATTAAATGCTTAAAATTACTCCAGAAATAAAACAGAGATTCGAGACTTCGGTAGTTGCTTTAGGTACAGTTAGTCTAACTGGTGTTCCTAACGTCGTTGCTGTTGCTTGTTGTAAAGTTGTCTCCGGCAACCAAGTTCTAATTACCGACAATTTTTTTAACAAGACCAGGGTCAACTTGAATACTAATCAATATGTTTCTTTGTCTTTTTGGAATCCGGTAGATGGTGATAACAACTGGGGTTATCAATTTAAAGGTACTGCTGAGGTTTTTACCGAAGGTAAATGGAAAAATATCGTTAATAACGATCCCGATAATATTGGTCTTGCCCATCCCATAAGGCCGCTATTTTGGTGACTATTACAGAAATTTGGGATCTTGCTAACCCCAAACTGATATCTTCCCAAATTTAGATTACATTTTCCTTGCATTTTCCCTTATAATACAATTCATCAAATATTTATATTCATCTCCCTTGTCAAAGGGAGAAGCTCCGGTGAACACCGGAGAGAGGGATTGAAAACATTAATAGTTTAATCTAAATGAAAGATCCAACTGTCCGTGGTACCGTTACTGAAGTTCTACCAAACCAGCTTTTCCGTGTCGAGCTTGAAGGCGGTAAAGTGATCATTTGTCATTTAGCTGGTAAGTTGCGCATTAATCATATCAGATGTCTTGCTGGAGACACCGTCTCTTTAGTCCTTTCTCCTGAAGGTGAAAAGGGTCGTATCGTCTACCGAGGATAGACAAAGAAACCTCCCTTTTGAAGGGAGGATGCCCGAAGGGCAGGTGGGTTTATTCCACTTAAATTATCTCTTTGATATTGCTACAATTTTAGGTTACAATATCCAAGTCTTTAGTACTCAAACCTATGAAAGTAAAATCTAGTATCAAACGTCGCTGCAAAAACTGTAAAGTTGTTATCCGTAGGGGAGTGCGACGTATTATTTGTTCTACCAAAAAACACACCCAGAAACAGGGATAATTCTATGAGAATCTCCGGAGTCGAAATCCCAGATAATGAAAGAGCAGAAGTTGCTCTAACCCGTTTTTACGGAATTGGCCCAGTCAATGTTGTTGCATTGGCTAAAATGTCCAAGATCGATCTAAACACTCGTATTAAAGATCTTTCTCGTGATGACATCGGTGCCCTCATGAAAGCCCTCGAAAATTTTGCCACAGAAGGTGACCTTAAGAAAGAAGTCCGCGAAAATATTGATCGTCTCCGTGCCATCAAATGTTATCGTGGTATTCGTCACATCGTTGGTCTTCCTGTTCGTGGTCAACGTACCAAATCAAACGCACGTACTCGTAAGGGTAAGAAGCGAACAGTTGGTTCACTTACTAAGGAAGCCTGGGCAAAGATTGAAACCCAACAAAAAGCTGCTTCAATTGCTACTAACAAATAAACTTTATGGCAAACACTACCCCCAAACAAACTAACACCAAAGGCTCAAAAACCCCAGTTAAGAAAAAGGTTTTCAAAAACATTGCTGATGGTCGACTTTACGTCAAGTCATCTTTTAACAATACAATAGTATCCATCGCCGACAGTAAAGGTAATGTTCTTGCTTGGTCAAGTTCAGGACACTGTGGTTTTAAGGGTGCTCGCAAGTCCACTCCTTATGCCGCTTCAACTGCCCTAGAAAGGACTTTAGAAGAAGCCAAGAAACATGGTATTAAAAAGTTGGAAGTTTTCCTTAAAGGTCCAGGCGTTGGTCGAGATGCTACTTTGAGATTTCTCCGTAGTAAGAGGGATTTTGATGTTGAGCTTATCTCAGACATTACTCCTATTCCCCACAACGGACCCAGACCTCCAAAGTCTCGCAGTGTTTAGTTTTTTTAAATTATTAAATTATTAAATTCTTAAATCTTCAAATTAAATGTCAAGAATAACCCTCGAATCAAAATGTCGACTTTGTCGAGCCGCCGGGACCAAACTTTTTCTTAAGGGATCTCGATGTCTTTCCGGCAAGTGTCCAATCGAGAAAAAAGGTGCCATTCCTCCAGGTATGCACGGTATTAAGAGAGCCAAGAAACCCACCGATTACGGAATACAGCTTCGTGCCAAACAAAAAGCCAAGCGCATCTATGGTGTTCAAGAAACTCAGTTTCACAACTACTATCTCAAAGCAAAAACCCTTCCTGGCCTAGTTGGTGTTAACTTGGTGAATCTTTTGGAGAAAAGATTAGACAATGTTCTTTATCGTGCTGGTTTATCATTATCTCGATCGAATGCTAAGCAAATAATTAGTCACGGTCACGTTCTGGTTAATGACAAGACTTTAAACATCTCTTCCTACGTTATCAAAAAGGGAGATGTTATTTCTTTAGATACCAAATCAGTTTCAAGTTATCTTGACAATCTCATGATCGCCGATAAGGACTTCAAAACTCCTGACTGGCTTGACGTTAACAAAACCAAATATTCAGTTTCCTTGCTTTCGGAGCCCGATTTGTCCGATGTTAGCCAAGAAATTGATGTTAATTTAATAATTGAATATTATTCCCGCTAAAAAGGAGACATATATGATGGTAGATACCAGCAAGTTCAATATCAAATCAGTTACCAACGACGGTTCTTACGGTAAGTTTGAGTTATCCCCTCTAATTGGCGGATTTGGTCACACTCTCGGCAACAGTCTTCGTCGCATTCTTCTTATTACTATCCCTGGTGCAGCTATTACCAAGATTAGAATAGACGGTGCTACTCACTTGTTCACCACCTTACCAGGCGTTAAAGAAGATTTGGTAGATGTCTCACTTAACCTTAAGAAAGTTAAATTTACTTATTCAAAAGATGAACCCATCGTTCTCTCGTTGAATAAAAAAGGTGTCGGCCCAGTTACCGCTGGTGATATTGCTGGTAATGACCTTTGTAAAGTCAGCAATCCTGATCAGATAATTGCCACCATTACTGATGCCAAAACTACTCTTAGTATGGAGTTAACCATCGAGAGCGGTATCGGATACACCCTAGCCAAAGAGCAAAAATCAGACGTTATGGGTGAAATCATTCTTGATGCCACCTTCACTCCAGTCATTCGAAGCAACTATCAAGTAGAACCAACTCGTCTTGGTAAAAAAAGCAACTACGACAAATTAATTATGGAGATCTGGACCGATGGTTCAATTGATCCATTAGTTGCCCTTAAGACTGCCGCTAAAGATATGATAACTTCTCTTTCTCAAATTGTTGATCCTAAAGAATTTGATGAAGAGGTAATTACTCTGGCTGCAAACCCATCCTCTTCTGGTTCAGATATCTCTATCGAAGAGATCGAATTACCTCTACGTGTTACCAACGCCCTTAAAAAATCAGGTTACTCTACCATCGACAATCTCGTCAAAGCTGGTAGATCTGATGTTAGTAAGGCCAAAAACGTTGGTGAAAAATCATTAAAGATTATTGATGCCTGGCTTAAAGAAAAAGGCTTCACTTGGAAATAAATTATGAATCATCGCAAGTTTGGTATAAAATTAGGTAGAAACCGCCGCGAACGTGAGGCTCTTTTCAAGTCTCTAACTAGGTCCATCTTTACCCATGGAACTATCGAGACTACCAGTGCTAAGGCTCGATCTGTTGTTTCCATTATCGAAAAGCTCAGTAACCATATCATCACTAAAGATATTGTTATAGCCCAAAGAGAACTTTCTACTTATATTCAGGACAAGAATTTGGTTAGCCAAATCTATGCTGAATTTAAGAAAGTCTTCGAAGGTCAGACAAGCAACTTTACCAAAATGTGGAAAACCAAGATTCGTCAAGGTGACAACTCTCTTATGGTTAAGTTTTCTTTCGTCAAACCTTACTCTCTCAAAACTGTTAAAGTTGAAGAAACCAAACCTGAAGTCAAAGAAACCAAGACCGTCGCTAAGAAGCCAGTTACTAAGAAATTAAAGAAATAATATGAAAGCTAAAACTACTGTTACCAAAGGAAACACCATCGAACGTCAATGGCATTTAGTTGATCTTAGTGATCAAGTTCTTGGCCGTGTTTGTGTCAAGTTAGCCTCCATCCTTCAAGGTAAAGATAAAGCTGATTATTCACCAAACAGAGATGCTGGTGACTATATTATCGCTATTAATGCCAGCAAGATCAGAGTTACTGGTAAAAAACTTAAAGATAAAATCTATTATCACCACACTGGTTACGCTGGCCATCTTCGTGAACTAACTCTTGGACAACTTCTCGAAAAAGATCCAAGGCAAGTTATTTCTCATGGAGTCATGGGTATGTTACCTAAAAACAAATTACGTGATCGTCGCATGACTCGATTAAAAATATTTATTGATGGTAACCATCCTTACAATGACAAAATCAAATAGTAAAACTCTCTATACTTACGCAGTTGGACGTCGCAAATCTTGTGTCGTTACCCTCAAACTTTTTGCTGGTAAAGCCGATAGTATGGTCAATGGCAAACTATTTGCCGACTACTTTCCAGGTACCAACAATCAAGTTCTATCCCAAAAGCCTTTTATTGTTACCGACACTACTGGTAAGTTCTACTACACTGCCAAGATAATTGGTGGTGGTAAAGTTGGTCAACTTGCCGCTTTAACCTTAGCCATATCACGTGCTCTTAAGAAGCTTGATGAAGCTACCTACAAGTCACCTCTCCGCAATGCTGGACTATTAACTGTCGACTCTCGTGTCCGTGAACGTCGTATGGTCGGTACTGGTGGTAAAGCTCGTCGCCAGAAGCAGTCACCAAAGCGTTAAGATCTTTTTTAAAAAAGACATCGGTTCATTGGTTAAATACATCTCAGATTAAGGCCAGTGTTTTTAAAAATGTCAAAGAGATTAGATTTGGCTGTGGTCAACCATATATCATCAAAAACGGATAAGCAATCGTGGTGAACCTCTATTAATTCAAATTTTGTAGCGTTATAATATGTCTTGTATGCGAACAGCACAACAGATTCTCGAAGCTCGGGGAAAAGCAGACGACCCAAAAGGTGAACGATTTGGTGTCACCCCACGATTTCATGGCAGGCAAGATATTGCAATTGTTGTCACACAGTTGTCTGGTGGTCGTCTCGTACTAGATAACATGCAAACCAGAGTGGTTGGCCCTATCCTTTTATCAGAAAAAACAGGTCGAAGAGTTATCCATCCAGAGGATCCCACAGTAATTTTCCAATAACTTACTGTAGACTATCAATATGACTTTAATCCAGTCCCTTTTCCTGTCGTTTACCCAAGGTGTCACCGAATTTTTACCCATCTCTTCTTCAGGTCATCTAAATTTATTTCAACATTTGTTTGGGTTGACCTCATCACTTTCTTTTGCTGTCTTTCTCAATACCGCAACTTTTTTTTCCGTCATCTTTTTCTTTAAAAACCAGACAAGATATTTTTTTGATAATTTAAAGTACATTATCGTCGGGACTATCCCCGCCATCTTTATCGGTCTCTTTTTTAAAGATCAAATAGAATCAATTTTTTCTGGCCCGACTTTTCTGCCTTATGGATTTATTCTTACTTCAATACTTTTATTTTCTACTCGCTTTGTCAGGATAAAAGATGAGAAGCTGGATTATAAAATTGCTATTCTAATAGGTCTGATGCAAGCCTTAGCCATACTTCCGGCAGTTTCTCGTTCTGGTGCCACTATTGCCACCGGGTTGTTGCTTGGATTAAGTCCAATTATTGCTTTCAACTTTTCATTTTGTCTTTTTATAGTTGCTTCCCTCGGGGCCATAGTTCTTGATTATCAATCATTATTTTCCTTATCACTCTTTAGTCCTATTTCGCTATTATCTTTTATCACCGGGACACTTACTGGTATTATTGCTCTCTACTTTCTCAAGAAAATTCTTCAGAAGAACAACTTTTGGTATTTTGGTATCTACACTCTCATCTTAGCCTTTAGCCTTCTCCTGCTTCTCCGTTAATCATATCTTGAGCCATTTTCCTCAAGTTATCTTCAGCTGACCACAATGCTCTTCTTCTCTTTTTACCTTTTTCTTTTTTATTCTCTGCAGGTGTGAAATAGATTATGTCTTTATCAATCACATATTCAATATCCATAGATCATTCATTATACACTAATCGCACTACTTGCATATCAAATACATACATGTTAAATTCCTTCAATCATGATAAGTAACATAAAAATAGGTGATAAATATCCGGAGGTTGTTAATACAATTGTAGAAATACCTTCAGGGACTCACAACAAATATGAATATGACGAAGAACTTGACATTATCAAGCTTGATCGAGTTCTTCATTCTCCGGTACACTATCCCTTTGATTATGGTTTTGTTCCAGAGACTAGGTGTGACGATGGTGACCATCTTGATATTATGGTGGTTACTAACTCTCCTACTTTTCCAGGTTGTTTACTAGAGGCTAGGGTACTTGGGGCTTTGTTAATGTCTGATGAACATGGTGGTGATGAGAAGTTGTTAGCCGTTCCTGTCCACAACCCTTATTTTAAGCACATGAAATCGTTAAGAGACGTCTCTCCCCATCTTCTTGAAGAGATAGTCCACTTTTGGGAGTCATACAAACATCTTGAGAAGAAAAAACGTCCTGTTAAGCTTATGGGTTGGGTTTCCCGTACTGAGGCCTATAAGATAATTAAAGCTTCTCAGAAAAAATTCCAAGCAGAGAAAAAAGAGATAACTACCTAAGTAGTGGAAACTTTTTCTGATATAATATTCTCATAAAGCATTATTACTGAGGTCGCGACTCAGAAGCTGAGAGACAAATACTCTACGGAAGTTGAACCGTTAAATCCAACAGTCGATATCGGTCAAAAGCTAGAGTCGGCCAAAGTGTCTAAAAGAAAAATGCTTTTAGAAATCAAGGTGGTATCACGAGATTGAGAAGTCCCGTCCTTGGAAGTTATTATAATTCCCAGAGACGGGATTTTTTGTCTCAAAACAATATGGCACAAGAAAAAGACAGTGCAGATATCACTGAGATAGTGATAGATCAGTTGGTGAGCCAATTTCATGACTCAGTTAAAGTTATGGCCCACAATCCGGACAAATACTCCGAGATGTTGGCATTGCTTAAGAGTTACAATCCCCAGTTTTCACCCCGTCGATACTAACGCCCAATTTCCCGAGACAAAGGTGCTTGTCAATGTGGTAGCCGCTATCTACGCCCCACTAATTCATGGTTTTAGTCAGACAATTCTCAAGAATATTCAAACCGGTATTTTGCCGCCTGAAGTAGTTGCGCCACCAAGAGACGCCATTCCTTTGGCTAATTCTCTCTTAGCACAAGCAGAAATAAGAGGTATAGATTTACATATTTTTGAGCCACCGGTTAACCGAAATACAGCTGGAATAGTTAACAATCAGAAAAGTAGCGATGCTAAGGTAAGTCCGTTTCTTAATTTGATGTTTGACCAAACCACATCGGCCATGAACGGCGCCACTTCAATCGTTGAAGTCGAAACTGGTATTTACGGCACTACTTCCATGATTATGGCGTCTGCTTTCAAAAGCAGAGGGATAGAGTCATACTATCCATTAAAGTTTTATGGTCTTGGCCCAAACTTGAGTTTTGTTCATGCGGTGTTATCTAACGGTAAAGAGTGGGTGGCAGAAAATGCCGAATCCTTTGGGCTAGTGAGTAAATCCCAAATTACCGGCTTGATGGTTCTACTTGACACCATGGAAGAACTGGGTATGGAAAAATTTTATCAAAGTGTCGAGAACTTAATGATTGATAAGGACGGGTTAGTTAAATCGGTAAAGTTGGCCGTTTCAGAGGAGGAGTTAGAGATTGCCATTGCTACCAATCAAGTTATTAAAGATACAGCTCCACTTTACGAAAAGATACCACTTGAGACATTAGTTCAGATGCTAGGAGATGTGCCAAAATTAGTAAAATGCTCTAGTGACGGTTATCCTTTTACTTTAACCGAGGCAATTCCACCGATGAACTCAAAAGAAGAACACTTTAAGTTAGTTCGATCCTCGAAGTTATTTGGTTGTCCAAAACTAAGAATATGAAATTAGATTTAAATAAAAAACCATTAGTCATCGGCATGATTCATTTACCCGTCACACTTAGTTACGATGGTTGGTCGGGTCTCAATGCTTTTGTTAATAAAGCCATAAGGGATTTACATTCTTTAGAAAATGGCGGTGTTGATGCTGCCTTAATAGAAAATGACGGTGATCAGCCGTGCCAGGTTAAAGGTACGGCTGATGTCGTCGCTTCTATGACGGTAGTAGCTCATGAGCTAGCCAAGATAGCCAAAATCCCTCTTGGAATAGAGGTTCTGTTAAATGATCCAAAGGCTTCTTTATCGATAGCAAAAACATGTGGGCTAAGTTTTATTAGAACCGATTACTTTGTCGACAAAATGACTAGAGAGGGCTATGGAGAATTTGACGTCGACCCACTTGGATTACTCACTTTCCAACACAAGATCGGGGCGGAAGATATTAAAATACTTGCGGATGTTCAGGTCAAGTATGCTACTATGATCGACAAAACTAAAACTATTGTCGAGTCGGCACAAGAAGCTATGAGGTTTGGTGCTGATGGCATTATAATTACTGGCACTAAAACTGGAGAAAAACCAGTCACCATTGATATTAAGGCTGCCAAGGATGCTGTAGACAGCAGAATACCTGTGCTTGTAGGTAGTGGTCTATCGGTAAAAAATACCCAAGAACTGGTTAAATACGCCGACGGATTCATTGTTGGCTCTGCCATAAAAACGGGTGATTTTGTCGATGTTCTAAAGGTAAAAAGCCTAATCGCAGAGATCAATGATTGTCGATACATTGACCACATCAAAAAAACATGACTTTCTCAATTGTCGGGAATACTGGATTCGAACCAGCAACCTCACGCACCCCATGCGTGCGCGCTAGCCAATTGCGCCAATCCCCGGGTTGATTCACTATTATATTCGTTCTAGGTTACTTTTGCTAGTTTTAATGTTCATAATATTGGGGTCAGATGAGATATCTTTGGGTTATATTCGGTTTTGATACCTTGACATGACCTAGTCTGGATTGTTATTACTATCTATACTATTAATTTAAAAGTTTTTAAAAAAATGGCCAAGAAATCATTAAAGAAAGATATCTCCAACAAAAACCCGCTTACCAAGGGCACTGCCAATTTAGCTGAAAAGAAGCTCGAGGCTGTCCGTCTCGCCATGGAACAAATAACCAAATCCTATGGTGAAGGTTCTATTATGAAAATGGGCGATAAGCAGGCAGATATGAAGATAGAAGTTGTTCCCACTGGTTGTTTACCCTTAGACATTGCTCTAGGAGTCGGTGGACTTCCCCGTGGTCGTATCACTGAAATTTTTGGACCGGAAGCCTCTGGTAAGACAACCATTT
>DDWP01000004.1 GCA_002345725.1 Candidatus Shapirobacteria bacterium UBA2283
CTTCTAATAATCATCTCTGGTCCGTCTTGTTCTGGTAAATCCACTTTAGCCAAGAAAATTTCTGAAAAGTTTCAACTACCTTTAATTACCAAAGACGGCATTAAAGAAACAATTTTTGACCACCTTGGTTGGAGCGATCGCGAGTGGTCCAAAAAAGTTGGTGCTACTAGCTACAAGCTTATTTCTTACTTCCTTGACACAATGTTGGCTTCTCAAAGGTCACTAATTATCGAAAGCAATTTTAAACCTGAGTTGGACAGCCAACCAATTCTTGAGAAATTAACTAAACACAATTACTTTCCACTCCAGATAATGTGTCAATGTGATGGACAAATTTTATTTGAAAGATTCAAGACAAGGTCTGAATCAGGCGAACGACACCCGGGCCATAATGACGACAAAAATTATGACGAGTTTAAGGACATGCTCCTTAAAGGCAAGCTCGACCCGCTAGATATAGGCGGGGAGATACTCACTCTTGATACTACTGATTTTGATAGTGTCAATTACGATTCCGTATTTCAAAAAATCGTCCAGCTGATCTAATTATTTTTTCGGTGTATTATATTCCTATGGATAAAAAAATATCTTCAGACCATAAAGACTGTTGTTCTCCTAAAAAGTTTAAACATTTGCGTTGTCATCATCATGGTAATCCTGATGCAATTTATGGTCTAGGTGTTATTGGTGCTTTATTTTACTTTCTTCAAGGCGCCCAGGGGTTTAGTGAAATCATTACAGGTATAGGTAAATCAGTTTTCTGGCCTGCTGTTTTAATGTTCGAATTGCTCACTTATCTTCAGCTCTAATTTGTTTCTTTCACCCGGACTTGACTTGTCACGTATAATAGGACAATACTTTTACCATTAGTCGCCGGGACTTTATATGAAAATAAGAGATAGAAACAAGATCATTAAAGCCATCTCTTATAGCTCAGCCAATCGAGCCGAAAATTTTTTAAGTTTAAAATCTCCAGAACAAATCGAGGTTATTCTCTTACTTAGTAAGCACGTTCAGCTTCAGCTTTTAAAAGATATCACTGACCAGGATTTAATTCGTCTTATTAACCACCTCGATCCAAACGATGCCACCGACATTATCCAGCTACTACCCTCAACTCGACAAAAGGATATCCTCAGCCATCTTAACGAATATTTAAAATCACATGTCACCAACCTTTTAGCTTTTGATCAAGACACTGCTGCTGGTTTTATGAATGTCGACTATATTCAGGTTGTCCCAAGAGACACTGTTTCATCTGTCGCTAAATCAGTTAAAAGATACGAGAAACGTACCGGCAAAGTGCCGACCATTTTGATAGTTGATCAGTCGGGGCTTTCAGGTCAGCTGCCCATTCACGAACTAGCTTTTGCCAAGCCAACAGACTATGCCATCAACTATAGTAGGAAAATCAGCACTATTGATTATAATGTTAAATCAGACGGGGTTGTCGACTATTTTCGTAGCCATCCCCACAGCAAGGTTGTAGTTATTGGTCGTCATAAAAATGTTTTGGGCATAATCTATATTGACGATATTCTTGAGCTACTTCATACCGATGAGACTTCATCACTTTACGATTTTGCTGGTGTTAGTGAAGAAGAATCTATATACGACAATGTCACTCGCAAGGTTAACTTTCGTTACAAATGGCTTCTTATCAACCTCGCTACTTCTTTCCTCGCTGCTTTCACTGTCGGTTTATTTGACGAGATAATTTCCAAATATGTCCTTTTGGCTGTCTACATGCCCATTGTCGCCGGCATGGGCGGTAATTCTGCCACTCAAACTCTGGCCGTCATGGTCCGCGGGCTATCTCAAGGAGAAGTCAAGTCAAAAATATTACTTCAAACTCTCAAAAATGAAATCATGTCCGGTATTATTAATGGCGTCATAAATGGTCTTATTGTCGTCTTAGTTATCTACCTTCTTGATGGTGATTTATATGTTGGTATCGTCTTGGGGCTAGCCATGATCGTTAATCTATTCATTGCCGGTACTTTTGGAACTTTAGTTCCAGTAGTTATGAAAAAACTCGGTAAAGATCCTGCTTCTTCTGCCACTATCTTTATTACTACCGCCACTGATATTTTTGGATTTCTTACCTTTCTTGGTCTGGCAACTATTATTCTTAAGTAGAATCTCTAGCCATATTTTTTAAATAAAAAATACCCCCTTTGAGATACTCAGGGGGTATTTTAAGAATTGATTCTAGAAATTATCTACCATTGTGCATTCCGGCACCTTGTCCATTTCTTTGACCCATTCCATATTTAGCTCTAAAAGCATTCAACAAAGTTGAATCACCTTTTTGGGCTTGGTTTTGAGCCAATGCAAATTCTTTGAAGTTAGATTCATTTACAAATCTAGTCACTCCACGACCTTGCATGTTTGCTTCCCAGGTTTTGTAATCACCTTTGGCAAAAGCGCTCAAGTTGGCCTGATGTCTTTCTTCGGTATAATTTGGACCTTTGACACTAGCATCACCACGGTAGGCGAGTACTGGAGTAAAAGAGTTAACGGCTACTAATCCTAGAGCCACAGCGGCTAATCCTAAAACGATTTTGGTTTTCATTTATTGATTGAATTATTAATCAGACTTGCGCAGTCTATTACTAATACAATCTCCCCTTTAGTTTTCTTTCATCATATTTCGTCCGTTTCCACTCCACGGTCGCAACTCTTCCGCCACAAAAACATTTTCACTCATCATATTACCGATCAATTTCACCTCTTGATTGATTTTAATTTCCACTCGTCCACGAATTAATGGTTTACCGGTTATCACCCAGGTTTTATCTTCAAAATCTTCTAACAAAAAATTATCATTATTAATTTCAACTATTTTGCCAGATAAATAACCTTGCTCTGGATTGTTCCACGCTGTCATTTTCATCGGCACCATTGTCCGATAGTAAGGGACACCTGCTTCCAACCGTCTATCTATTCTACTTGGTAATCCCAATTTGAATACTACCCCTCCCACTATCAGTCCAATGACACTGATCATAGCTATCACCTGCCAACTTTGAAAGCGATAGGCTCTTTTTGTTTTCTCAAATAACACAAATGACAGTCCTAAGAAAATCACCACTATAACTAGCCATAGATGCGGTGTAATAATATTGCCTCTCAGCCCAAACCACGACACGCTTATGCCAAGTATTAAAAATCCTAAGCTAACCAAAAACGCTAGCCACAACCCCCAGTTTCTAGCCACAAACTCCCAACGAGGAATTGGTTTAATTTGCCCTTTGCTAATTAATTCTAGAGCCTTATCACTAATATTTACTTTCTTTTTCATAGATTTGTTTAAATTGTATTTTTGCTCTTGAAAGTAATGTTGCCACTGTCCCCATTGGCTTTTGTAATATGTCGCTAATTTCTGAATAATCTTTATCTTCAAAAAACTTTAATATGACTACTTCTTTATAGCCTGGCTTTAATTTATTAATTATCGTTTTAATATATTCATTAAAATGTAACTTAATCGTTTCTTTCTCAATATTAGTATCTGCTACTAGCCACTCCACAAACTCATCATCATTTTCCACATCAATTTTGACCGATTGTTTATTCTTTTTCATGAAATTTATCGCTTGATTATGAACTATTCGATAAAGCCAGCTACTAAACTTCAAATTACAATCACAGTCATTTAAATGTTTGTAAGCACTAATAAACGACTCTTGAACGATATCTGCCACATCATCATCACCCAAGTAAGTAAATCGGTGAACATAATTTATCAACTTTTCCTCATACCTTTTCATTAGGCAATAGAAAAAACTACTATCATCTATTGCTAGCTTGACGAGTTCACTATCTTCTTTTCCTTGACAACTTTTTGGATCGACCATTATCTATACAATAATACAATTATTAGGCCATTTTTCTTTCATTTGCTACTATTAATTAATCAATGTTCGCAAATCATCCAGGATTATCTACTGCCGAGGCTACCAAAAGACATCGTAAGTTTGGTCCAAATATTCTTCCTGAAAAACCACCTCCCGGTAATATCACCTTATTTTTATCCCAGCTAAAAAATCCCTTAATTTATGTCTTATTATCAGCTGGCATTGTCACTATTATTACTGGCCACTCTTCTGACGCCATCATTATTCTCCTGGCTGTCGTTATTAACACTATTCTTGGATTCGTCCAGGAGAAGAAGGCTACTAGTGCTCTTTTGGCCCTCAAACACTACGTCACTAGTCACGTTGACGTCCTTCGCGATGGTCAGAGGTTGTCGCTTGATGTTTCCAAAGTAGTTCCAGGTGACACTGTCATCTTAAATCAAGGTTCCAAGATTCCTGCTGACGGAGTTCTCCTTTCTGCCAACCGTCTTTATCTGGACGAGGCTGTCCTCACCGGTGAAAGTTTGCCGGTCGAGAAAAAGGCTAATGATTCTGTTTATATGGGCACGACAGTATCTTCCGGCCAAGCCATTATGTTTGTCAATAGTATTGGGGCTAGCACCAAGATGGGAGCTATTGCCCTCCAAATTCAAGAGTCAGAAGAGTTGACTCCTCTCCAGCGCCAACTTTCTGTTTTCAGTCGACAGCTAGTGGTTATTATTGTTATTTTAACCATTATTGTTTTTCTTTTAGGTATTTTTCATGGCTTTAGTTGGCTCGAAGTTTTCAGCACTTCTGTCGCCTTGGCCGTCTCTAGTATCCCCGAAGGCCTAATCGTTTCTTTGACGGTAGTCTTGGCTATTGGCATGCAGAAAATTCTTCGTCGTCGTGGTCTTGTCAAAAAGCTGGCTGCTGCCGAGACTCTTGGTGGAGTTACTGTGATTTGTGTTGACAAAACTGGCACTCTCACTCAAGGTAAAATGGAAGTCGTTGATTATGTGGGCGACAAAAAACTGCTGGCCACCCAAGTTACCTTAGCTAATGATTTAGATGATCCATTAGTTATCTCTGCCTTTAATTGGGGTAAATCTATTCTTAAAGACAAGCTTCCTAACAACCTTCGTCTTGATAGTATTCCTTTTTCCTCCAAAGAAAAGTTTTTTATTAGTCTTCATCAACACGATCAAAAACATAATCGCGTCTATGTTAACGGTGCCCCCGATGTTTTATTAAAATGGACAAATCTATCTGATGCAGCTAAAAAGAAAATTCTTGCCACCATCGATCTTCATACCCAAAAAGGCCAACGGCTTATTGGCTTTGCTACCAAGGATATTGGCTCTAATAAAAAGACTTTGGAAACCTCTGACGCCAAGTCAGGCTTAACCTGGATTGGTCTAATTGCTTTTTCCGATCCCGTTAGGCCTAGCGTCAAGAGCGCTCTAGCCCTATCTGCCCGTGCTGGTATCCGTACCATTGTTATTACCGGTGACTATGCCAAAACATCAGAGTTTGTCCTCTCCGAGCTGGGAATTAAGCTTTCACCTCAAGAGATATTGACCGGCGACGACCTTCTCAATCTTGACTCAGAACAACTATCTCAACGTGTTAAGTCAGTTAAGCTCTTTGCTAGGACAAGTCCTGAGCAGAAATTGATGATTGTCGAATCACTCAAGAAAAATGGTGAAGTTGTCGCCATGATGGGGGATGGGGTTAATGATGCACCAGCTCTTCATCGGGCAGATGTTGGTATTGCCATGGGTGAGGCGACTGATGTTGCCAAAGAATCGGCTGATCTTGTCATACTCGATTCTGATTTTTCTACTATCATTGCTGCTATCGAGGAGGGGAGAGTTATGTTTGATAATATCAGGAAAATTATTCTCTATTTAATGAGTGATGCCTTTGCCGAAATATTTTTAATCATCGGTGCTATGATTCTTGGTTTCCCACTTCCTATTACTGCTGTTTTGATTCTTTGGATTAACATTATTTCTGATGGTTTTCCTGGACTGTCGTTGTCTTTTGATCCTAAACGGAGCAATATCATGGAAGAAGGTCCTCGCTCTCCTAGTGAGAAGTTGGTTAACAGTTGGATGACCGCGCTTATTATTTTTGTCAGTTTAGTCGCTGCCACATTTACTCTATTATCATTCCTCTTTGTTTATCGCTCTACTGGTGATCTTACTATGGCTCGCTCTTTTGTCTTTATCACTCTTGGATTGGATTCCTTGGTTTACGTATTCTCTGTTCGCACTCTTATGGTTCCATTCTGGAAAACCAATATGTTTGAAAATAAATGGTTAATATTAGCCGTCTTTATTGGTCTCATTTTCCAATACTTGCCATTTTTAACTGAAGGTACACGTCAATTTTTTGGACTAACATCCCTTGGGGTTACTTATTGGTTTGTAGCTTTCTGCCTGTCTATAGTAATGTTTCTTATTATCGAATCACTTAAGTATTTTTACAAAAAAGTAGCCTTTTAATTTTAGGTGTATAATGCAATTTATGAGTAGCCAAGATCGTGCTAGTGAGGCCCAAGCCTTAAATATGTCTAGACTTTACGGTATTTCTCTAAAACAATCACAGTTAGATAGGTACATCCTGGAGAGAGCTAGGATGGATGAAGCTCCGTCTCCTTATGACTCAGAGATATTTGAACGCGTTTTAACTCCTACACAAAAAAGACGATTTTCCCAAGCACGTCTCAAGCAGCGTTCTCGTCTAGAGGATTCTTCTCCTCCCGAATTGTCCATCCGTCCCTTCCTGATATAACTACTACCTCAGTCACCTCACCACCCATTTGGTTATATTTTCTTCTAGCAACTACTGCTCCACCTGGTTTTTCTTTTCCA
>DDWP01000017.1 GCA_002345725.1 Candidatus Shapirobacteria bacterium UBA2283
ACGGGACTTACGGCGACGAACTGAGCCAGGAGGACAAAAAACACCACCATGGCTTGAAACAATTTTCGAGCCATTGCGGTTTCTCCTTTTGGTTTTTATTTCTTATTTTTCATTTTTGAACGACCAGCTCAAGGCAGGTCAACTACCCTCAGATGGCCGTTCAAAAACAAACCTCTTTTATTTACTTATATACTCAAATAGCGTGTGTTGTTAACGTGCTTATTTAACGCTTCTACATGCTTACGCACAATTAGCATTAAAAAAACCAAAAAAGCCCTCAAACAACACCGAATTAACGGCAATCATTTAGGACCCTATGATGTTCTACTTTGTAGCGCTGTGCTACATTTATTAACATGACCGTTTATACACCACGAATACGCATAAGTCAATAATATAAGATAGTCAAAAACATCTCTCCCTAATCGTCTTTCACGATCGGTCTTGATTCAATCGTCGCTGCAGCTGTAACCCCCTTATCTTGATGCATTATTCTTCTTTGTTCAGGTGTAGTCTGCACTGGCTTACGAGGACGCGTCAATTCCCCGTTAGAACTCGTTTTAGCCTCTGGAATAACTGTTGGTACTGAAAAAAAAGACATCTGGTCCGCACTGTTATTATCAGGTCGGCCAGATCTAGCCATGATCTAAGCAATTACAAAAACCAATAATTCAACTCTCATTTTTAGGATAATACACCAGCTCTTTATTCTCTGTCAACTATTCTGCTTTTACCACTTTCCAATCATCTGTTCTCTTTTTACTTCCCCCACCAACTAATGCTGGTAACACTTGCCCTCTCACCGCAACAACGTCATCAACTTTCATAACTACTGCCGCTAATGGTTTCTCGAGATCCACCCTCACTCCAGCATCCGCATAACTTTTTTTTAACTCTTGCCCTTCTACTGCCATTTTCTGAATTTTTTAAATTCTTAAATTCTAAATTTTTAAATTATTTTTTATATCTTCTGCAAATGTTCTGTTTTTTTCCTTGGTTTGTGAGTCCGCCAGCTGGCGGACTCACATTCCTCGGGTTCCTCAGGGGGGAAGACAGGTTTGGTCAACTTCATTAACCCGTCTCCCACCCATCAGGCCGCACGTTTTACTTCTTGTTAATTCCTTCGCTCTGGACAAGAGCGGGGTGCTTTCCAGACGGTTTTTGTGACGGGCCTTGACCCAGTGGAAGGGTGCTGGCACGAACACAACTTGCCGGTACCTTGCTGGGGGGCACGCCTTCGGTGGGACGAATATTCCTGGTAGACGGAGTGGTGGCCATTACTTGCCTCCAAAATGAGGCTGATGCCGAACCGGACGACGTTCATGGTCACAATCAGGTGTGGCTTTTTGAGCTACCACTGGCGCAGACTTGACGACAAGTTTCACAACTGGTACAGGCTTTGTTTTAACTGGCTCAGGGGCCAACGCATGAACCATCGCTGCAGCACCAGCCGGCGAAATCCCATGGACCGTAGCATGGTCCAGCAACGCTTGGTACAACTTTTTGTCAGACATGAGTTTCCCTTTCTAATTGACTACAGACTGAGATTTTACTTATTTTCTTTACTTTTTTCTTTTCTTTCCTTTTCCTCTTTTCTCCATTTAATCACCACACTGGTGAAATGGAACCAAATCACAACTATAAAAATTATGAACTAGTTCCATTTCACCAACACTAGGGATAGGAATTTCAAAATAAGGGGGTTTTAAAAACGAACATTTGCAGATTGTTAGTGTACCTTCTCTACAACAATCGCAAAATTTTCACTTCTCTGTTTCCGTACCGCGATGGTTACGCTGCGGTCTGCTGTTTCGAATTGTAGCGATTATACCAGATCATCCTATATATATCTACATAAAAATTACACATACTAAACTAGTATTAGTTGACGAATAATTTATTGCATCACCATTTCCATTTATCCATCCGCTTATCATCAGGCTCTGTTATTTCCACTCCACCCCCAGGTGATACATCAGCCATAATCCTATGAACCAACAATCTTTCAGGCTTATTCCCATCAACTCGTCCCTCTCTTTTTAGAACAATTCGTCTCAAATCCTTATATCTCGTTGCCGGCAACACTACCACTTGACTCTTATCAACTTCAGATTCTCTAACTAATCCAGACCGTACCCCCTCCTCCACCACAGAAACCATCTTTCCAACCCTATTTTTTTCCTTACTCCCCCTACTCCCAAACGATCTAATTTTCTGAAAACCACCTTCTGGATCATGAGTATCAAATCTTTTCGATGTCATTGTTCGGATATTATCCTACTATCCCATAACTTGTCAAAGCCCAAAATCCAAGTCCCTCCTTGTCAAGGGAGGGATTTAGGGTGGGTTTTGCTCTATAATAACTTATGTCTACCGACCAAAAGCTAACTTTTCTCGAAGTCCGCCTACCTCAAGACAACGAAACTACTCTTGAATCCATGTCCTCTCTTTTCTCAAATTTTACCCAATTTACCAAGAAATCATTCTGGGATCGTTTTACCGGTAAAAAGCACACTATTGCTTCCTTAGAGATTGTCCTCCTCGAAGGACAAGTTCATTTTTACGTCGTCACCCCTCAGTCAAATTTTGATTTTTTCCGTTCCCAGATCCTGGCTCAATACCCTTTTGCCATTGTCAAAGAAACCGAAGACTACTTATTGCCTTTTGTAGAGACGTTGCACGCAACGTCTCTACCATCATTTACTCAGCTCTCCCTCGCCCGCCCCTATTCTTACCCTCTCAAGATTGCCAAAGACTTTCGCGACACCGACCCTCTCGCCTCAGTCCTCGCCCCCCTATCTCGTGCCCCCAATCCAACTGATTTTTTTCTCTATCAAATACTTATCAGCAATGCCCCAAGCAATTGGCAAAACTCTATAGTCTCCATTATCCAAAATGGTATCGTCGTCGACAAAGAAAAAGGTTTCCGCCAAGCCCATCCCGACAAAGCCGTTTTTGAGACCAAGATTCAATTCCCCGGCCTCCTTACCCAGGTAAACCTCTTTAGCAACAACCCTGGCTTAATCAGCTCCGTCTCCTCTTCCTTTGGAATCTACACCAGCCCTCGTGGCAATTTTGTCAAAACTGCCTCACCAGGCATGTTTACCAAAAAGAAAGTTTTAAAATCTATTTTTGATCGTCAACTTAGTATCAATCATCAAGTTCTTAACACCGAAGAACTGGCTGTACTCTGGCATTTTCCCAATCAATTAACTCGTCTTCCCAATATCGCCTGGGGTAAAAAACTCTACGCCGACCCTCCAGAAAACCTACCAGTAGCCGAAAACAGCACCGAAGAACAAAAACAAGCCATTACTTTCTTTGCCAAAGCCGAGTTTCGCAATAAAGACGCCATCTTTGGTATCAAAGAAGGAGAAGACCGTCGCCGCCACACTTATATAATCGGTAAATCCGGTACTGGTAAGACCACCCTCATCGCCAACATGGCTATCGACGACATCAGAAAAGGTCGGGGCGTGGCCATTATCGACCCACACGGTGATTTGTGTCAGACAATTCTCGACTATATCCCCAGCAACCGCATTAACGACTGTTGTTATTTCAATCCCGCCGACCCCGATTACGTCTACCCTCTTAACGTTCTCGAAGCCCAGAACGACTCCCAAAAAGAATTAGTCGCCTCTGGCGTTATTTCTATTTTCAAAAAACTTTATGGCAATGTCTCTTGGGGTCCACGACTCGAGCACATCCTTAGAAACTCTGTTCTGACCTTAGTCAACACTCCCGGTTCCGATATGACTCATATAGTCGAGATTCTCACGCATAAAGAATATCGGCAAAAAGTCGTTACCGGACTTCAAAACCAGACTCTCAGAAATTTCTGGATCAACGAATTTGACCGAATGGACGATAAATTCCAGTCTGAAGCCGTCGCCCCAATTCTCAACAAAGTTGGCCAGTTTATTTCTAGTACCAATATTAGGAACACCATCGCCCATCCCAAATCTAAAATCAATATCCAAGACATCATGAATGAAAAGAAAATTTTGATTGCCGATCTAAGCACCGGCAAGCTCGGAGAAGACAATTCTGCCTTACTAGGCGCCATGTTGATCACCCAAATTCAGCTTTCCGCCATGAGCCGAGTCTTCCAATCACAAGACGAACGGTCTGATTTTTATCTTTATGTCGACGAGTTTCAAAACTTTGCCACCGAAGCTTTTATTAAGATTCTTTCTGAAGCCCGCAAGTTCCGCCTCAATCTAATTGTCGCCAACCAATACATGAGCCAGCTCGATCGGACTATCCAAGATGCTATCTTTGGTAACGTTGGTTCAATGCTCTCCTTTGTAGTCGGCAATCAAGATGCCTACCTTCTTCAAAAAGAATTTGGTGCCAAATTCCCCGCCGACGATTTGGTTAAAATTGGTAAATATCAAATGATTTGTAAGCTAAGTATCGATTCCGAGACAACTCAACCTTTCTATGCCACTTCCCTGCCACCTCTTAGTTGTAAAAACCAACAACGTGACAAGCTTATTAGAATATCCCAAGAAAGATGGGGTAAAAAGAAATAAATATGACAAAAAAAGAAGAACTAGCTACTGGAAAACTTAAAGATGGACGTCAATTTGGCGCAGCCAAAGTTACCATTGAAACTCCCAAAACAAAACCAAATTACACTTGTACAGAATGTCATGCTCCCCCAACTTGTCGCGGAAAAGCACCAGGACAAAATTGTCCAGCAGGATCACAAAGACAATAGTTGAATACTCACATCAAACACCTCTAAAAAGTTGACATGGTATGTTATACTAACAACCGTTACGTATTAGATACATATGTTAAAAGACAGAAAACCACCTGCTCCAATTATTGATGATAAAGAACTACTTAGATGGACTCAGAGTGCTCAACGGAATGGTATGGATATACCAGGACCTTCAATTCAAGAAATACAACAAGGTGCTACTAAATTCGAACAAAAACAACAAGCCATTACCAGCGTTCTTAGTGCAGAGTTAGCCGATATGCGTAAAGAAGCTGCCCTTGCCGCCAGGGAACAAGATCGCAACTTTTTAGAATCAGCCAAAAACAAACCAGAAAGAAGAAAAAACTTGTTTAGGCTACTAGGCTTCTAAAGCTTGTTTACATCTTTTCTCCGCAAAATCTCCTGACCTTATCAAAACATGTCATTGACATAGTGTTATAAGATATCCTATATTTAATTATTACTAATTAAATATTTTATGAGTGAAAGATTCACCCCGCGATTTTTACAATCAGAAAGCAATCCACCACAGGAACAAGGTAGATTCAATGCTGACATCCTCCCCCGTCAACTCAGGCATTCATTAGCCGAAGCAAAGATGCAAATCCAGTTACGATACATTAATCAAAGCATTAATTCTAATTAACCTTATAACTATGTCAAAAACAACAACAGAATCTCATGTATTCAACAAAAACGGTCGACCTCTAGAAGGTAAATTCGCCACCTCTACTTATTCTCGCCAAAGTCTTTTCGATATGTCAACCGTGTTCCATTACAACGATACCCCTTCTCTCCCCAGATCTCGTCAACAAACTAAAGAATA
>DDWP01000094.1 GCA_002345725.1 Candidatus Shapirobacteria bacterium UBA2283
CTCAGTCAAGTCAAAGCTCTCTCTCCCCAAGTCATCCGTATCGACCATATTTTTGATTATTACAAAGTTGACTCAGGTAATGGTCAATACGACTTTTCCCGACTCGACGGAGCCGTCGATAGTATTTTAAAAACCGGTGCCATCCCCATGCTTTCACTCTCCTACACCACCAACGAAATGGCCAAAAATGGCCAGAACGCCGGTGAACCAAAAGACTGGAATCAGTGGTATCAGCTTGTTCGGGCTACCGCCCGCCACTATTCTATAGACAAGAAAATCAGTGGTATTTATTATGAAGTCTGGAACGAACCTGATCTCTTTGGTGGCTGGCACTATGGTAAAGACCCGTCTTACAGCACTCTCTACATTCAAAGTGCCCGAGCCGTAGCTGATGGCGCCAAAGGCACATCTTTTAAAGTTGGTGGACCAGCCACTACCGCCTACTATAGCAACTGGATCAAATCTCTCTTTGCCACTGCTTCAAGGAACAGACTACCTCTAGATTTTATCTCCTGGCACAAGTACAGCAAAAACCTCGACGACTACGACAAAGATTTTGAAGCTCTCAACAAGCTTCTCTCCGACTATCCCCAATATTACGACATAGAGAGAACAATCACGGAAGTTGGCCCCAACCCGGAGCCAGATTCTTGGTACGACAATCATCTCTCCGGTGTCCACCTCATCGCCCTCTCTACCCGTATGGCCGGCAAGATTCACCGCCTATTCACCTTCGAACCAGTCGATGGCCCATCTCCTCGTTCCGACAAAAGTAGCGGCTGGGGGCTGATTACTCATCCCAATAATGGCGCCAAGCCCAAGCCTCGTTACTATGCCATCCAATTTCTAAATCGATTCCTTGGTCAACGTCTCAGCAGCACCGGCGACGGTTCCTGGGTTACTTCTATGTCTTCTCTTAATGGCAAAACTGTTCAAATACTACTCGCCAACTACGATCCCCGAGGTACTCACTCCGAGACAGTTCCTCTATTAATTACCAATCTCACTCCCGGCCAATACAAAATGACTATCACTAGCTATATGGGCAAATCTACTAGTAAAACTATTACTGCCACAGTCAATCACCGTGACCAAATCTATATGGAACCAAACAGTGCCAAACTAGTTGAATTATCTCCCCAGTAACCTTACTACATCCCCAACAGTAACTAATAAGATTAAGCTCAAGAGAACTACCATGCCAATATTATTTACTATAGCTTCAAATTTTTGATTAGCTCTTTTCCTAGTCACCAGTTCATAAAGCACAAAAATAATCCTTCCCCCGTCTAATGCCGGAAAAGGCAATATGTTCACTATCGCCAAATTGACCGATACTATTCCAAAGAAATGTATCACCGCCAATATTCCCTGATTTTTGTTGATACTACTAGTCGCTTCAAACATTCCAATCGGTCCAGATACATCTTTAGGAGATTGACCCACTAGCAAACTTCCAATCATCTTTGTTACTCCTTCAAAGATTATTTTACCCCAATAATAGGCTTCTTTGAATCCAGCTGCCACACCTTTATAACCCTCATACCATTTCATTTTTACCATCTCCCGATTCGATATCGCCACTCCCATCGAACCTTCACCTTCTGGCGGATTTTCTCTAACTTGTACGGGCACCCCTTGTGGGCGCCCTTCTATTTCCAAAATCACAATTTTTCCTTTGTACTTAACCACTTCAGCAGTTAGTTCTGACGGACTATTAATTACCGTCCCATTCACGGATTTAATCCAATCTCCATCCATCAATCCCGCCTCCTTGGCCGGTGAATTTTCAGCCACTCCAACCACTTTCACTTTATCAGTATCAGTCGGTACTCCCAGAATTGCATAAACCATTGAGAACACAAATACCGCCAAGATTATATTCATCAATACCCCACCCAGGACTATCAAACCCTTTTGCCAGGGATTCTTCGATACAAAAGAAGTACTACTTTTAAGAAATTTTTTGTCAGTCAGGTCTTCACCTTCAAGGCGACAAAATCCGCCGATAGGCAACCAATTCAAACTCCAAATAGTTCCACCCATTTTCTTACCCCAGATTTTTGGTGGTAAGCCCAACCCAAATTCTTCTACCTTAACTCCAGTTATTTTTGCTGCAAAAAAATGTCCAAATTCATGAACCAATACCAATATTGAGAGAGCTAAAACAAAAATTAATATATCCATAAGGTTTATTCTAACAGGTCACCAAGTCAGTATCACTATTTCAATCAACCTAACAATAATAGTATTATTGCTTATCGTGATAAAAACCGCTACCGTACTACTCGTCTTTCTCTTAGGTATAAAGGCAATTCTTACTTTCCAATCCGTTAGCCCAGTATTCTCTAACCATGATCAAGCCAGAGATATCATAGCTGCTAAAATTTTTTCAGAACATCGACAACTACCCACTAATTCACCCTATTGTGGTGGTTGTAATCTTATCAGCACACTCAAAAACTCACAAATCTATTATCTAGTTCTTGGCTTAATATATTCAATCAATAAATATGATAGCTTACTTATCCTCTCTGCTCTGTGGGCCAGCTTAACTATCCCGTTCACTTTCCTCATTACCTATCAACTAATCCGACATTTTCCCACTGCCATCCTTAGCTCTCTGGCCGTCAGTCTTTCTCCGCTACTCCTACATAGTTCGGTCAATGTCCCCTATCAACCAAGCTATCTTCCTACATTTTCCTGTCTAATCATTTGGCTACTCCTATTAAACCGCCACCGTCGATCCATTTTTCTCTCCATTCTCACGGGAATTTTGTTATTACTTGCCATTCAATTTCATCTATCAGCTCTATTACTACTTCCCATCTACTTCATATTTACTTACCAGACAATCAAGATAATTCCCGACAACAAAAGGACCATACTTATACTCTTCCAAATCACATTTGTACTAGTGTTTATAAAATTGAATATCAACCTCAACTCAACGTCGATCTCACCCTCCAACCTAACAATATCCAACATACTTCAACACTTTTTTATGCATTTAAGTCAAGACCTGACCACTCTTTTTCCTCACCCCATACATCCAGTCATTTTTTTACTTATTTTATTAATATCAATTATTATCAACCCACAATATCGCTTACTCCTTCCGCTTATTCTCACCCTTCCCATAACTGGAATATCCTCTTATTACAATTATTACACCGCCATTTTCTGGCCATTTTTAATTATTCTATCTGTCGGTATGTTTCGCCCCCTTCTCAATTATATTTTCTACCAAACTATAATTTTGCTAGTTTTTATAATCCTATCTCCCAAAATCACCACCCTTCTCCCACAACCCATCACCTCAGCTTCCACCAACAATTTTGAGCTAATTAAAAGCATCTCCCAAGAGATAGATCCTCACCTCAGCCAGTCCAAACCAAATCATATATATCAATACGACAATTATCTAAACACTTTTACCGGTTACTACTTAGTACGTAACCTATCATTACAAGATTACCGAGAAACACTCAACGATCCCCGCTTTAACAAGCTAATCTACTGCCAATCCCAATGTTCAAAATTTGAAATTGAATTTAGCCGATACCAACCAGCACTTCTGACAACAGGTGACTACCGTATATACCGTTTCAATAAATAATCCTTACCCCCTTATTTCCACTTCTTTCTTTTTAGAAATTTCTTCTAGCCCACCAATATATTTATCGGTTACTTTCTGCAATTCTGCTTCATCTCTCTTAAATTCATCTTCCGACACCGTTTTTGCATTTTTTGCATCCATTAATTTTTTTCTAAAATCAGCTCTAGCATCTCTTATCATGCCTCTAGCTCCTTCCAATTTTCTCCCCAACAATTTTACATAATCTTCTCTCTGCTCCTGAGTCATCATCGGCAATGACATTCGAATTAATTGTCCGTCAACTACCGGTGTCATCCCAATATTGGCTGCCTGAATTCCGTTACATATTTCTCGGATAATTGATTGATCCCATGGTTGAAAAGTCAAACTTCTCACATCAGGCACGCTAATACCCCCCAGTTCTATTAATTTATTTTTTGTCCCACCATACACAGTCACGACCACATTTTCGATCAACCCTGGTGTTGCTCTACCTGTCCGGATAGAACCAATATCGTTGACAAACAAATCAGTGATTTTACCCATTCGGGCATTGACGTCAGAAAAATTTATCATATAGACAAATTATATCTCAAATCTCGCCATCCTACCTACTTTTATATTTTCACCAAATTTACCAACTAAAGCAGTTACTAAGTCTTTAACTTTCTTAGAAGGATCTTTGACAAAATCCATCTCCAAAAGTTCTTCGACTGTTTCTGGGCTCATAGCCGTAATTTGCAAACACAGATCTCGAGTAACTTGAATAAATTCCTCATTCTTAGCTACAAAGTCAGTCTCACAAAGCAATTCCACCATTACTCCAATTTTACCGGTAGTATGGGTATAAGTAGCTACTCTACCTTGGTGAACTTCTTTTTCAGATCTTTTTTCCATCTGTTTAATACCTAATTCTTTAAGTAACTCCATGGCTTTCTTCTCATCACCTTCTGCCTTTTCCACCGCAATTTTTATCTCACCAATTGAGTACCCTGTCTCCCCTCTTATTTTTTTAACTAGATCAATTATTTGTTTATTGTCCATAATTCGTAATTAATTCTTAACTCCTGCTGCTTTAATAGCTCGTCCAATCTCTTCAACTATCAAGTTGATGGATTTAACACTATCGTCGTTTGCCGGAATGGCAAAATCAACTTTTCTTGGATCAGCATCAGTGTCAGAGATAGCCACAGTTTTGATATTGCGCATTTTTGTTTCTTTAACAGCTGTTTTTTCAAAACCAGCATCGACGATAAAAAGAACATCAAACATCTTTTCCAAGTTAGCCAATCCACCGATCATTTTTTCTAGTCGGATCTGCTCTTTTGATAGATCGAGTAATTCTTTTTTAGACTTGTCAGTAAATTTGTTTTTCTCCAAACCATCTTTAATATCATTGTATTTACGGATGTTCTTACGAATTTGTTCCCAGTTACTGATTGTTCCACCCAACCATCGGTCAGTAATATAAGCTACACCAGCATCAGTCGCTACTCTTTTAATTACTTCTCTAGCTTGTCGCTTAGTACCAAGGAGAGCTATTTGTTTACCGTTACGCCTAGCATTGTAAATAAAGTTACATGCTTTCTCCAAGTCATTTAAAGTCTTGGTTAAGTCAACGATAGATATCCCGTCTTTAGCAATATAGATATTTTCTTTAGCTTTTGGATGAGTCTTAGAAATTTTATGACCCAAGTGACAACCAGCCGCCAACAAGTCTTTCAAACCAATAGTCAATTCATACTTTTTGTCCTCTTTGACTTTACCTTCTGCGGTTACTTCTTCTTTTAAGTTTTGAGTTTTAAGTTTTAAGTTTTCTTTTTCCAAGGCTACCTTCTCATTCATTCTCTTAATATTTTCTGCCGTAACTTTACTCTGAGTCCTTGCCTTAACTACCA
>DDWP01000067.1 GCA_002345725.1 Candidatus Shapirobacteria bacterium UBA2283
GGTAAGACTGCTCTGGCTATTGACAGCATTATCAATCAAAAAGGCAAAGGTGTCTATTGTATTTATGTTGCCATAGGTCAAAAACAATCAAAAGTTGCCCATCTAGTTGCTCAGCTAGAACAAGCTGGTGCCATGGAATATACTGTCATTGTTTCTGCCTCAGCCTCTGATCCAGCTACTGCCCAAATGATTGCTCCTTTTGTTGGCTGTTCTGTTGGTGAGTACTTCCGTGATCGTGGTGAAGATGCTCTAGTTATCTATGATGATCTTACTAAGCATGCCTGGGCTTACCGACAAATTTCTCTTTCACTTCGTCGACCTCCTGGTCGTGAGGCCTACCCTGGAGATATTTTCTATCTACATTCTCGTCTTCTAGAGAGAGCTGCTCGTCTCAATGAAGAGTTAGGTGGAGGCTCTCTTACTGCCTTGCCTATTATTGAGACTCAAGGTGGTGATGTTTCTGCCTATATTCCCACTAATGTTATCTCTATTACTGACGGACAGATATATCTTGATCAAGATGCTTTTAATGCCGGTAATCGCCCGGCTATTGATGCTGGTCTATCCGTTTCTCGTGTTGGTGGCGCCGCTCAAGTTAAGGCGATGAAACAAGTCGCCGGTCAGCTCCGTCTTGATTTAGCTCAGTATCGTGACATGGCTGGTTTTGCTCAATTTGGTTCAGACCTTGACAGTGAGACCAAGAAAAAAATATCCCGAGGTAAGGTCATGGTTGAATTACTCAAGCAAGATCAATACGCCGTTATGTCCTTGGCCGATCAAGTCCTAACACTTTATGCTGGCAATGGTGGTTATCTAGACAACTATAGTAGCGAACAGATTAAAACCAAGGTTCTTGGTTGGGTTAATTATCTTAACGATAGTCGTCAAGATTTGGTTATCTCCCTCCAACATGATAAGCACATTACTCCTGAGCTAGATTCTTCCCTAAAAGACGCTGCTAATAAATTCTTTAAGGAGACTGAAGATGCCTAGTTCACAAAATCTCAAAAAGAGAATTCGTTTGGTTAAGAATATTGCCAAAGTTACCAAGGCCATGCAGGTGGCAGCTTCTTTAAAAATGAAAAAATCTCAAGAGACTGCTTTAGCTAGTCGTTTCTTTTCACAAAAATTAAGCCACATTGCTAGTCTAGTTGTCGGTGAAGCTGTTACTATTATCAACCCTAGAATAGATCTTGTTTTGGTTGCTCCAGATCGTGGACTTTGTGGTTCACTCCTGTCCACTATCGAGAAAGGTCTAAAAAAGTGGATTGATTCTATTGGTCAAGAAAATGTTCGGGTATTTTGTATCAATCGTAAAGCAACTATTGTTGCTCGCCACCTTAATCTCGATATAATTGGTGTTTTTGATATTAGCGTCGCCAAACCGGATCAGACCAAGATGGGTGCAGTTATTCAAATGCTCACCGACGACCTCAAACAAGGTCTTGTCGGTCGTTGTCTTGTTGGCTATGCTCAATTTGAAAACCTTATGTCTCAGAATTTCACCACCACTCAGATTTTACCTTTTCAGCCAGACTCTAGTCTTAGTGATGTCGCTGATTTTCTTATCGAACCAAATAAAGTCGAAGTTTACGATAATCTTGTTCCTAGGTCCATGCGTCTCAAACTTTATCAAACTATTTTAGAGACCGCCGCTTCCGAGTTCTCTGCTCGGGCTATGGCTATGAAATCAGCTAGTGACAATGCTTCTGATATCTCTGTCTTTCTTACTTCAGAGTACAACAAACATCGTCAAGCCTCTATCACTGCTCAAATAGCCGAAGTTATTGGTGCAGGTTTATCATCAGAATCATAAATATGCTCAAAAAAATATCAAAAAAAAGTGTGGGAATAATTTCTCAAGTTTTGGGTCCAGTTGTTGATGTTAGTTTTGGTGTTCATCATATACCTCCTATCTATCAGTCTCTTCAAGTCGAAGACACTGGTCTGGTTCTAGAAGTTCAATCAGATTTGGGCAACGGTACTGTTCGTTGTATTGGTATGGATGCCACCGAAGGTTTGGCTCGTGGTATGTCTGTCATTGATTTAGGTGAACAAATTTCCGTTCCAGTTGGTGAGTCTATGCTTGGACGAATGGTCAATGTCCTTGGTAACCCCATTGATGGTGGTGCCAAGATCGTCTCAAAAAAGAAATATAATATTCATCGTCCTGCTCCAAGTTTTGAAGATCAAGAGACTAGCCCTGAAGTTTTAGAAACTGGTATTAAAGTTATCGACCTTATTGCCCCATTTCCTAAAGGTGGTAAGATAGGCGTTTTTGGTGGTGCTGGAGTCGGTAAGACTGTTATTATTCAAGAACTAATTAGAAATGTCGCCGCCGAGCATGGGGGATATTCTGTTTTTGCTGGAGTTGGAGAGAGGACTCGCGAAGGTAACGAGCTCTATCGTGAATTAACTGAATCAGGAGTTATCAACAAAACTGCACTAGTCTATGGACAGATGAATGAGCCAGCTGGAGTTCGTCTCAGAGTTCCTCTAACTGGCGTCTCTATTGCTGAGTATTTTCGTGATGAAATGGGTCAAGATGTTTTACTTTTTATTGATAACATCTTCCGTTTTTCACAGGCAGGGGCTGAAGTTTCCGCTCTTCTTGGTCGAGTTCCTAGTGCTGTTGGTTATCAGCCGACTCTCGCCGGAGAAATGGGTGAATTGCAAGAAAGAATCACTTCCACTAAAAAAGGTTCTATCACTTCTTTACAGGCAGTCTATGTCCCGGCTGATGATTACACCGATCCCGCCCCAGTTACCGCTTTTACTCATCTTGATGCTTCAATCACTCTAGAAAGATCAATTGCCGAACAGGGGATTTATCCAGCAGTTGATCCATTAACTTCATCTTCTCGTTATCTTGACCCCGCCATTGTCGGTAAAGAACATTACGAAGTTGCCAGAGGAGTCCAGAAAGTTCTTCAGCGATACAAAGAGCTTCAAGACATTATTGCCATTCTTGGTGTCGATGAGTTAAGTGATGAAGATAAATTAATTGTCTCCCGTGCTAGAAAAATTCAAAAATTCTTTTCCCAACCCATGTTTGTCGCCGAGACATTCACTGGCCGAAAAGGTGTTTACGTCAGCATTAAAGATACTGTTGCTGGTTTCAAAAAACTTTTATCTGGAGATCTTGATAACATTTCCGAAAGTGAATTTTATATGAAAGGAGGTCTAGACGATGTTAGCTCAGATAATAACTCTCGAAAAAATTGAGTGGAGTGGTGAGGCCACTAGTGTTACCTTGCCGACTACTGATGGGCAGATAACTATTTTGCCAGGGCACCGTAAACTTATCTGCGCTGTTGAAGCCGGTGAAGTCAATATCAAGACCAAGCAAGACAGTTTAAGCTTCTTTATTACCGAAGGTTGCGCCGAAATCACCGAGACAGAAGTCTCCGTATTAGCCGACCTGGCCACTAAAGCTGCCGATCTCACTCTAGCTCGTGTCGAGGAAGCCAAAAAAGCCGCGGCTACTGCTAAGCTAGAAAAGATTGACGATGTTGAATTTGCCTCTATCGAATCAAACCTTCGTCGTGAACTTGCCAAAGAAAAAATTATTCAAAAATATAAGATCAAGACTAGGCCAATAATTTAATCTGTCCAATTCTAGTTTTCTTCAATATTTTTACCTTTTGACTGAAGGGTCCATAGTTTCTCATATATGCCTTTTTCTTTTATTAGTTGATCATGTTTACCTACCTCCACAATATTTCCATTTGAGAGTACGACAATTTTATCTGCATCCCTAATTGTCGAGAAACGATGAGCAATTATTATTACTGTTCTCGATTTTGAGACTTCCTTTAAAGCTTCTTGAATCATTTTCTCCGACTCCGAGTCCAAGCTGGAGGTCGCTTCGTCAAATATTAAAATTTTGGGATCAGAAAGTAATGCCCTGGCAATTGCCAATCTTTGTTTTTGCCCACCCGACAATTTGATTCCTCTTTCTCCCACTTCCGTCTCCCAGCTCTTAGGTAGTTTTTCGATAAACTCCAATATGTTGGCTCTTTTTGCGACTATCTGTATCTCTTCCATTGTCGCTTCAGGTTTACCGTAAGAAAGATTGAATTTTATAGTGTTGTTAAACAGTATTGGTTCTTGTGGTACTACTCCCATTAACTTTCTCAAGTCACTTTTGTTAATTTTCTTTATATTTATCCCACCCACTTTGATTGTTCCCTCAGACGGGTCGTAAAAACGGATCAATAGTTTTACTAATGTTGTTTTGCCCGCCCCTGATCTCCCCACAAAGGCAACCTGTTCTCCTTCTTTTATATTTAAATTTATTTTATCAAGCACTCTTTCTTTATTTTTTGGATAGACAAACCCAATATTCATGAATTCTACTTTCCCTTTTATTTTATCGATTTTTACTGGTCTTTTTGGGTCTTTCACTATTACTTCGTTGTCGAGAATTCCAAGATATTTTTGTAGGTCAGTTAGACATTTAGCAATATCTCTAACTCTAAAAAACAGGTTAAAAAACTGGTAATAAAATCCAGTTACAAATCCAGCCACCATTATCATATCTCCATTACTTAAGCCATTATCTAGCTGATTTACTGTCATCCACAACATTAGTACTATTCCTAGTCCTGAAGTTGTTCCAATTATTACATCCATTAGTCTAAATGAATCTCCAAATTTAAAAAGTTTTACCGACCAAATAATAAATTTATCTTTCAATCGATGCCTTTCTTTCTTCTCTGCAGCAAAGTACTTTACTGTTTCATAGTTGATCATCCCGTCAGTAATTACTCCCGATATCTCATCTTCCACCTGGTTAAATTCAGTTCGCGTTTTTAAGTTCTTATTTACCAGCCAAGTAATTAATCCTAAGTTCATCATAAATATAGTTACCAATATTCCAGCAATTCCCCACGACACTGTCGACAAAAAATAGACAGTTACCAGAAGATTAATTAGTACCCGATATAGTTCGTTATGTAAATTAAAAAATAGTGTAAATACAGCACTATCACCTCTGCGAAACGCTGAAATTAGAGAGCCAGTATTTTTATCTACATGATAGGCAAAGTCCAACTCTAGCACCTTTTGAAACACAGTCTCTCGGATTTCTTTAGATAGGGGGACTAATATTCTATCGCTCAGATAAAGCGCCCATGCTGACACCAAGTTTCCCATAACGAGTGATGCTCCAAACAACCCCAGAAAAATTTTGACTTCACTATAATTTCCCAGCTCCGAAGCTACTAGCATTCTTTTTAGCCAGTATGGACTAATTGTTTCCAGTACCACAGCTATTGTTGATATGAAGAGAAATACCCCAAGTCTTACTTTATATTTTCCTACAAACTGGTAGAATTTAATTATTAGTTTCACGCACAGCATTCTAACAAATTAATAATGAGTAATACATACACTTGGTACCAAACTTTAATCAAACCCTCCTGGAGTCCACCTAGTTGGCTATTTGGACCTGTCTGGACTGTCCTCTATGCTATTATCACTGCTACTTTTGGCTGGGTTTTTTACAAAGTTTTTACCGGCAAATTATCTTGGACAATTGCCTTACCATTCTTTCTCAATTTAATTTTTAATTTTAGTTTCACTTATTTCCAATTTGGTTTAAAAAATAATCTCTTTGCCGCCATAGACATTTTTCTGGTTTTGATTACTATCATCTGGTCTTTTATCGCCATCTGGCCACATTCCAAAGTTATTGTCTATCTCAATATTCCATATTTGCTCTGGGTTTCTTTTGCCACTTTTTTGCAATTCACTATTACTTATTTAAATAGATAACATGTCCATCAAGCTTTACTTGGTTACTCTTTTTGTTTTTCTCGGAATTGATTCTATTTGGCTACTATTTGTTGCTAAAAATTTTTATGCTGACAAGCTTGGTTATCTCATGGCCAAGAATCCAAATTTGATTTCCGCCGGTATTTTTTACCTTCTTTTTGTAGTGGGTATTATTTTATTTGTCATCAGTCCTGCTCTTAAAAACAATTCTCTATCTCAAGCCATTATTATGGGTGGGCTCTTTGGCCTTATAACTTATGCTACTTACGATCTCACCAATCTCGCTACTATCCGCGATTGGCCACTGGTCATTACTATTGTTGACATGATCTGGGGTACTGTACTCTCAGCCACTGTTGCTGGTGTTAGCTTTTTTATCTACAAATGGATAGCCTAGTTTCCTCTGCACTACTCATCTGGTTTTACATGACTTGTTGGTACTTTATTTCTCTTCT
>DDWP01000040.1 GCA_002345725.1 Candidatus Shapirobacteria bacterium UBA2283
AGCCAAATTTAAGAGAATAGAGATTGTCGAGGTTTATCTGGTCGACAAAACCTTTAACTCTGGAGGCACGAAGACCAGTGGTGGGATCAGTTACTTGGAAAAATGGTTTGAAGGGAAAGAACATGATAAAACGAGAGGTAAAACCCCCGACATAAGTAAAGAATTTTCTTTTCATACCCCAAGACTCAGGGACGGATCCACCAACTATCTTACGGGAGCCAATAACAAAATCGTAACCGTTATCAATTTCAGTCATAAGCTTGGGAATATCCGCTGGAGGATGTTGGAAGTCACAATCAAACTCAACCAGGACATCAGCTTTGAGTGTGTCTATGGCATAATGAAAACCTTTGACGATGGCATTACCCATACCTTTTTTCTCAGGATTGACGAGAAGATGAAGATCGGGATACTTTCCCTGAAGGTCTTTGACAATTTTGTAAGTACCATCGGGGGAAGTGTCGTCGACAATTAAGACGGAACAGTTCCAGTTTTTAATAGTAGGGATAATGTCGTTGAATAATGTAGCCATCATCGGGGTGACGGAATCTGCCTCATTGTAGGTAGCAATGACAATCACTACGTGTTGTTTGGTTGGTTTCATAGAAAGAGTATAACGCTAAAAATTTGTTTTGTGGTATAAAACATCCATGTCTGAGGAATTTGATATGGATGATTATAGGAAAGGTGTGTTGGACGAGATTGTTTGCGAAACCCGTGGCAACAAACATAAATCTCTGGAGGGACTCGGGGTGGTTGAGTTTTTAAGTAGGTCGAATGGCAAAAACAGATCAAGACGTCCAACTAGAGAGGTGAGCTTGTTGGTGTATGGCAGCAATGCTTTTCAGATAAAAGATAACGAGATTAAGCCAAGAAAAAGAGGCGATATCCATCCAGATAGCTTGGCCCAAGAGGCCTTGGAATTTTTGCCGGCTGATGAAAGAACTGTAGATAATCTTTTGTCTTATGCGAGAAGAAAGGTGAAATAAATACTACGGTTTCAAACTATGTTACTATCACATCAGACTGTAACATTATAAATTACCCTTAAGAAAGTGCCTGGAGAAAAAAATCTATTCAAAAGAATGAAGATTGACTTTAACGCTGACAGTACAGTTGTGGGTACATGTAAATTGAGAGGAAGAGAAAGGGATGACGGAGCTATTGGGTTTTCCGAAATACAAGAAAACGTTGAACAAAGAATGAAAGTGGCAATAAGACACAAGATGGGATGTCAAAACTGTGGAATGAACAAGGGCAAGGAAACTATTAAACCGGACATCCGCGTACGAATGACTTTTCAAAATGAAGAAATGGTAATGACTCTAATCTGTACAGGCAGAAAGGAAAGAATGGCGAATGCAAACTGCTATGCTACATTTCCACCCAAAGAACCTGTCCAGTTCATAGTAAGGCCGGAGGATGAAATACCGTTCTAATTACAAAACAGTGTGTTTTTCGGTATAATATAGAGACATGAAAATTGATGTAATAACCTTGTTCCCGAAAATGTTTGAGTCCCCTTTTGCGGAAGCAATGATGAAGCGGGCGATTGATAAAAAAATACTAGAACTAAATACTCACGATATGCGCCAATGGGCATGGAATAACTACGGAGCAGTAGATGACAAACCGTTTGGTGGTGATATTGGAATGTTGATTAGAGTGGATGTTGTCGACAAAGCCCTACGGGCTTTAAATTCAAAACCCAAAACTCAAAACTCAAAAATTATTTTGACAAGTGCGAGGGGGAAGAAATTTGATCAGGCCAAGGCGGAAGAATGGAGCAAGCTAGATAATTTGATTTTTATCTGTGGTAGATATGAGGGAGTAGACCAGAGAGTGGCTGATTATATGGTGGATGAGGAAATATCGATAGGTGACTATGTATTAACTGGTGGTGAGTTACCTAGTATGATTATGATTGATGCGGTAACTAGATTATTACCTGGAGTATTGGGAAAAGATGAATCCTCCAAAGTTGAAAGTTTTTCTGGAGAGAAACGTCATATCGAACATCCTCAATATACTAGACCACAAGAATATGAAGGACATAAGGTCCCCGATGAGCTACTTAGTGGAAATCCAAAAACTATAGCAGAGTGGAAGTCAAAACAATTACTCCAAATAAAATAAGGATCAAATATTCAACTACAATAGATGTCTCAAGATCACCACGTCGGTAGTGATGAAGAATACTCCAAAGAAAATAAGCACCAGCGGCTCCGTAGACGACGTTTCTCTGATAATGGGGGTCATAACTAAAGAAGAAAAACAAAATAGCAGAAATCAACAACGAGACGGCAAGAAAGACGTACTCAAAAGGTTTTGACTCTATTTCTTTGAAGATACTCATTAGAAAATCCTCCCCTGCTGGTTGGCCAGCAATAATATAAATATAATAGCTAGAAAACCAACATGTCCAGCAGCTGAACCAGCTAGTCGATGAGTCTTGTTCTTCAAAGTAAAGTAACCATCAATGGCTAGAGCACTGATAATGATGACAAACATCACTAGACCAACAAACTGACTAATCTGGAGCGGGCTTATTAATGGAGCAGAGACGGGCGCTGATGATGCTTCAGAAAGGATATCAACTGAGGCTGATGGTGGGGATGAGTAAGCCACCACGCCATTAAGAGGTGAACCAAAATGTTGAACAACTAGAGTGGTCTTGACGCCATTGAGAACCCCATTAACTACCCCTATACCTATCTCTTGATATTTTGGGTTTAGGATATTTTCCCGGTGAGTGGGTGAATTCATCCATGCTCGAACCATAGAATCTGTATCATAAAAATCTTTGGCTAAGTTTTCCCCAGCAACAGAATACTCATAACCATGTTGCCTGAGAAAATCCCAAGGTGTTTTACCTTGTGGTGAATTGTGAGCCCAGTAATCGTTGGCAAACATATCCTGAGCTTTCTCTATGGCTGAATCTGAAAGAACAGAATTATATTGGAGTGGTTCTTGACCTAATTTGAGACGTTCTTGATTAGTTAAATCAATGACTTTCTGGACAGTTATTTCAGAAGAATAACCGAGAACTCCCGGCTTAATAATAGTGAGTGATTTAACTAACGATTGATTTAGAAGATAAATCGAAATAAAGAGGGCAATGACTGATGGTCTGATGAGATAGGCACGATGATTGTTACTTGTATGAGGAACAAAAAGATGCCAAATTTTATTCACAATTCAGTGTAGCTTATTTACGCTTGTTTTTAAAGACAAAAGGCACTAGGTATGACAAAATACTACCAATCCAAAAGTATTGACAGAGCAATGGAACGATAGGACAACATGAAGAACGGAGCAAATACCAGTCTACAAGAAAACACAAAACACAAAACACAAAACTAAAAACTGGATTAAAAAAGAATAAATTAATTATTAAAGCCAAAACAAATAAAATGGGCAACCAAAACCTAGTACAACTACTTGACTCCCCCATAATTGATCCCAAGTCAACCGATTCAGAAGGAACTTCTGTCTGCTCACCCAAAACACCTGGCTGGAAACCTTCGGGAATATTTTCTCCAGGAGCATTAGCTTCGTTAATACAGACGACGTTGGAGGCAGGACCAGGTGCACAATCATTAACGGCTTTAACGTAAAAACAATAACGAGCTCCGGGAGTTATCCCACGAACTAGATACTGATTATCTTTGCCCACATTGGGAGCACCATAAAGAAAGCTATCTCTATCGGGACCAAAAGAAATTAGATAATGAGTATAGGCTTGAGAAACTCCATTCCAGCTCAATAAAACAGAACCGTCAGGATTTTCAACTGCTTGATAGAGAGATGGAGCGCCAGGAGCTGGTTGACTACAAACACTGGCACCAGCAACACTACCTCCACTGGAACTTACTGATGGCGAGGCTGACTCATCTTGGCAAGAAAAGTTAAGGTCTAAATCAAAAACAGAAGAAATGTTTTGATATTCGTTACCGGCGTTGACATCAAACTGAGAACTCCAAATGTAAACAGCAGTACTGCCTGAAGGAATGGTGCCTAGACTATAGTTTGGTTGAAGATAAAATTGTGAAATTGTCCCAGAATATTGGCTTGAGGCGTTACTGGTAATGTCCAGAGACATTTTATCGGATAATAAATCGACAGGATTGGATTTAATTGCTGTGGTGGTAAATTGGCATTCACTAGTGCGTTCATTGCGAACAGTAACGGATTGGCTAACTTGATAGCCAGGAAAAATGTTCGTCTCGAAAAATAATGGTGAACTAGTGTCTTTGGAACAAGAAGAAGAATTACAAGTAATTAGCTGGTCGTTACCGGCAAAAACACTATTGGTAGATAATAGAGCAAAAATAATAAAAAATACCTTTTTCATTAGTAATTAAAATATTTAGTAACACCATCGATAGTAACAGAAATAGTTGAACCAATAGAAACAGCGTGGGGAAGACATACTCCGCTACTACAAGTACCAAGATAGAAATCACGGTCAGATCCACCATCTACGATAGATATAGTGCCATATATTCCCTGTTGATTGAGTTGATCGTTATAGATTATCTCGTAATCAACACTGTCAGATAAATTGAAAACAGATAAGGTAACTTTGTTGACTGATGATCGAGAGACGAGGTTAAAATCGAGACTATCACCATCTTTAGCCCATGTACCAATACCGAATGGGGTTCTTCGCCAGATATCACCAGGGCTAATTTGAGGAGAAGTGTCAACATCACTATCACCATCGTTAAGAATGTAAGTTTCGGTATAACCAACAGAGATTTGGACAGACTGATGAGAAGGCAGGACTGTAGACCCAACAGCTATGTTATTAACTTTATAACTGGAAATATCTATATCTTCAGTAGTATTGTTGTAGAGTTCTATAAAGCCACTAGAGTCAATCTTATTGATAACCACTGGAGGTAAGACGACGACAGCAACTGATTCGGTGGACTCAACGTTGGTGGCAATATCATCATTTTGATACTCAACAACATTTTCTCCAACAGTTAAATCAGAAGGACCTTGTGGTAATAGTATTCCAGAACCAGTATCGTGGGTGTCAAAATCAAGAGCAAGTGTCTCACCTAAGCGTAGGTCCAGGCTATTAACTTTGATATCGTCAACGTAAGTCCAACTCTTGAGAGTGT
>DDWP01000043.1:0-5418 GCA_002345725.1 Candidatus Shapirobacteria bacterium UBA2283
CCAGGTAGTCTAATCTTGCCGGAATCATAGAGTTTGGTGATAGTTTTCTCAGAAATTCCTAAGATTTCTAGAGTCTGACAAAATAAATTCAAGCAACCGATAATTTGAGGAAGACAGTTAATGTTCCTACAGCGGAGAAGTTTGTCTTCGACAGTTAAAAGAGTATTGCATGATGGACAGTGGGAGGGAATGTCGATATGTCCTGGTTTTATTTTGGTGATGACTTCCTCAACATGAGGAATAACGTCACCTCGACGGCTAATCTTAATAATATCACCGATGTTTAAGTCCATTTTTTTAACTAGATCGTAGTTGGCGAGAGAGGCAAAGGTAATGATGGCACCAGAGAGTTCAATTGGCTCAACTTCAGCGACGGGAGTAATGGAACCTAAAGGTCCAATTTGCCAAGTAATGGATTTGATGACAGTGGTGTTGGTAGAAGCGGGAAACTTATAGGCAACTTGGAATTGAGGTCGATTGTTTTTGACGTCGAGACTTTCGACTATATTTAGATCGTTGATTTTGACGACTAGTCCGTCGATCTCAAAAGGATAAGTGTTTCTCTTGGTGGTGAAGAATTCTTGATATATTTTTTCGATATCGTCAAAGTCTTGACAAACAACTGTTTCGACGGTGGTGAAGCCAAACTTTTTTAATAAATTAATTTTGTCCGATTCATTTAATGATACGGATATGTCGACAGCGTAGAGAGAACAATATTCAGAGAATTTTGAATCGAGGCGTTGGGAGATGCCGGAGGCAGCGTTACGGGGATTGGAATAAAACCCTTCATTTTCAATCTCCCCCTCCGACGTTCGTCGGAGACCCCCCTTTGACAAGGAGGGTAAGGCATCTTTTTTAATAATTTTATTTAGTTCTTCAAAATCTTTCTTAGTGACCATAATTTCACACCGGATGGAGCAAGACAAATCCTTCGGCAAGCTCAGGACAAGCCCCCGCATTTTAACGACGTTTTGGGTAATTACGTCCCCTATTTGTCCGTCACCTCGGGTAATGGCATCAACTAGGACGCCATTTTTATATTCTATTTCAACAGAAATACCGTCACATTTAGGTTGGACCACGTAAGATATGCTGCGCATATCAACGTGGCTGCCTACGGCGCTTTTTTTTAATTCAAAATAGTGGATGAGGTCGGAATAATTGGTAACTTTGTTCTGGGAACCCATGGGCATGGAGTGCTTTTTTTTGTCAAAGCCGGTATTGAAGTTTGGATTGCCAACTTTAGAAAATAATCTATGGTGTGGGGAAATTTTACGTAATATATCTTCGAGTGTATCGTAGGTGTGATCGTCCATGATGGGCTTACCACTGGTGTAATAGGCTTTTTTGGCTTCGATCAAAAGCTCGCCGAGTTCTGCAGGGGTAGTTTTTTGAAGGTCGATGGAATCGAGAGTGAGCATGGTGTAAGTTTATCAAGTTTGTAAAGTTTATAAAGTTCAATAAGTTGATTTTGCTTATTATAGGGTGTAAAATGTTCGTATGAGAATCAGTAAAATAGCTTATGCTTTAGCGATTGCAGCTGAAAGAGATCCGGCTAGTATACAACCGGTTGGAGTGGAGGGTGAGTTGCATTTCAGGGTTGGAAATCGAGTTTTACCAGAGGATGAGGCAATTAAAGCAGCAGAACCTGTGGTGAGAGGTATGAATATTGCTGTTCCTGTAAATTTACCGTTTTTTGATGATTCAAAATTAGGTGTTGAGCCTGACATTGAGGCAGCTAAAAGAAGACTTTCTGGCGCAATAAAGAGAAGGTTGAGTAATGCTAGGTAAGTAGAACAGAACTTGTTTTGTGTTTAAACATTAGTCAAACAGTAGTAGGCGCCTTTGGTGGAGCCACGTTTCTCGGCAACTTTGTCATCAATTAGTTTCTTAAGATCACGCCAGATAGTATCATCGGAAACCATGGGTAGCAGGGCCTTAGCATCGGGCATTCTTAGTCCACCAAATTGTTGCATGTATTCAACTATTTTGATCTGCCTTTCGGTAAGATGAATTTGTTTGCCACCGAGTTTTTGTTTGAATTTAATATCTCTTGAAAGCGATTGGACTTTTTCTTTGACTCGATTGAGCTCGATACTTAAAGCTTCGGTAAAGTAGGCAATCCAAGAAGTTAAGTCGCGCTTGAAAATATCGCTACTGAGCTCGTGAGTTGATTGAATAGTGTTGTAATATAATTCGGCATTTCGATCAAAGTATTCTTCCATGGAAAAAAGACGACGAATATCGTAACCTTCGACATATAGAGGTAGCATAGCAAAAGCGCGAGAAACACGGCCATTACCTTCAATAAAAGGATGGATGGCCACCAAAATATATTGAAGAATGGCAGAGCGGATGGCGGGATGAATTTCTTTTGAGTCGGGGGTGTTGGCCCAGTCAATTAAATCGGCCATGAGATAGGGAACTTCGATGGCTGGTGGTGGTCGATGAGCGATCTCGCCAGTGCGAGTGTTTTTGAGAACAACTTGTTGACGACGGTATTTGCCGACATCTGATTCGGGAATAATTTTGAAAGTGGTAAGTTGATGAACTTTTTTGACTAGTTCTTCGGAATAGGAAAAAGGAATAGTGGTCTGCTTGACTTCTTCTAGGTAAGAAACGACATTTCGATAATTGATGACTTCTTGAATATCACGGTCGGTGGCGGTAATATTTTGACCTTCAATTAGTTTGGCAACTTCTTGAAAAGTAAGGTCGTTTCCTTCAATTCGGGTACCAAAATGGACTGTACGGACAATGGCGTCATGTTGAAATTGCTTCTCGTAAGCTGGAATTAAAGGTGCTTCGTCGATAATGGCTTTGGCACCTTCAATAGCACCGATGTGCTTGAGAATGGTGTTATTGATGGAAAAGACTGGTGAAAACATCTATCCTTATTATAACACTTTTTTGAAATATCAATGAGGGAAAAATGCGGAAATCAATCTCCCCGCTCGCTTCGCTCACACCCCTCTTTGACAAGAGGGGTAAATTTAGTTAAGAAACAGAAAATCCAAAACTGTTTTGGGGTCGAGGTTGGCTTTGAGCATTTTGGTGGCTTTGATGAGCTTATTGATTTGCAAAAAGTTCTTGGGACTGGTGACTTTGATTTGGTTTTCTAAAAGGGGCAAAACTAGCTCTTTGTTGACTGATAATTGTTCTGATAAAAGTAAAGCTTCGGCGGTGTTTGTGGGAAAAATGAATGGAGGTGTGGTGGTACTTGTGTCGTTAATTTTGATTAAGTGGCAACGGGAAATGATGGTGTTAATAAGAGATTGAGGTCGTAGAGTTAATAGAAAGAAATAATTATTGTCACCTGGTTCTTCGAGGTTTTTGAGAAGAGTGTTCTGTGATTCTGGACTTAGATTGTCAGCTTGGGGAATAATAATAACTTTTGAATCGTGTGAATAAGGAGACATGGATAAAAAGTTACTAATAGAACGGACTGACTCTATGCTGTAGTCGCTGAGTATGAAAATATCAGGATTGTTTTCTAAAGTATCGTGGCCAATTTCTTTTAAAAATGGGTCAAGAGAAGAGAGAGCCGCAGAAGTGATTAGTGTCGAAGGAAATAACATAATGTATATTTATTATAGTGGATAAAAAGATATATAAAAATTTAAGAGAGGTTTTACTTGATCAGGGTAAGATTGATGCGGCTAAAGCAGAGGAAATAAACCTAAGGCAAGTAAAGACTGGTGAAAGTGAAGAAGAGATAGTTAGGGCAATGCGGATAATCGATGAGGAAAGCTTGGTTAAAGCTAAGGCGGAATTGTTGCGGGTAGAGTATATAAACTTGGATTCGATTGGTTTCTCGCCTGAGGCACTGGCTTTGGTGCCGGAGTCGGTGGCCCAAAAGTATAAGGTAGTCCCCTACTCTATGGATCCGCGTAATAAGATATTGTCGGTAACGATGGCGAATCCTCTAGATATAGAAACTATAGAGTTTTTGGAAAAGAAGGCTGGAATGAAGGTGCGGGCGGCGATATCGACAGAAAAACAGATTAATGAATTTATCTCGGAAAAATATGTTCGGGAGAAAGGGATAACTTCCGAAGTGTCTAAGGCTCTAGATGAACGGAAAAAAGATGAAGGTAAAACATTGGCTGATACGGCCAAAAAAGTGTCGGCTGAAGCTCCAGTGGCCAAGATCGTGACGACTATTTTGGAATTTGCGGTAAAGTCGAGAGCATCGGACATTCACATGGAACCTCAGGAAGATAACGTGAGAATAAGATATCGAATTGATGGAATTTTGCAGGAAAAGTATATGTTGCCTAGAAATGTGCATGAGGCGGTAGTGAGTAGAATTAAAATCTTGTCTAGTTTAAAAATAGATGAAAAAAGAGTCCCTCAAGATGGACGCTTCTTTTTCTCTTCTGATGGTAATGACGTAGATTTGCGCGTGTCGACTCTACCAACGACTTATGGAGAAAAAGTGGTTATGCGTTTACTTAAGAAATCACAAAAGGTACCTTCTTTGCCAGACTTGGGTTTAAGAGGATTGGCTTTAAAAAATTTGATGGAGGCAATTGAAAGGCCGCACGGAATTATTATTGTTTGTGGACCGACAGGATCAGGTAAGACAACAACTTTGTATTCTGTCCTGGATAAGGTGGCAACGTCTAAAGTTAATGTGGTGACGATTGAAGACCCGGTGGAGTATCAAATGAAAGGAGTTAATCAAGTCCAGGTTAATACTCAGGCTGGGCTGACTTTTGCTTCGGCTTTGAGATCTTTTTTGCGTCAGGACCCTAACGTAATCATGGTGGGAGAGGTCCGCGATACGGAAACGGCTGAATTGGCTATTAATGCCTCACTAACGGGACATTTAGTGTTTTCAACTCTGCACACAAATGATGCGGCGGGAGTCCCACCAAGAATGTTGGATATGGGGGTGGAACCGTTTTTGCTGGTATCTTCCTTGACCTGCGTGGTTGGTCAGCGCGTTTTGAGAAAGGTGTGCAAAGAGTGCATTGGTGAGACTGAGATGACACCAGACATTGAGTCAGAAATGAAGGCAACCTTGGGTCCAATTTATAATATGATTACGGAAAAGTGGGCTAAGGACGGTAAGACAGTTAAAATGCCAAAAGTGGTCGGTTGCGAAAAGTGCAATAACACTGGTTATTTTGGAAGAATCGCTATTTATGAGGTAATGCCGATGACGGAAAAAATAGCTAAGTTGGTGGTGGAAAAAGCAGCTGCTTCTGAGATACAAAAGCAGGCAATGAGTGATGGAATGTTAACTATGAAACAGGATGGGTATGTAAAGGTACTAGAAGGGGTAACAACACTGGAAGAAGTGTTGAGAGTGGCACAATATTAAACATCAAAACTTAAAACTTAAAACATAAAAATGAATACAAAAATTACACAAATATTGGAATTAGCCGTAGCAAATAATGCGTCGGA
>DDWP01000043.1:5433-8382 GCA_002345725.1 Candidatus Shapirobacteria bacterium UBA2283
AGCGTGGATATGGGTAGTCCTCAGGTGGCAACAGATACGATACTTTCGACTTTAAGCCAACAACAGTTGGAGAGATTTAAAGCCGAGAAAGAATTGGATTATTCATTGTCTGTAGGTGGGCATCGTTTGAGGGTGAATATGTTTTTGAAAAATGGAGAAGTGTCATGCGCTATGAGAATAGTCCCCTTGGCAATACCTGACTTTGGTACCATGAATCTGCCTAGAGTGTTGTCTGATTTGGCTGAATACAAACAGGGATTAATTTTGGTGGCTGGGCCGACTGGCCATGGTAAATCGACTACAGTGGCGGCAACTTTGAATAAAATAAATCAAGAGAGAAGCTGTCATATATTAACAATCGAAGATCCGATTGAATATGTAATAACGCCGGTAAAGTCGATAATATCGCAACGTGAGCTGGGTAGTGATACTGATAGTTTTACTATGGCCTTGAAATCGGCTTTACGACAAGACCCTAATGTAGTATTTGTCGGAGAGATGAGAGATCTAGAAACTGTCGCCTTGGCCTTGACGGTGGCGGAGACTGGACATTTAGTGTTTTCTACTTTGCATACAAATTCTGCTTCACAGACGATTGATAGAATTATTGATGTTTTTCCCGAGGGATCAAAGGATCAAATTAGAGTGCAGTTGGCAAGTGTCTTGACGGCGGTTATCTCTCAACGTTTAGTACCGGCAGTTAATGGTGGAAGAGTGCCGGCTTTTGAAATATTGGTGGCGACTTCGGCTGTAAAAAATGCTATTCGTGAAGGTAAGTCTTTTATGATAGATAATGTGATTCAAACTAGTTCGGACTTAGGGATGGTTAGTTTGGAGCAGTCACTGGCAAACTTGGTCAAACAAGGTGTGGTGGCTGAGGATGTGGCAATGAGCTATGCCCTAAGGCCAGTGGAGTTACAAAATAGCTTGAGAAGCAAACGGATGATATGAGCAAATTCCAGTTTAAAGCTAAAGATTGGAACGGGAAAGTAGTGAGGGGTATATTGGAAATGGCGGATAAATCGCAGGTAATTGAGTCGGTTAAAAGTAATGGATTAATATTGCTGTCAGTAGAGGAAGAAAGAGATAATGTATTTAGAGAAATACATAGAAAACTTTTTGTAAGAGTCGGGCTGAAAGATGTGTCTTCTTTAACTAGACAATTGTCGACAATGATGACGGCGGGGTTACCTTTGACTGATGCTTTGTCGTTATTGAAAGGTCAGGCTGAGGGTAATATGGCGGTATATGAAATAGTGGATTATTGCCTTAATCAGGTACGAGGCGGCCAACCTCTAGGAAAGTCTTTGGAAAAATATACTAATGTTTTTGGAGAGGCATATATTGCTTCGATTAGCGCTGGAGAGGAGGCTGGGGTGATGGAAGAAGTGTTGTCAAAACTAGCAAAAAATTTGGAAAATCAGGATGAATTTAATGGTAAAGTCAAAGGGGCAATGGTGTACCCAGTTATTGTGGTAGTGGGAATGTTGATAGTGGCTTTTATTATGATGATATTTGTGGTGCCAAAATTGCTTGGGTTGTATGCTGATTTTGGAACAGCAAAATTACCGGCGACGACTAAGGCCTTGATGGCGATGTCGGATTTTATGGTTGATTGGTGGTTTATCTTTCCTATTGGAGCAATGGGTTTGTATGGCTTGTTGAAGGTGGGTGATAAAAACCCTAACTTTAGACTAAAAAGAGATAGCTTAAAACTCAAGTTACCAGTACTGGGTGAATTGACTAAGAAAACAACGCTTTCTAATACTATTAGGACTTTATCAATGTTGTTGGGGGCGGGTATTAGCTTGGTGGAAGCTTTAAGAATAGTCTCAAAGGTAGCGGGTAATGAAGTCTATGATCAGGCATTTATTCGTATAGCTGAGAGAGTCCAAAAAGGTTTTTCAATATCGAATTCTTTTGAAGAGACGGCTGTGTTTCCAGTTATTGTAGAACAAATGGTGGCAACTGGAGAAGCGACAGGAAAATTGGATGAAGTATTGTTAAGGGTGTCTGACTATTTTGCTACTGAGGCAGAACAGTCGGTCAAATCGTTAACTTCAGCAATTGAACCAATAATTATGATTGTCTTGGGAATTGGAGTAGCTTTTTTGGTGGTTGCCGTGATAATGCCAATTTATAACTTGACATCGTCATTTTAAAAGTATTAAATGATATCAGTAATTAAAATTATCAATAATAAAAACAACATGAAAAAGATGTGGGGAATAGATGATGGTGGTTTCACCTTGGTGGAACTTTTGATTGTTATTGCTTTGATTGCTGTGTTATCAGTAGCAGTGTTAGCAACTATCAATCCTATCGAACAATCTAACAAAGCACGGGATGCTAAAGTGCAAAACGATGCAGCTGAAGTACTAAATGCTTATGAACGTTATTACACCAGTACAACTCATTATCCATGGATGGATGTAGTTGGAGGAAGTGCTTTGACGGTGGATAGTGCTTATCAGGGTAGAAGTATTCAAGTTGGTTTTGGTCTTTGTTCTCATGGACTTCCGTTGGCACCAACAACTGGTTGTGAAAGCCAAACACTGGCAGGTCGATTGATTGAGACACAAGAATTAAAAGATTCTTTCTTAACTAAAACCTATACGAGATTGTCTGATGGTAGTGATCCTGCTTATAATTATCATGATGAGCTGTATGTGTATAAACAACCAGCAACACAAGGAAACTCCATATATGTCTGTTATGTGCCAAAGGCTAGGGCAAATCGTATACCTCCAGCCACTTCTTCATGGAAGCTTAAGGCTTTAGCTTTTGCTGGTGGTTCAGAAAATGCAGCTTTACCGACTGCTTTTGTTGATGCAACCCCTGAACAGATTACCGCAGCTACCTATGACACTTTGCTTGGACTTGGTGGAAATGCAACATTGTTCCGATGTGTACCGGAATGAGGATAGTTTAAATTAAATTTAAAACCCG
>DDWP01000043.1:8578-10244 GCA_002345725.1 Candidatus Shapirobacteria bacterium UBA2283
TGGTATGAAAATATTCCTGTATTCTCGTGGGTGTTTTTAAGAGGTAAGTCGAAGTGTTGTGGTAAAAAATTACCTGTTGAATACCCGATAGTTGAAATAGTGATTGGAATAATATTTTTACTTAATTATCAGTCCCCTATTAATGTGATTATCCTGAGTTTACTGGTGTTTAGTTTGGTATTTGATCTTAAATATATGATTTTGCCAGATTTTTCTACTTATATCTTGATTGGACTGTCAGGGTTATTAATGGCAATGAACGGACACACAGGTCCGTTCCTACTGTCTGGATTGGGGGCGTTTTTGTTTTTACTAATTTTGCATGTGGGGACGAAAGGAAGAGGAATGGGGTTTGGAGATGTAAAGTTGGCTGTATTTATGGGATTGTACTTGGGATTTCCCGGTATTATCGTATCTTTTTATGTGGCATTTATTGTTGGAGCGATAGTCGGAGTGAGTCTAATGATTATGAAAAAAGCTGGCAGAAAAACAGTGATCCCCTTTGGCCCTTTTCTAATACTTGGTACAGTGTTAGCAAGGTTTATAATTAAAATATGATGAAAAAAGGCATGAGTTTGATTGAGGTGGTGTTGGCTTTGGCAATAGTGGCCATATTGATGGTGTTTATGACGATAAGTTTGAATCCGGCGGCGATGGTAGGTAGGGCTAATGATGCTCAGAGGAAAAAAGATATTGGGAAAATTAAATTGGCTATGGAAGAGCATTACAATGACAAGGGTTGCTATCCGACACAGGCAGTGGTTGATGCTATTGGCTGTAGTAGTCGTGATTTTAATCCGTGGCTGGAAAAGTGGCCATGTGACCCTAATGGAAGTCAATATGTGATTGGAATGGAAAATGCGAGTTGTCCTAGTTATTATCGAATACTAACAAATCTGGAGAATAAACATGACTCTGATATTCCAAGCGGCTGGTATGAATCAACACTGATAGCTTATTATGGTGATGGACTGGTAGACAGAGATATGGTGAATTATGGCGTGTCGAGTACTAATGTGAAGTGGTATGACCAGATGTTGAGTCCTGATTGTGATACTCCTTGGCCTCAGTGTTATCGACTAACTACTGACGGGTGTACTTCATGGAGCGGTGGTCCTCATACTGACGCATACGTTCATCATGATTGTTTACCTCAGTGTCGAGTTAGTTGCTGCTTGGATGGACAAGTTTGTAATTAATAGAGATTAAAGCTATGATTAAACTATGAAAAAGAGCGGTTTTACATTAATTGAACTTTTGGTAGTTATTGCGATCATTTCAATATTGACGATAGTGGCTTTGGGGCAGTTTCGGACGGCGAGAATGAGGGCTAACGATGTGGCTCGAAAGGGAGATTTGAACTCTGTCTCTAAGTCTTTGCAGATGTATTTTGCGGATTTTGGAGTGTTTCCTGAGGTAGATGCAATCAGCTGGGGAGGAACTTTCCAAGACTCGACTGTGTCGCCACCTTATATATATATGCAGACTTTACCTCAAGAAAATATACTGTCAGTCCCCTACTGCTATAAAATAAGTGCCGATGGAAAAAAATATGGATTATTTGCTCAATTAGAGAGCCTTCAAGATATCCAATGTTCAAATAGTTATGTGTGTAATGGGATGACTTATTGTTATGGAATTACAAGTCCAAATACTAGTTTAACTC
>DDWP01000043.1:10274-19008 GCA_002345725.1 Candidatus Shapirobacteria bacterium UBA2283
GGGTTTACTTTGGTAGAGCTTTTGGTAGCGATATCTATTATGGCCGTATTGATGGCAGTATTGTTGCCAAACTTGATGGGAGCGAGAGAGAGAGCGAGAGATTCACAGAGAATACAAAACTTAAATTCAATGAAAGATGGTTTGAGAATTTATTATAACGATAACCAAGCTTATCCGACAGGAACGGCGGTGATGCTGGGGAGTGGGTTTTCTGGTTATTATCAAGATGTTGTCTCTATCGGTTATACCTATGACTATTATCAGACAAAAAATGGTGATGGGTTTGTATTGACCGTTGGACTAGAATCCAGGGTACCTGACGCAGGAGAATCTCAACTTAAATGTGGAGCGCAGCTGTTAAATGTTTGTGGTACTGGCACTGGGACGACATGTCCGGACGTGTTTGCAGTATGTGCGAATTAAAAAATCCTAAATTCTAAACTCTAAATTCTAAAAATTAAAACAAAAAATGAAAACAAAAAATGCTGGGTTTACGTTGTTTGAATTGTTGGTAAGCATATCGATTATTGCGATATTGGTGGCAGTGGCGACGGCTTCTTTTTCTTCGGCTCAAAGAAAAGCTAGAGATGCAAAAAGAATCCAAGATATTGAGGCGGTGAGAAAAGCAGCAGAACAATACTATATGTTGAGTAACGCTAATTATCCGACAGTATCGGGTGTGGGAGTGTCGTGGGCAGTAGGTAGTCAGACTGTGTTGGAATCGTGGCCAAGTGATCCTAAAGGGGTGGGTTATACGGCTTATGTGCCGACTTTGACGGCGTCTACTTATTGTGTCTGTGCCGCCTTGGAAAGCGGAAATGGTAACTCGACAACTTCTGGCTGTAATTTTGTTGCAGCAGGGACAAAAAACTGGTTTTGTGTTAGAAATCAACAATGATAAAGAAAAACTTAAAACTCAAAATGCAAAACTCAAAAAAGAATGGCGGGTTTACGATGATTGAACTAATAGTGGTGATCACTATAATTGCGGTGATGACAATAGTGGCAATGGTCAACTATGGTGGTGTCAATAGAAAGTCTCGAGATGGTAGGAGAATGGCTGATCTGGAAAAATATAGAGTGGCCTTGGAGATTTCTAGACAAATTGGGTCGACTTATCCAGCATCTTTGAATAGTTTGGTAGGTATGAATTTGATAAATGAGATATCGACTGATCCTAAGACTGGGTCGGATTATACTTATGTTAGTACTGGTTATACTTATACTTTATCGGCAGTTATGGAAGATACTGGTTCGACTAACGTACCTGGAGCTTATCAGGTAACGAATCCGTAAAGGACTATTTACGAAGTACGATTTATGATTTATGAATAAAAAAAACGGTTTTACGCTGATTGAACTGATGGTGGCGATTACTGTGTCGATGATAATGATGACAGGTTTAGGACTGTCGATTAATAATTATTATAATGTAGAGAAAATCAACCAAACTAATGGAGATTTGGTGTCGTTAATATCCTTGGCAAGAAATTTGGCAGTGACAAATCAGCGTCCGGCTGGTTTTACTGAAGATCTTGGGAGAGTAGTAGTAAATGTAAATAGTAATGGGTTAGTAGAGGCTTTTGCTTATGGTAACGTGTCGGGAATCGGAGGGAGTTATTTTTCTAAAGATATCGCCGATAATCGAGTGTCGACAACTATCTCGGGAGATTTGCGGTTTGTGGCTGGGACAGGTAAATTGGTAGATAACTTTGGTAACTTATTGCCGTCTAGCACGGAGATTGGGATAGTCATTGCTTCTGAAGATGTGGGGGAGACAAGACAGGTAATAATTACATCTTTGGGGACAATAAAATGAAAGGACAATCTTTAATTGAAGTTGTATTCTCTATAGGATTGGTAATATTGGTAATAACAGGGATTGCGATGTTGTTGGTAAATATAGTCGGGGCAAGGACAAAAAGTCATGAAAGATTAAGAACGGTGGAGTTGTCGCAGGTGGTGATGGAAAATTTGTTATCTACTAAGAATTCTAATCCGACAGAGTTTTGGGACCTTGGTTCATCGTTCTGGATACAAAATAAAGATGTGTCTTTGACTAATCCTAGTTTTCCTAATTATGATTATATGGTGAGGGTGACTCCAAACTCGACTAGTGGTTGTAATCCGACGAGTTGTTTTGATGTGGTGGTGAGCGTGGGGTGGAGTGGTAGTCCTGATGGGAGTAGAAATGAGTTTAATAGATTCTTTGGAAGAATATAGAGGGGTAAAGATAAAACTCAAAACTCAAAACTTAAAAATCAAAATATAAGATGAATAATAAAAAGACAGGGTTTACTTTGATTGAAATAGTAGTGGTGGTGGGAGTGTTGGGGTCGATTATCGTGACTGTGGCTTCGGTACTATTAAACTCGTTTAAAGCAAAAGCCAGAATAGAAGTGACTGACAAAATTGAAAGAAACGGAGGAATAGTGTTATCTGAATTAAAAAGTGGAGTGGTGAACGCATCGGGAATAGATATGCTTTGTGTGGGGAGCACTTTGACTTATACTAGCTCGATTGATGGTGGAGTGACAAATTTGGTTTGCTATGAAGGAACAAAAATTGCCTCTGAGTCGGCAAATGGAGTGTTTGATTTGACCAGCAGTGATGTGGCTGTGTCGGGGTGTAATAATTTTGTCCAGTGTGATCTGTATTCTGGATCGACAGATAGGACAACTCAAGTGGATTTTGTGTTTGGACTTATTGCGGGAGATGCTCAGGCTGGGGCCGGCCAGCAGGTAAATCGTCAGTTTCAATCGACGATTGTGGTGAGGAATTAGAGGAGTGGCGATGGCAGTGCCAGCCCCAGTCCCCTATTGGTTTGAATAAATAATCTTTGGTTTCGAGACTACAGTAGAGGCCTAATTATGAAGCATAAAAACCACGAAGATGAACTTGCTGATGGTGGCTTATAACAATGGTGTCACTGTTGATAACAGTCAATAACTGTCTGTTCTAGGTTGAGGATAGTGACAATTGCGCTGGTGAGGAAAAACATGAGGGCTGATGGGGCCGCCAGAATCTGATTCGTTATTTAAATAATAACTTATGTTGGGGAGAAAATAAAACTATGTGTATTGGTTATGTATATAATATTATAGGTTGTAAAAAAGTAGTACTAATGATATAATTTATCAATGAGAAAAGAAATAGAAATTACTGCTAGATTGTCAGTGGGGGCTATGCTTATGTTTAGTGGTTGTGCGCCGACTCGTGAGGCATTGATGATAGATAGGCAGGTTGCTGCTGGATTGGGTGATTACGCTGAGGGAGCGAATAGAAATCTTGACTTAGTTGATAAGGCTTGTAAAGAGGTACCAGGATATATTTCTGGGACTGAAAAGATAGCTCAATTCGTGGGTGCTGATGGTAGACTTCATGGTTGGGCTTTTTGTGACGGTGACGGTGGGACTTGGGTGGCTGGACATATGAGTGAAGGTAAAACTTTTGTACCCGTAGTAGAAAGATTTGTGTACACTACAGGTACTGACGCGGCAGGGAACTCCGGGACATTGTTTGGTTATGTACAAGACGGTGAAACTTTTGGTGTTTATGAGGTAGTTAATGGTGTTAGACAAGTTGTCCATCCTGATGATCCTAATATTGTAAAGGTTATTCCGAATGGTGGTGAGGCGAAATTTTGGGAGGAAGTGGTTAAATCTGCCACTGGTGCCACTGATGTTGCTGCTGCCCCAGAAGAATCTACTCCTACAGATAAGCCAAATACCCCGACTTCTACCGAAGAAGCATCTGCGACGGCGTCGGCTACTAAAACTGATACCCCGACTGCTAAACCAAGTGAAACTGCGACTGGAGAGGTAGATCCCAGTGAGACTCCCTTACCCTCTGATGGGGATATAACACTTGAAAAAATGATAAAGATTCCTAAAAATAAGTCGGAGATTAAGACAAGTTGTGCAAAGTCCCCTGACATGTTTACAGACAGTGAAGGGTTTGAGAAAGCTCTGACGGAGTACACGACACTCATTGAAACAAATATTATTCCTACACATACAGGACCAGTTCTAACACCGGGAGTTGGTGTTGGTTTGGGGTCTGACGGTGTATTTTTGACTCAAGGAGCAGAAGTTAGCCCTGTCGCGTGTTTGGATGCTGACGGTAATTTAGTCTTTAGTTTTATTGCTAAAAATGGTGATAATACTTTGTCAGCAATGCATGTGGCTTTAGATAAAGATCAAAAAAACTATAACGTCAGTAGCAGAATTGCTTTGGCTGATGTTTTGAATAACTTGCCAATTTCTATCCAAGACAATAGTACTACAATTGAACTTGCTACTAAACCTGAAAAAAAGACTAACTCTTTGGATAACACCAACTTCTCACAATCTTTTTGGAAGAGTAGGGGGGAAGTTCATACAGAGGTTTTTGATTGGCTTAGTGGTAAACAAAAATGGAATAGTAAAAAAGTCGTCTTGTTGAGAACTTTTTACCGCGCTTCTGGTGGTCCTTCACAGATCTCACCTGTCGTGAAGCCGTGATGTATAGATGGTTGCTTTCAGTGGATCTATATGGTTGAATTAACTAGTGAAAATAGACAGAGTGTATATCGTTTATGGACTTATCGTATTATTTCTTTTGGTAGGAATATTTGCTTTGTGGCCAAGAAATAAAATAAGTTTTAATAAAATTCAAGATATATCTCAAATTGATGGTCCTGTTGTAGAAATTGCAGAGGGTGATAAGAGAGAAACAGCTAAGAATATAAACGGAACTGTGCTTAATTGGAACGGAGAGAGTGATGTCTTGAGTGCTAATGTTGATGGAAAAAAGTTTGATTTTCAAATTGATCCGGAATTTACCTTGGTAACTGTGACCAGAGCAGATAATAAGGGGAAAGAATTCAAAATGAATGAAGTAAGAAAATCTATAAATCCAAAAGAATGGCAAACAGCTTTTTGTATGGGGGATAAAGTTGTCTTGCTACTAGACTTAGAGACAACGAAAGTTAAATGGATAATGAATACTGGGGCTCGAGTGTGTGGTTATAAATGGAGATAGAAACTGTTAATAAGTTGATGTATTAGATTGTTTTTTGATGTTTGGTGTGGTTGAATTATAGTAATGAAGTTGGATAGATGTCCTGTAATTTGTGAATTTGTGGAAATAACAAAATGAAAGATGTGTTGATAAAATATTTGTTATTGTCGGTGGCGTTGGGAATAATGGTGGTGTATGTATATACGGGTAAGGTGGAAAAGGTTGATTATAGAGTAATGGCTCAGTATACGTGTTCTGCCACTTGTTATGTTACTTACGCGACATGTGCTGCTTTGGGTAGGGTTGATGCAAGTGGAAGCTGTGCTGCGGGACAAGTCTGCTGTGGAGGACCCATACCAACTCCAGAACCAGTATGTAACGCGGGAAGTACCTGTATGACGGCTGGTGGTGGTGAGACTTGTGCTACTTTGGGACATTATCCTGGTAGTGGAACATGTATGTATGGAATTTGTTGTGGTGCTGCTTTGCCAACACCGACACCGGCTTGTACAGGGAATTGTTATTTTTCTTATGGTGGTTGTGGGGCTTTAGGATTGCCTAGTGCTCCAGGAGGTTGTTCATCGGGTCTATACTGTTGTGCAGTACCCACCCCAACCCCAGAACCTCAATGTAACCCTGGAAGTACGTGTATGACTGCTGGTGGTGGTGAAACTTGTGCTACTTTGGGACATTATAATGGTAGTGGAACATGTATGTACGGAATTTGTTGCGGAGCTGCTATCCCAACACCAACTCCTCCTCCGCTTTGCCCGATTGAGTGTGAATACAACTGTACTAATGCCGGCTTGAGTTGTGATGCAATGGTTAGGTGTTCACGAGAAAATATTTCTGGGTGTACTGATCCTGGTGTTGAAACGCAGCCTTGGACGAGTGGGTATTGTGTTGACGAATGTTGGACAGGCACTTCGGGATGTGTGGCTTTGACATGTACTAATACTTGTGGCTTGGGTGGATGTCCGACTGGCTGTGGAAGTATTGATAACTGTGGTGGAGTGAGCTGTAATGCTTGTCCAGGAACTGTCGGAACGACTCCTTTACCAACTCCACCTGGTTGTACACCGAATTGTGCTTGTGCAGCTAATTTGTGCCATAACCAAACATGTGTTAATAACTGTGGAACTTCTTGCTATGGAACTTTGTACCCTGGTAACCCCTCGGCTCCAACATTGAGCTCTCCATCTAATGGTGCGGTGGTGGCAGGGGGAAATATTAACTTGACTTGGGTGGCACCTATAAGCTGGGGGCAGTGTCCAGCGGCTAATACTTATACCGTGTGTGTAGGTACTAATTTTTTAAGTCCATGTAGTGGTTCGATGTTCCCTGATTTACCGGCAACTTCTCTAACCATGGTCTATAACCAATCGACCGCTGGAACATATTATTGGACAGTTGGGGCAAATAATGGAACTGGATTACCGACAGTGTATTCCAGCACTAGATCTTTTGTAGTTAATTCGAATCCGGTAGTTAACTCTTTAACTATAGTAAATTCTGTGGGAACAACCTTGGTAGCAGAAGCAGGAAGTCGGAATCAAATATGTGATGCGACTATAAAAAATAGTTCTATGCCACGAAGAGCTACCTTTATCATTAATGCTTCTGATGGTAATGGTGGAGCAAATATTTCTAGTATGAATTTGACATGGAACGGCAGAAGTTGGCCGGCTGTACTTCAGGCACCTGTGGGGAATAACAGAACAGGAATGGTGACGGTAGATTTTGCTAGTGGTGACAATGCCACGGGAACATACCCGTTAGTAGCGACAGCAATAGATGCTTATAGCGCAACTGGGACAAATAATAGTAGATCGTGGAAGGTGTGGGATTGTAACGTACCAGTGTCAGGAAGTGTCTACGATAGTAGCTCAGAGGCCCTAGGGGCAGTGTGTTCGACTGGTTCTGGGTTTAATACTTTAGCCTCGGCAGCAGTTAATTTTAGATGGGTAAGTGTGGGAGCGACAATAGTAAATGCGGCGACGGCCAATACCTATTCTGGACTGAATCTGTCTTGGGGAGGAAATTATGCAGTAGTACCGAATTCTGACTTATTAGTGAGTGGGCTGGTAACGAGGTGGATTGACATGGGGGTAGGGACAACCAGCTGCGGTGTGGCGCAAAACTTAAATAATATGACTATTGATCCTTATAATACTAATCCGCGATTTCAGGTAGATTTCTCAGGAATAACAAATCAAGAACCATGGTTTCAGACAAGTGGTGGAGGTATACAAGCAGCGGGTAGTGTAGAAAATATGGTACCAGTCACTTGTGCTAATGAACCGTCACTTTGTACGGCAAGCATGTCTAGGGAATCGGCAGTTGGTGCAGCAGATAATGGATTGGTGTCGGGAAGTGCTTTAACAAATAATTCTGGTTGTAGTATTACTGGATCGGGAGCGATGTGTGCTTTTGGTGCTCCTAACAACTGGTACAGAAACGGATCTTCCTTATCTTCATCGGATAGATATAATTATCAGTTTTTCTATGATAGATATTATTCTGCCTTAGGACTGGGAATAACACTTGGTCCGGCGGCAACGATGTCAGATGTGGTTGGTCGAGGGGGTACTGGAGTATTCCTGGTTAACGGTGACTTTAACGTAGATGTGGATAATGTCTTGCCAGCCAATAGTTTTTTGATGATAGTGTCGAGAGGGACAATTACTTTTCTAAATACAGTAAACAATTCTGCAGGAATGTTTGTGGCTGATAGTGGAATCGGAACTTCTCCGGGGGTAAATACTGGATTAGTAATCGATGGATTGTTATATTCTTCTTCTGGTAATGTCCGTTTGAATCGAGGTTTTGCTGATAAGCTGGATAATAATACTAACCCAGCAGTATTGGTAAGATACCGTCCTGACCTATTATTTAGTATGCCTGGTAACTTGTTTAGATTGTTATCTAATTGGAGACAGTTCTAAATAAAATCAAAACTTAAAACTTAAAACACAAAACTTAAATTCTAAAATCTAAAATATGAAAAATAACAAAGGACAAGTGGCACTAATAGTCCTACTATTGTCGGCGGTGGCAATGACGATCGGACTGGGGATGTCGAGAAAAACGGTGGTAGACACAAAAGTTGAAACTGACGAAGAATCTTTAAAACAAGCGTTTAATACGGCTGAATCAGGGGTGGAGTATTATCTGGGAACTGGGGGAACACATTTTACCGCTATTGATAATTTGAGCATTGCAGACATCGTAGTGGGAAATATTGGCGAAGGCTCAACAATAAACTTGAATCAATATACTTTGAATAATTCTAATTTGGCTTATTGGTTAGTAGGTCATGATGCTAATGGTGATATCGACGAGGCAGTAGTTTACGGGGGTGATAGCTTGAGTGTTTGTATGGAAAACTCGTTTGATAGGGCGATTAAAGTGGATTATTTCTATAGTAATGCTTTAGGTAATTATCAGGTTCAAAGGTTTGGTTATAACTTAACACTTGATCTGGTAAATGGGTTTACCAATGTTACACCGGTGCAAGGTAATTGTATTAGTGGTTATAGAGAACAAAGCTTGGGAGTGACACTTGGTGCTGGGATAACACCAACCTTACTGGTAGTTAAGCCAATTGGTGGAGGAGGAAGATTTTACCTCTTGGGTAATAATGGAACTTTTCCGATACAGGGAATAAGTATTAGCGCAACGGGAATAGTGGGTGACGTTGAGACTGGGGTGAAACGTAAAATTAATGTAATTC
>DDWP01000030.1 GCA_002345725.1 Candidatus Shapirobacteria bacterium UBA2283
CGGCCAACCCGTCAAAGATCATTTACATGAAAAGAAAAAACAACCAGTAGATCTACAAAACGTAGATAATTTACCACCAGATAGTTCAAAAAGATTTATTGCTGTCCTCAACAGTAAAGTTGATATGGGTAAATTAGCCAACGCTCTTGGTCATATGACTGCAGGTCTGACTTCAAATTTTACTAAAGAAGAATTATTGTTTTTACAATATCAAGACCAAGATGGAACACAACATCCTAATATCTCCCACTTCCCATTTATTGTCTTAAAAGCATCTAACTCAAATCAAATCAGAAGTATCCGTAATGAAGCTATTAAAAAAGGGATAAAGTTCTCTGATTTCACTGACACAATGACAATAGGAACATCTAAAGAACAGTTAGAAGCCACTATAAATACTAGTGAAAAAGACTTAGAGTATCTTGGTATATGTCTCTTTGGTGACACGACAGTATTGAAAGAATTCACTGGTAAATATTCATTATTCAAATAATATAAATATGAATCGTCAACAATTTCATGATGACGATCTTCAAGTCCAAATATTAAAACCTCCATTCTTTGACCCCACCGGAGTTGTTATTCCTCGAACAGAAGCTTGGAGTAAAGGTCTTTGGTACGGTGCAGCCAATCTTTGGGTAGTTCAATCAGATCCAGTCCCTTCAATTATTTACCAACAACGTAGCCCTAATATCGGTTGGGCACCAAGTAAACTAGACATTCTAATTGCTGGTCATTGTGAATTTCTACACACTCCTCTTGAGACTCTTGCACAAGAAGCCTTAGAGGAGATGAGCGTCGAGTATGACCAATCACGATTTATTTCAATCGGTAAAAAATTAGCCGTCAATATCGGACAAGACGGAACTATTCGCAATTCCGTTAATTATATTTATCTAGTCGAAGACAACCTACCTATTGACCGTTTTATCATGCAAAAGAAAGAGGTTTACGCCATTTGCTCATGCCCACTTAGTGAAATTCTCAAAGTCCACACCGACCCTAATTATTCTTATACCCAACCAGCCATCAAGCATGATGGCAGTAATTTTGATTTAACTATCAATCAAGACATCTTTCCTCCCAATTGGGATCCATACCATTACAAGATGGCCTTATTAATCGATAGTTATCTTAAAGGTAATAAAAATCTTATATATTAATAACTAACTATGGATCGACAAAAATTCTATGATGCAGCCAAAGACCGATTAGAAACTAACATTTTTTATCATTCCCTCGCTCTTGAAGCTTGTATGCTTGGACTTTATGACTATTTTTCAGCCAACAACTTATTGGACAATAATGAACCAACTCGAGAAGAGTGGGGGATTGCTGGTCTAATTCACGATATCGATTTTTCTGGTGATACTAAAGAAAATCACCCTCTCAAAACCCGAGAAGTATTATCCAAATACAATCTCGAAATTAACGACACCATTCAACAAATAATTTTGTCACACGACAAGAGGCAGGGAACTGCCATGGATAGTAAAGCCAAATGGTCAATCTATTGCGCTGACTCTCTCACCGGTCTTATTATGGCCGTTGCCTTTGTCTATCCAGATCGAAAGCTCGCCTCTGTTAAAGTCTCTTCTGTTACCAAAAGATTTCTTAAAGAACCAAAATTTGCTGCCGGTACCCGTCGTGACGAAGTGGCAGAATGTAGTCTTCCCGAAGGCTTAAATTTACCCTTAGAAAAATTTATCGAGATCTGCCTCACTTCAATGCAGGGAATCTCCTCTACACTGGGGTTATAACCAGCCCCGACAAAATTGGTTAGCCAAATTACTGTAATTTTACGGTAATAAAATAATTAATTTTTGTTACAATAAAGGAGATCCATGTTAGACATAAATTTAATCCGAAACAGTCCTGATACGGTCAAAACTGCCCTAATAAACCGCCAAAAAGATACTTCTGTCCTAGATCAAGTAATCTTGCTCGACAAAAATTATCGAGAAATTCTCAGTGAAGTCGAAGGACTTAGAGCTTCCCAAAACGCCATCACCAAAAACATTAAAGGTAAACCTAGCGACGAGCAGATAGCTGCCAGTAAAGTTATTAAAGACCAGCTCAAAGACGTTGAAGAAAAATTAAAAAATTCTGAAGTCGAACTAAATGCTGTCCTTGAAGAAATTCCCAATATCCCTTCCGACGACACTCCTATTGGTAAAGACGACAATGACAATGTCGTTATCAAGACTTTTGGTGACAAACCTGCCTTCAGCTTTACTCCACTTGATCACATTGATCTTGGCGAAAAACTAGACATTCTTGATGTCAAAAAAGCTGCTGAAATATCTGGTTCTCGTTTTGGCTACTTCAAAAACCAAGGTGCCGTACTCGAAATGGCCGTTATGTTTTATGCTTTTAACAAACTGGTTGCTAAAAATTTTAAAGGTATGGTTCCCCCAGCCATGATTAAAAGTCAGACAGAATGGGGTTGTGGCTATGCCAGCAATAAAAATCTAATGGGTGCCTACTATTCCATCCCTGAAGACGACTTAATTTTTATCAGCAGTTCAGAACATTCAGTTGTTCCCTATCACTCAAACGAAGTTTTATCTGACAAACAATTTCCTATAAAATACGTCAACTATTCTCCATGCTTTCGTCGCGAATCAGGTACCTATGGTAAAGATGCTAAAGGTCTATTTCGTGTTCATTTTTTCAACAAAGTAGAAATGAATATCTTTACCCTACCAGATTTTGAAATTTCTGATGCCATGTGTCTTGAAATGTTATCTATTGAAGAAGAGCTACTCCAAGATTTTGGCCTTCACTACCAAGTTGTTAAAGCTTGTACTGGTGATTTACCTCAGCCAAATCACCGAATGTACGACACTAATACTTGGTTCCCGGGCCAAGATCGTTATCGTGAGACTCATTCATGCAGCAACTGTGGTGATTATCAATCACGCAGATTAAATACAAAAGTCAAGATAAACGGAGAAAACAAATTCGTTCACATACTTAATGCTACCGTTATTACTGATCGTGCCATCTTGGCGATTATTGAAAATCACCAACAGCAAGATGGCAGTATCAAAATTCCCGAATGTCTTTGGCCACTAACTGGCTTTAAAGAAATTCGCCCTAACTAGCAGAGGAGCCACCCAACCCATCCCGCCTCGGCGGGGTGGGGTAGGTCTTTTTTTTATGATAAATTATCAATATTGTCCCCAGTGTAAAAATGATCTAGATCTCTCTCAGGAGTTTCCTTATTGTTCTAAATGTGATCTTACTATATATAAAAATTCCAAACCTTGTGTCTCCATCTTGCCTATTAAAGATGGTAAGGTGCTCTTTGCTAAACGTGGTATTGAACCTTATAAAGGTGATTGGGACACTATCGGAGGTTTCTTAAAAGCTGGCGAACATCCTGAAGTGGGTGCCTTACGTGAGACACTTGAAGAAACTGGTTTAATAGTCAAACTTACGGGACTATTGGGTATATATATGGACAAATACGGCCAAGACGGCGAAGATGTTCAAAGTAATGTTTACCTAGCTGAAGTTATCTCCGGAGAAATAAAACCACAAGACGATGTCGCTGCTTTAGAGTGGATAGACATAAAAAATGGCAAAATAACCAGTCATTTTGAAAGCATAGAACAGATTTTTGCTGATCTAAAAAAGCTATATTCATAGTAGAATGGTCTATGTTTGATTTCATAAAAAATATTATCGACGATAATCAGCGACGGATTAGCTCCTATAAATCTATCATTA
>DDWP01000048.1 GCA_002345725.1 Candidatus Shapirobacteria bacterium UBA2283
AAGACAGCTGTCGCCGAGAGAGGCGCCCTTATTAGCTCTGTGTCTGCTACCGGAACTATTACTTCTGGCAACACTACTTATATCACTACCGGTGCTACTGGTACTGTCAAAAAAGTTTATGTCAAAAATGGAGATGTCGTTAAAAAAGGTCAGAAATTAGCTGAAATGACTCTGGATGACGAAAGCGCCGAGACTCAAACTACCGCCTGGGCCAACTACCTAGTCGCTTCTGAAAATGTTAAATCAGCTCAAGCCGCTCGCTTAAGTGCTGATTTACAAATGTGGAAAGATCGCCAAGCTGTTCTTGACGCTCAGACAGAATACGACAACATGATTGCCGGTGCTTGGAACCCCAAAACCAAAGCCGAATACACTTACAACGAGAAAGCTGTGGTTACCAAAACTCTAGAGCTGGCTAAATTGACCTTCACTGCCGACGAATCTAAATTTAACAACTCAGGTGTTGATGTTTCCTTAGCCAAGACAAAAATGGCTGCTGCCCTCAGAAGTTACCAGCAAGTCAGTAGTACTATTTATGCTCCCGCTTCCGGAATCCTCAGCAACTCTATTCTTGCTGAAGGTGTGGTTATTTCCGACAGCTCTTCAACTTCAATTACTGTCAGTTCCGGGACTGACTCTACTACCAACTCTCAGTCAGTTACTGCTCAAAAAATCGGTGCAATTAAAAATCCTCAAGGTCAATATCAAGCCACTCTTAGTCTGACTCAAGTCGATGTCACCAAGATAATATCTGGTCAGAAAGTTACTATGACTATGGATGCTTTCCCCGACATCACTTTTACCGGTACAGTTCTGGCTATTAACACTAGCGGTAGCGTCAACTCCAATGTTACTTCTTATTCTGTCACTGTTCTTCTTGATTCGACTGATCTTGACATATATACCAATATGGGAGTCTCTGCCACCATTATCACTGCTATAAAAAATGACGTTGTCTCAATTCCTTCTACCGCAATTAAAAACAATACTGTCCAAATCTTAAAAGATGGTCAACCTATCTCTGTCCCCGTAGAAGTTGGTGTGAAAAATGATACTAATGTTGAAATAGTTTCCGGCCTAAGTGAAGGTGATGTGGTTATTATCAGTACTGTCTCTGGCACCAAGACCACCAATAGTTCGTCAGGGACTTCTGTCTTTGGCAGTACTCGTGGTAGTGGCATGATGATTCCTCGCTAAACTATGCAATCAATTATTAAAGCCAGTCATATTAGCAAGATCTATAAGACGGAGTCTTTAGAAACTATCGCTTTAAATGATGTTTCTTTTGAAATTAAAAAAGGTGAGTTTGTAGCCATTATGGGCCCATCTGGTTCGGGTAAATCAACCTTAATGCATATACTTGGCGCTATCGACAAGCCAACCTCCGGCACCTATTTACTTGACGGTGAGAACGTTGGCTCTCTGGATGATGATCAACTTTCTGATATTCGTAATCGTAAAATAGGTTTTGTTTTCCAAGCTTTTAATTTGTTACCACGTACTACTGCTTTAAAAAATGTCATGTTGCCCATGGCCTATGCTGGTATACCTAAGGAAGAAAGGCTTGAGACCGCTACTAAATTCCTCAAACTAGTTGGCCTTGAAGACAGAATGTTTCATACCAGTAATCAGTTGTCTGGAGGCCAACAACAACGTGTGGCTATTGCTCGGTCATTGGTTATGAATCCTGCCTTAATTCTTGCCGACGAACCCACTGGTAATATTGCTTCCGACCAGGCCGAAGAAGTTATGGGTATGTTTAAAAAACTAAATCAAGATGGTCACACCATCGTCATGATTACTCATGAGCCAGATATCGCTCATCACGCCAAAAGGATTATTTATGTTCGTGACGGTAAATTATTCAAAAGTCTATGAGCTATCTAGAATTATTTGTTGAAAGCTTTGCTACTTTGGCCCTAAATAAGGTTAGAACAGGGCTAGCTATTTTAGGTATAGTTATTGGTATAGGTTCTGTCATTGCTCTTGTTTCTTTGGGGCAGGCCACTCAACAGTCAATTGAGAATCAGATTCAATCTCTTGGAGCTAATCTCTTGACCATTAACCCTGGTGCACAAAGAAGTGGTAATGTTCGCACAGCTTCGTCTAGTAATACTTTAACTAACGAAGACGCCGCTGCCATTGCTAGCTCCTCAGAGATCACTACTATAAAAAGTGTCTCGCCTGAATACTCATCTCGTTCTCAAGTCGTTACTGGTAGCAGCAACACCAATACCTCTATCATTGGTGTTGTTCCTGCTTATCTAGATATCCACAAAGTTACCATTGATTCGGGTAGTTTTATTTCCCAGTCAGATGTTGATAGTCTGTCTCGAGTTGCTGTCGTCGGTCCACAAATAGTTGCCGACTTATTTTCTGGATCCAATCCAATTGGTCAAGTCATAAAAATTGGTAGTCAAAACTTTACTATTATTGGAGTTACTGTCAGTAAAGGTGGTAGTGGTTTTAACAATCAAGATGACGTTATTTACGTCCCGTTGTCCACTGCCCAAAAAATATTATTTGGTGCCAGCCATTTAACTTCAATTGCCATGGAGGCCAATAGCTCTGATATTATGACTGCCGCCCAAGATGAAGTCGGTTATTTTTTACTATCCCGTCATAAAATTACTGATCCATCTAAAGCTGATTTTTCCATCTTTTCTCAGCAAGATATATTAAACACGGCTTCTTCAACCACAGGTACTTTTACTACCCTTCTTTCTGGTGTAGCGGCTATCTCACTCTTAGTCGGAGGTATCGGTATTATGAATATCATGTTAGTTACAGTTACTGAGAGAACTCGTGAAATTGGTCTCAGAAAAGCTTTGGGTGCCAAAAAAAGAATTATCACCATTCAGTTTCTATTAGAGTCAATAATCCTAACTTTTACTGGAGGGGTTATTGGTGTGCTCCTTGGCATTCTTGCCTCTTATATTATTTCGGTTGTTTCCGGTTCTTTGTTTGTGATTTCTTTTTCCTCAATTTTTCTAGCTTTTGCTGTCTCCACTATTATCGGCATTATTTTCGGCTGGTATCCGGCTCGTCGTGCATCTAACCTTCAACCAATTGAAGCCCTTCGTTACGAATAAAATTTATTAATTTTTAAAATATGCAAAAAAATATCGTTCCCATCATCATTATCGCTATATTATTTTCCGGAATTGGTTTTTTCTCTGGAACAACTTATCAAAAAGGCAAAATGCCATTAAGAGGTAACCAATTGCAGAATAATAATATCCAAAAACGCCCAGGTAACGGTCAAATAATGGGTGAGATCACCAGTGTCAACGACGGTTCCGTCACCGTTAAAACTACTGATGGTAGTTCAAAACTTATTTTACTTAGTGACAAAACTAATATTAACCAAGCCGTGCCTGCTACTACTACTGATTTGGTTGTCGGTCAAAAAGTTGTTATTTTTGGTAATACCAATACTGACAACAGTATCTCAGCTCAAAGTATTCAATTAAATACTAGCCTTCTACAAAAGTCAGAGCGTAACCCTTAGCATCACCTCGGCCAGTACGACCGATTCTGTGGGTATAGTCATCAAAGTTGTTTGGTTGGTCGTAATTGATTACGTGGGAAATATCAGATATATCCAATCCTCTGGCTGCCACATCTGTTGCAATCAGAATATTAAATATATTTTCACGATACGCTCTAATTACTTGAGTTCTTTTATTTTGGGGTTTACCACCGTGCAAGCTTTGAGCCTTGAAACCTTTCTGTGATAAAGAAGTTGAAAGTTGTTCCACAATTCTTTGAGTTGCTCCAAACACCAATACTTTTTTGAATTCTGGCTTGGACATCATTTCATGCAACTTCTCTTCTTTGAGATGGCGTGGCACTCGCACCACATCTTGCTCAACATGGATTGATGGATTCATGTTCTTCAAAGAGATCGACACTGGATCTCTTAAAAAAGAACCAATTAATCCTTCGATTTTTCGGTCAATTGTTGCTGAGAAAAATAGTGTCTGACGATCCTTAGGAGTCTGATCAACAATTGATTTGATATCGGCAATAAAGCCCATATCTAACATTCTGTCGACTTCATCTAGTACTAATGTGGTAATTTTCGAGAAATTAATTACTCTTCTTTCACCCAAATCTTTTATTCTTCCTGGTGTACCAACAATAAAGTGTGGTCCTCGTCTAATATCCATTATTTGTTCTCGTAAAAAAGATCCTCCAATAGCCAGAGCTAGGTAAACCCTAAGCCCGGGGGTAAAGGAACGGATATCTTGTTTGATTTGCATGGCTAGCTCTCTGGTTGGAGCCATAATCAATATCTGTTGATTAGGATTTTCCAGTATGGAGTTAATTAAAGGAATGGCAAAGGCCGCTGTCTTGCCTGTACCTGTATCGGCAATACCCAAAAGGTCACGACCGTCCATAATTGATTCGATTGCCTGGTCTTGGATTTGAGTCGGTTTGGTAAAATTTTTGGCTTTGATATTTTCTAAAAGTGATGGGTTTAAACCAAAATCTTCAAAGCTGTGAATGGTTGTTTGTTCTTCAATAGTCACTATTTCCGTCGCCTTTTTGATAAATAAAGACGGGTTCATTTTTGTCTGAGAGAATCGTGGTCGTCTTGGTCCTCCAAAACTAGGTCTGCTAGGACGTCCCCCAAAAGCGGGACGTGATTGTCCGCGACCGGAAAAATTTCTAAAACCACCTTGAGAATTACTGTTGCTTCTGTACATATAAAATTAAATTTTAGGCAAATTCCACAATTGTGGATTATGTGCCCTTAATAAAACTTATGTGTACAGTCTTCTGTACCAATAGGGCAGATATCGATTTCTAGAGCCTTTAAACTAAAATCAGATGGAAGTGTACCATATATGTAAATATATGCAACTTTTTCTGAATTATTTGTTATTATAAGTAATGTCTCAACCGGTTTATACTGTCAAGATTGCTGGTCCAGCCGGCGCTGGTATCAAGAGTAGTGGCTT
>DDWP01000027.1 GCA_002345725.1 Candidatus Shapirobacteria bacterium UBA2283
CGACCGATCACAATCTTCGCAGTCTCGAGTTGAGTCAAGAGAAGCTTGGCCAAGGAGATTGTCTTTTAATTTTTCCTGAGGGGATTATCACTGGTGGTCAAACTAGTCAGATTATCAAAGGCGGGACGGGGGCAGTCCGCCTGTCTTTACTTTCTCATGTTCCGATTATTCCTATTGGTATTCGGGGGAGCAATCATGTTCATCCCTATTTATTAAAAAACAGATTGCCATTTTATTTCAAACGCCATCTCCCGATTAATATAAAAATCGGTAAAGAAATTAATTTCCCAACACATCCCGGTCTTGATTTGTCTTCTCACACTGATTCAAATCACACTCTTCTCCGTTCTCTCACTGATAAACTAATGGTCAAATTGTCTAAGCTAAGTGGATTAACTAATACTGTTGTGATATCAGTATAAAGATATTACAATATAGTCTTCGATGAGAAATTTTTACCATCTTTTAATCAATTCTGTTATTAGCTCGATCACCAACTTTACTGTTTGGTTTGCTATTACTTTCTTCTCTTATCTCCAGACACAGTCAGTTTTGGTCACGGGCCTTATTTCAGGTTTTTATCTCGTGGCCACAGCTATTTCCGGTTTTTGGTTTGGTAGTTTGGTTGACAATCATCACAAGAAAAACATCATGTTGTTGTCCAGCCTTGTTTCTTTAATTTCTTTTAGTGTTGGGTTAGTCATCTATCTCACAGCCGCACCAGGATCTTTTACCAACCAGTCCAGCCCCACTTTATGGTTTCTTATTATGACTCTCATGGTAGGAATTGTCGTCAGTGGTATTCGCAATATCGCTCTGCCGACTATCGTCACTATTATTGCTCCCGAGCCCGAGCGCGACAAAGCCAATGGCTTAGTTGGCACTGCCTCAGGTATTTCTTTTCTGGTTACCTCAGTTATCAGCGGTCTTTTAGTCGGGTCTTCTGGCATGTATTGGGTGTTGATTTTATCTATAATTTTTTCTCTTTTGACTATTTTTGATCTTTGGTTTATTCCTATTCCCGAGAACAATATTGTCCACACTGCCGAGCATGGCCAGAAAGGTGTCGATATCAAAGGAACAATCAAAATAATTTCTTCCACCCCTGGCTTTACTGCTCTTATTTTATTTACTACTTTTAATAATTTCTTAGGTGGTGTTTTTATGGCTCTAATGGATGCTTATGGTTTGTCTCTAGTTTCCGTTCAGGTCTGGGGATTATTATGGGGTTTTCTTAGTACCGGATTTATTATCGGTGGTTTAATTATTGCTAAGTTTGGTCTTGGTAAGAGTCCTATCAAGACTCTTTTTACTGCCAACATTATTATTTGGGCTATCAGTGCCATTTTTACTATTTACCCTTCGATAATTCTCTTGACTATTGGTCTGTTTATTTACATTACCGTTGTTCCCTACATCGAAGCTTCAGAGCAGACTATTATTCAAAAAGTTGTCCCTGTCGAGAGGCAAGGTCGAGTCTTCGGTTTTGCTCACAGCGTCGAGCAGTCCGCTTCACCTCTGACTTCTTTTCTCATCGGGCCATTGACTCAATTTGTTTTTATCCCCTTCATGACTACTGGTGCAGGAGTAGATTTGATTGGTGGTTGGTTTGGCACTGGCCCTGGCAGGGGAATAGCTCTAGTCTTTACTGTTGCCGGAACTATCGGGCTTATTGTCACCATCTTTGCCAGTCGCTCCCGTTCCACCCATCTTCTTTCCGTTGCCTACGAGAACCACGGTAAGTAGTTTTTCAGAAAAGTACTATAATCCCCTTAGATGGATATAAAACTTTACAGATTAATTCTATGTTTTCTTTTGGTATTTTTTATATTCCCGAGTACTGTTTTTGCTCATCCCGGTCGCACGGCTGCTGACGGTTGCCATTATTGTCGGACCAATTGTGACAAATGGGGAGTTTCCTGGAATGAACGTCATTGTCATGGTGGTGGCGTCGCGGCTCCAGTTGAAGAACCACCAGTTGTCATTAAAAAAGTTGTCCCCACTCGCACTCCTCCCACTCGCCGACCGACTTTAGCCCCAACTAGAAAACCGACTCTAACTCCTACCAAGAAACCAACCAACACTCCAACTTTAAAACCAACCTTAGCGCCTACTTTAGAGCCAACCAAGATTTTTTCTCCAACTTCGGTTCCAACTTTAGTACCAACAATTGTTCCATCCTCCGCTTCAATTTTTCAACTCAAGGACGAAACAAAAACAGTCCAACAAGAAAATATATTTTCAAGATTTTTTGGTTGGTTTTTTAAGAAAAAATAAATACATGGAAGTCAAAACTAAAATCATTTTAAATGATTTTTTGAGTAAAACATATCTAAAGGATCAAGATAATCCATTCATTACCCAAGAAGACTTAAAGACCAATATGGATAGATACCTTCTTCTTTATACAGAATTTGAAGGAGAGTTGGCAACATTTTCAGCATATTTTCATTACCGTATTAACACTTTGTTTGAATTTTGGAACACAAAGTTTAAACCCACTACAGGAGGCTACTTTAATGCTGACCCAAGTCGAGAATTAATTTTATTAATAGATAGTTACCGTGATATTTCAGAAAATTTAAAAAACTCAGAAGACGAGATTACTATCTTAGATAATTATCTTGAAACTATGGACAGTATTCTTCCATTATTAAGCAGTAGTGGAGGGTCAATCATTCCGATAGACTTTGGAAGGATAAGGTGTATCAAAAAATATGATCCAATTTTTATATTGACAAAAACAAACACTAGTCAAATAAGCAGTAACACTTCTTATAAACTTAATTTAATCGGAGAAGGCTCTTATGCAATTGTTAAGAAATACTTTGATCAACATTATCAAAGATGGTTTGCAATAAAACAGGCTAAGTCGGATTTAACCGAAAAAGAAATACAGAGATTCAAAAAAGAATATGATATTTTGTCCAAAATAAAATTCCCCTACATTTTAGAAGTTTTTTCCTACAATAGTAAAAACAATTCTTATACAATGGAGTTTTGTGACTTTTCCTTGAAAGATTATATCATTTGGAATAATCAAAAACTCTCGTTTGCTATAAGAAAAAGAATGGCGCTACAGTTTTTGTATGGAGTTGACTTTTTGTATAAAAAAAAGTTATTTCATCGTGATTTAAGTTGGAATAATATTTTAGTAAAACTTTATGATCAAAATATTATCTATATTAAAATTTCTGACTTTGGGTTGGTTAAAGAAGAAGACTCAGAGTTAACAGACAGTGATACAAGCGGTAAAGGGTCAACTTTTCACAAAGATCCACTATTAGAATCTTTCAAGGACGTAAGAATTGAAAATGAAATTTATTCTGTAGGGTGTCTTCTGAGTTTTATTTTTACAGGAAAACAAAACCTAAATAAGAATCAATTGGTAGTGGGTTTAGACAGTATCATTGAAAAATGTACAGATAATAAAAGTCTAGAAAACAGATATCACAGTATCACCGAAATTATTGATGATATTAATAAAAAAATCATTACATAATAATCATGACTACAATACATATATCAAAACTTGACGCGGCAAAAAGGGAATTAGAACATGCCATTAGACTCTTCTTTTTGTCTGGTGATCCGGTAGTTATCCATTTAGTAATTTATTCATCACAACAAATCTTACGAGATTTAGCTAGAAGTAAAGGGTTATCAACATTTATTGATGAAATGATAGATAGGGTAAAACCTGAGTATAAAAAATACCTTAAAGGCAAACTCGCTTCATCATACAATTTTTTCCATCATGCAGATAAGGATCCTACGGATATCAAAGAATTTAATCCAGAGATTAACGAATATGCGCTTTGGGAATGTGTTGACCTATACTCAACTCTTACAAAGGAAACAACAGGTATCATGAAGGCTTTTAGATTTTGGTTTTTTATCAAGAATAACGGAATGTTACTTGAGCAAAAAGACAAAGAGGTCTACCTGGAAGTTGCAAAAAAAGTTGATTTAAATAATAAAGCCGAATTTCTTGAGCTTGCTGAACAGCTTGAGAACAGAAGGACTGTATAAGTTCTCAGTTATGATGACATATCCGTGCTAAATCTATTAAGTTTTTCGATACTCACATATATAAGTATCTTGTATACTTCTCTCATGTCCCCTCTAAAATTCATAACAACCCTCGGAGAGCCGAGCGTAGAAGATAAACAAAAATTAGTCGAAGGTATGCTGGCGCACCACGCCAAAAATGGTCACATCAGAAAGACTGAGACTATCTCTATTTTTCTTCACGACGAAAATGACCAAGCCGTCGGTGGAGTGATCGTTTCTTTTCTTTGGGGTGGTATGGAAATTCAAGCACTTTGGGTAGATGCATCTATCCGTGGTCAGGGTTGGGGAAAGAAGTTGATGGAAGCGGCCGAGCAAGAGGGGATAAAAAGAAATTGCACCATTGCTTATACCAATACTTTTTCTTGGCAGGCTCCTGATTTTTATCAGAAGATGGGTTATACACTTTATGGCCAATTAGACAATTTTCCAGAAGGGAATACTCTAAGTTATTTTCAAAAGAAACTCGCTCCTGCTGATACAATTAATCAATGACTGAAATAGAAATCTTTGAACAACTGTTTGAGCTAGGCAAGACCGCCCAAGATCCAGAAGGGGTCGTTGTTGCTTGTTTAGTTGAAGATGACAATGTCATACTCTCCTCTCCCAGTGCTAATGATGGAATTAGACACGCCGAAGATTTACTTTTAGAACAGGCAAAAATATCAGGTATAGACATCAACGACAAAGTGATCCTATATGTCACTCTTGAGCCGTGTAGTTATCGTAGTCCAAAAAACAATGTCGATGATTGCACCACTATTATTATAAAAGCAGGGATAAAAAATATTATTTATGCCGCCCCTGATCCAGAATATAGCCAAGAAGCCCGAGACAGATTTTTAAAAGCAGGCGTCAGCTACCAAATGACCCAGGACAAAGACATAACCCTAAAGGCTATTAATCTGTTCAATAACACTATTACTATTCCTCTAACCTCAATGAATCTACCCCGGAAGAAAACAATTCCTCAAGAGTTGGAGTAAGTTAACCTGCCTTGGATAAGATCATTATTTATATAACTAATCCGGTCAACTGTCTGTAAACTACATCCCTCTCACCAACCCCATCAGTATCCCATAAAGCCAGTTTACTCCCAAGATAAATCCATTCACTATCCACCCGATCACCATCATCGCTACTCTTAACACTTCTTCAATCATTCTCAATTATACCGCGATATAATCCCTCAATGGATATCATTCGTATTTTTGTCAATGAAAAAGGGGAGTATGGCAACCCTCATTGCGTTGTCATCGATAATGAAAAAAAGTTAGACGATCAAAGTCGACAAGCTTTTGCTACCAAGATGGGCTTAAGTGAAACTGTTTTTGTCAACGATAATGCTAGCGGTAATGTCAGTATTTTTAGTCCTATTCGTCAATGTCCTTTTGCTGGTAGTGCTCTTGTCGGTACGGCCTGGTTACTTAATAAATTAAACAAAAAACCTCTCGATTTTCTTTTATCTAATGATGTCAAGGTTCCCACTTGGCAAGAAGGAGGCGCCACCTATATTCGCATGGCCAAATCTATTTTGCCCAATTGGAATTATGAACAACTATCAACTCCTACCGAAGTTGAAAAGTTGACTTTGGCTGATACAAAAAACAAAGAACATATGTTTGTTTGGGCCTGGATTGACGAGGGAAAAGGTTTAGTTCGTGCTCGTACTTTTGCCTCTGATTGGGGTATACCAGAAGATCCTGCTAATGGGTCTGGTTCTATGAGATTAGCTGATTCGGTCGGAAAAGAGTTAACCGTTATCCATGGTCTTGGCTCGATTATTCACGCCCGACCAGTAGAGGACGGCCTTATCGAAGTCGGAGGATTAGTCTCTAACTCTCCTCACAATACTTTTTGAAATTATCCATGATCGCCTGCCAGCCTTCTCTCTGTTTTTCCTCGGGGTATTCAGTTTCAGTTTCAAATGTCTGTGTCACTTTTGTTGACTCTTTGTCAATTGGGTTAAAAACTATACTCACTTTTCTCCCACCTTCCATCTCGTATTCAATTAATTTATATAGCTTAACCGCGGTGTAAACACCATTAAAATCAAAAGAACGGCTCCCATCTTTTGCCGCCATAATATAGGAAAACTCTCCGCCTGTCGCCAATTCGTTTGTCGCCTTAGGACACTCCCAGTCATCACTGGCATGATTCCATTTTTTTACACTTTCAGCCGCAGTCCAATTCTTCCATACTTTATCAACTCCTCGATTTACTACCACTTCTACTGTAATCATTGCCATATTGTTTTTTAACAATTAACTAATACCATTATAGTAATAGAATAAAATCAAATCAACGATATATCAAAGCCATAAGCAGTATAATTAACTATGTCTCCAGAAAATCCCACCCTAACTTCTTCACCAATTGAACAAATGTGGCGTTCAACCATGAATGCACCCCTGACACTAGAAATCCTGAAACCTGTCGTTCCTCAAATGCGACAAGAACTAATTTCTGTAGGTGTCGATCTATCACCGACTCCAGAAAAAATCTCCTCCTTAGCCAAAAAACAATTTCGTGACCTAGAGACTAATCGTGGCGTTGGGGTCGATCTTGCATTGAGACAAGCCAAGGTTAATGGGGGTGAGTTACTATTATTTTGCGACAAGCGGTGTGCAGACTCTCCTGGTGTAAAGAATGTGGATGACTCTCGAGGCATTGGTCTTCGTCAAGTTTCTGCTGACTTAATTCAATTATTGATTAATGAAAGTCCCAGCGACGGGCAAATCCAAAAATTTGTTTTGCGGACTAACCGTAGAATAAAAAAAGATACCGAGCGAAAAACATGTCAGGCACCTGAGCCAGTCAAAGTTGCGTATAGTGACATCCTTAAGATTACTCCCGATAAAAAATGGCATGAGTTTAAATCTATTCCCTACGACTCCTTACCTGATCTTTGGTCTTTTCTCGTCGGAAAGAATACCGAGTCCGACTCGGCGGTATAATCAACCATGAACCAACCACTTCTAATAATCATCTCTGGTCCGT
>DDWP01000100.1 GCA_002345725.1 Candidatus Shapirobacteria bacterium UBA2283
CTACAATGAGGGCATATCTCGTGATTTGAGTAACCGATCTTCGTTCTTATTAAAAAATGTTCAGTGTCCAATTGTTGGCAATATTAGTATGGATATGACTATGTTTAAAATACCCCGAACTATTAACGCTAAAATCGGCGACACTGTCACCCTTATCTCTCCTGATCCAAGTTCAATCTGTTCAGTTTACAAGATATCATCTATTCTAAATACAATTCCCTACACAGTCCTCACAGGATTACACCCATCAACTAAAAGACGAGTTATTTAACCTCCAAAACCTACCATTTCTGATAGAGTGATTCAGTTAAACCGTTCTTTATTCGATACTCCACCAAAGATTTTATTGTTAATATTCCCATCCCAAATCTATCCGATATCTCTTTAAGCTCAGGCATCTTTGCCATTCGACCGTTATTACTCAATATCTCCACGATCACTCCCGAAGGCTTTAGCCCTGCTAAACTAGCCAAATCTGTTGCCGCTTCAGTATGACCTTGTCTTTCAATAACTCCCAAGTCTTTTGCCATTAACGGAAAGCAGTGCCCCGGATAAACAAAATCGTCATGGATACTCCCGTCTTCAATTAACTTTTTCATTGTCAAAGACCGATCAAATGCAGAAATGCCCGTCGTCACACCACTAACCGCTTCACAACTACAATAAAAAGCTGTCGTCATAAAACTACTGTTCACTTCACACATTTCTTTCATCTCCAGCTTCTCTAGCCTCTCTCTCGGCAAAGAAATACATATCAAACCCCTGCCCTCTTTTGACATAAAATTAACAATTTCTGGAGCTAAATTATCTGTTGCTACAAAAAAGTCACCTTCATCTTCACGATCGTCATTATCGACTATAATAAAAATTCTCCCCTCTCTTGTCCAGATTATTGCTTCTTCAACTGTTAATATCATAATTTTTCAAAAAATAACTGTGTATGACAATCAAATCCATATTCAAAACTAATATTTTCTCCCAAATCTCTTATCAATCTTTTACCAGCTTCTTCTAACTGGTCTTCAAGTTCATCGTCAGATAACCCTGATAAAATTGATATTGGTCTAAGCCTAAAGAAATTTATCCATTCGTCAACACTGCTAAAATATTTTTTTACATTAATTTCCTTTACTCCAACTAATTTAAAACCACCACTTTTAAGCATCTTCACGATCTCTGAAGTATCAGGTGTTCGACGAAGCTCCCAATCCAATATCTTTGGCATATATTTATAATTCCAAGTATTTTTAAGTTGGCTATGGGAAGTTGATGCAACTAACAGCCTACCACCCTTCTTTAAGATTCTTCTGAGTTCATTAACTAATAAAACTTTATCTTCAACAATGTGCAAAACATGATAGAGAATCACGCTATCAACCTTTCCATCACCAAAGAGAATTTTATCCCCCAAATCAGCTTCAACCAAACTCACATTCTTGAGTTTTTTATTTTTAATATCTAACGAACATTTATCTAACATCCCCTTGGCCTTATCAATTCCAACGAAAGATACATCCGGATTCCTTTCAGCTAAAGGTAATAAAAACCTACCTGTTCCCGAACCTATATCAACCACAAGATTTGCCAGCTTAATCCATAAATAGCTTTCAATTGTCTCTACTATTTCTGTCAATATCCCGTCAGGTAAACGCCTCTTTTTCTTATACCCATCAGCCAACTTATTAAGGTCAACTGACTCCGTAATTCTAAGACTCATATTTATCAATAGATGCCAAAATTATTAATAATACAAGTTCACTAAAACTTAGTTTACCTATTTCCGCCATTTCTGGATACCAACTGGTATCCGTTAATCCAGGCAAGGTAGTGATTTCAAGTAGATAAGGAATATTTGTCCCCTCTTCAAGTTTTAAATCAATTCTCGAATAAACATTAGCACCCAATATCTTATGTGCATACCTACAAACATCCTTTACCTTATTCTCAACATCCGGCTCCATCTTAGCCGGAATAATCTTTTGATACTTTTTCGGATCACTTCTTATCTTCAAATCAAAAAAATAACCTTTATACAATACTTCCAATACCGGCAATACCACAGTTTTACCAGAAATTTCAATCACTCCAACAGACATCTCTCTTCCCGTAATATATTTTTCCGCAAAAACCTTGTCTAATTCTTTAACTCCATTTAATTTGTTTTCAAACGTCTCTCTATCATCTATTAAAAACACACCATTACCAGAACCTTCATCCCATATCTTCATCATCAACGGATATCCCAACTTCTTTTCAGATCTGTCAACAAAATCTTTAGTATCAATAGACTCACTCCAGACAACATAGTCCGCAGTAGAGACACCTTCTGATCTAAGTATTCTCTTAGTAATTAATTTATTCATACCAACACCACTACCCAGAATCCCACTACCTGTAAATGGTATACGATAAAAATCCAATAAACCTTGTATTGTTCCATCTTCTCCATAACCACCATGCAAACCCAAAAAAACTAAACCAGAGTTGTTAGCTTTATCAACTAGCCCTCCCATATCCTCTTCCGGATTAAATAAAATTGTTTTAATTCCACAGTCCATCAAACACTTAACAATTCTTTTACCAGTACGCAAGGACGCGTCTTTCTCACTAGACCTTCCACCATACAACACCAAAATATTTTTACCTCCAAGAAATTTATTTATTTTATCAACTGACCTTAATAAATCCATTTAAATTGAGATATATTAACAAAGCTATATATCGATATGAGACAGGTCTCTATATCTAAAAAATAGACAGACCCAATCACACCAGCAGACAATTATATCACTTTTGGCGAAAAGTTACATAAACTTATCTTTTTTCATCTCTTTTTCAATCAGTCCTCGCAAAAAAACTGATCTTGGAATCATTCTTTTTTGAGCCACCCAATCTAAGTAATTCAAAATCTTCGGAGATACAAAAAAATTAAATCTAACGTCCATCAAACTTCTAGTTTCTTCAATTGCCTTGTCAAGTGCCACTCCGACTTTTCCCAACTCATATTCAACCCAAATAAGACGATCATTCTTTAGGCCCATAAACTGAGCTGGGGCCTTTCCCTTTTCATACAAAACAATTGTTGGCTTGTTTTTTTCAATCGAAATGGTTATCTCATGACCAATATGCAATGTCGAGGGAAAAGAAGCTTCCATAACGCACAGATCAGATTTATCTATCCACGCAATTATTTGTTTGTAATTATCTATTTTTTCTTCATCAGTCATGTCCAGAGTGCTCTTTGATTTATGATCCACAGTATTCTCAAATATCTTACAACCACTTTTTTTCAATGCCACAAGGATCTGGCTATAGTTCTCATGCAATTCACCTTTAAAAACTCTAGATGCAGAAAAATATACTTTCATAGATTTCATAATTCTTAATATCTATATTATACAGCTTTATTTCAAAACAAGCGCTATTTTTACTATTTATATCTTTTATTCCTCTTCATATCCTTTTCAATCAGCTGCCTTATATGTTCACTTTTGTTAGCAATTCCCTTATTTGATAACACTCTATCAAGTTGAGTCAATAAGTTCTTAGGAATAAAAAAGTTAAATCTTACATCCATTTCTTTTTCAATCTTCTTCATCGACTCAGTTACTTTTTCTTCCAAATTATCTTTCTTGTATTCACAAACCGACATATTTCTATCCTTGTTTGCCTCTAATAAAGTCGTATGACCAGTCGGTTCATGAACTAACAGAACTTTCTTTGATAAATTCAGCGCAGAAACAACCTCAAACGCCACCGAAGCACTTGAATATGAAACTTCAGCCACAACAACATCTGCTTTTTTGATACTGTCCAAAACATTCTCAAAATTTGTATTTAATTGTTTACTGCTCAAATTCTCAATATCTTTTTTATCTTTATTAGTTATCTGGTCACTAACTTGATAACCCAGCTTATTCAGTATCATCACAATTCTAATGTAATTATCCTGATAAAGTTTCTTGCCTGTTATAGAAGCTGTAAAGTGGATTCTCACTTCTTTTTTACCTCCTTCTCAATCAACATCCTAATATATTCACTTTTATTTGTCCCCGTGTCCTTCCCCACCCAATCCAAGTACGCCACCAAACTTCTTGGCAAAAAAAAGTTGAACCTAACACTAACCTTACCTTTAATTCCTTCTAAAGCCTTTGTTAAAGATTGAGCGATATCTGCATCTTTGTACTTTACCCAAATTATCATATCGTTTTTATAACCCAACAAAAACATCGGACTTCTCTCTTCCAGATACATTACAATCACCGGTTTTCCTTTTCCTAAAGCCAAACTAATTTCATGTCCAATACTTAAAGTCGACGGAAACGACGCTTCAAAAACTGCAAAATCACATTTTTCTACCCACTTTCTAACATTCTTATAATTATCTAGAATCTCAGACTCACTCATTTCCTGAAATTTAGAAAACGGGGTCACAGTAGTATCCTCCATAACCTCCAAACCATTATCGACTAAACACTTAACGATCTTTTTGTACCTTGGTTGGAAATCACCCTGAGTATACAACGCCCCCGAAAAATACACTTTCATAATTCATTGTCTCAAAAAACAACCCAACAATCCAATTTGAACTATCTTTATTTGTTTTGTTTACTCAGCACATAATCCAACATGGTTGGAGCTTCCTTTTGAGTATCAATTCCTAAGTTACTGTTTAGATATCGTTTGAGTTTTAACTTAATTTTATCTGTCTCCAATAACTCACCAAATGTTTCTGCTTCAATAAAGACATCTTCATCTATTGAATCAAAAGAAACTGTCACTTCCATTCCGTCAAATTTTCCTTTGTAATCATTCCGGATTTTATTGTATGTAATTTTGCTATTTTCTTTAAGTTTTTTATATTCTAATTCATTTATCTCGCCCTCATCCTCTATTCGACACTTTACTCCTGATACCATTTCCCACTTCTTGGCAGTTTGGATAAATTTACCATCACTAGACCTCAACCTTACAAAATTCCAGCCCAACTCTGTCTTTTCTATCTCTAAAAATGAATCGACCAATTCAGCGTTGCTTGAATTAATAAAACCCAATTCAGCCAAAATCAATAAACACTTTTTAAGTTGGTCATTTGTAATTTTGTATTTGACCTCAATTTCATTATTTTTACTTTGCATAGCGCTTTAAAATATTAACATCATCAAACCATATACCAACTTCTCGTTTTGCAGCCTCCGGGCTATCTGAACAATGGATTAGATTGTCACGACAATAATTATTAGAACCTTCAACCGGATCTACACTTACTACATACGACAAATTATATTCTATAGCCAAATGTCGTATTTGGCCTGGTTTACATTCCAGAGGGTCAGATTTACCTACTAAACTTCTCATCCTTTCCACAAACTTGTCTTGTGGTCCTTCGCCTTCAACGATAATCAAATCAACTCGTTTTTCGGACATATAACTCGTAATCGGGTGGAAATGGGGAGTATCTTTAACATTTTTATAATGTTCTTTTATTAATCTCGGTTCAGCCACTTTTCTTTGTCGAATCACAACAGTAGATTCCCGAGTAATCATGTCTAATATTTGAGTTTTTACCGGTTCTACTAATCCCAACGGCTTTAGCATCATAAAAGTAAACGCCTTCTCCATAATCTCGTGTTAATTCTTAATTATCTATGATTTTACTATTATATATACATAAGTCAATACATATAGTAATATACATACTAATATGTATACAAAAGAAGTTAAAACTACCTCGTTGCTTCCAAACACCTTCGAAAACATTAGACAGAAACAATATCTAACACTAAAGCACGAGTTGACAATCGGTGATAAATTAGGTGAAGTTGAATGTAAACTTGAACCAACCAAACCACCATACAACGCCATTAGTTTTATGGATTCATTGTTGAAACAATTTCTTCCTAGAGAAGGAAATTTTCGATTATGGCTAAATAGTACATACGAAACCACTGACTATGTAACTGTATTTAAGTCACCAAGAGGTGGTTTTTCAGCAGTTAGACACCCCGATGACAATATTATCAGGTTTAAGAAAAAAAGCTCCCGTGAGCCAGTACATCCCCAATACCCCACGATTAGTTTTCGAACAGAAAAAACAATTGATATTGCCGTACGACCAAATGCTACCCTTCTAAATCTCGCAGCAAATTTATTTGATACACCGCTAAGTAAAATAAAAGAAATTGGATCATATTATCGAACAAAAGTTCGCATCCATGTCATTTCACCAAAAAACAGAATTTATACTATTAATATCGATAACGTTACTGATGATGATAATCATCAATTACAACAGGTCGAAATGAAATATAAAGGTACCACCGTAACAACCATTCAAGATCAAAAACAACGCAAATCCGAAATAATTAACGATATTGTTAATTTGTACGAAATGCTAATTATGAGAACACCAAAGGATGATTTTCCCTTACAACCTTCTTATATAACTAAACGTGACTGGTTAAAAACAAACCATCTTACCAATACTTCCTAAACCACCCCACACTCTCCTCCACCGCCTCGGCCCACTTCGGGATCA
>DDWP01000010.1 GCA_002345725.1 Candidatus Shapirobacteria bacterium UBA2283
ACTTGTCACAAAAATATTTAGACCACCTCGGCATCCCCCAACAAAATTGTTGGTCCACCAAAAATGAACAAATATATTTTCAAGATAAAATTATCAGCGGACTAACCCTTCGTCAACAAAATCTATTGCAATTACTAATAAACAATTACGGACAAAAGGTCTCTCTAGACGATATCGCCAAAATCCTCTGGCCTAACGACGAAGATTATTCCCTCTGGGCTATGGTCAAAGAAATCGCCCGCATTCGTAAATGTCTAGTCAACAACAATCTCCCCGGCTCCCTTATCAAATCATATCGAAAGATAGGATATAGCTTAAGCTAAAATAGCCTACCCTGTTTTTCCCATCATATTTCTAATTTTATCTCTCTCAACTACTGTGATCTTTGGAAACGGACTAAGCCCAGGCCACCTTCCTTTCCATTTAGGTGATGTTAATACATCAAAAGTTTCCCTAAGAATTATTTGATCAACATAAAATTTCCATTCGTCATCCGCTAAACGCACCCTCCGATTTGATCTTGGTTTTATTCCACCTCTCATTGGCTCGGTACCACCAGTATATTCGTCTTCAATTCCTGTAGATAGCATATCCCCAATTTTACTTATGTAATTTTTCTTATCTTGACGCTTTTATGACATCAACACCCACCCTTCTCATTACGCACTTTTTTGAAAAACCCGCTTTGTACACAAGCTCGAAATTTGAGCTACTCTTTCATAATTCGGGTAGCCTCCGTGACCAATTAGACTTACCCTTGTCTTTTTACCAACCCGTTCTATCATCGGAGTAACTGACTCCCACCCACTTAACTCACACACCAAACGAATTGCCAGGTTTTTATCTCTAAATTCATGCTGGGTATAAACATAATCATCACCATCCACAGGAGATACTGGGTATCTACGACCAGCAACATTTATTTCAGCCATAATTTTAATTAATACAATCTTTTAAAGCACCAGATTATATCACCTTCATCGTAAACCCATGCGTCAAGGCCACCGCCACCGCATCCGAAGCATGGGACGGGCTAATCGATTCACTTATCCCCAATTCCATTTTTACCATTGCCTCCACCTGCTCTTTCTCCGCCCTTCCATACCCCACCAAAGCTTGTTTCACCTGCAAAGGTGTATATTCCGCCACCTCTAAACCATTCTTTTTACCACACACTTTAATCACCCCAATTGCTTCCGCCACCTTCAAAGCCGAACTGGCATTTTTAGCAAAAAACAAACTCTCAATCGCCATCTCTGTCACTTTATATTCTCTAATAACTTTTTCAAGCTCATTATAAATTTTCTCCAATCTATCCGTATTTTTGTCCTTTTTGTCCGTCAATATTACTCCCGCCACTACCAGCTTACCTTCGTCAACAATTCCATAACCAGTGTTTTCTAACCCAGGATCTATACCAAGTATCATGGCACTAATTTAACATTATTTTCTATGCTTCCATCATCATAAACCACTACTTCTGTAAACCTTGGCGTCTGTGTATTTCGTGCCGCCGAAATCGCTCCCACCAACACCGTCTGCCAATTATTAATTGTATAACTCGAAGCATAATGTAAGTGCCCCGAGTATCCCATTTTAACCCCACTACTAACTAATAACTCCATCAACCACTCCGCCTCACCCGTCACTTTCTGACTATTCTCACCCATGATATGAGTCGAAAAATTGTGAGCTAGGGGCTTATGCATAAAAGCCAAACAATATTTAATTAAACATTCAGATACCTCGTCCTCAATCCAAGACTTTTGATCATCCCCAAGCCCTCGCCAATTACTATTATCAATCAATATAAATTTCCAACCACTCTTTTCAAATGACTGATACTTTTTCCCAAAAATCCAAACATTTTTATAAATATCGTGATTTCCTGGTACTACATATACATTCTCATTCAACACATTTTTTATTGCCTCCTGTTCCGCTCTCGTCCCATCATTTGTCAGATCCCCTGTCACAATCACCAAATCACCATCTCCCATATCAATAGCCTTTTCCAACATCTCCGTATCGTTATGAACATCTGACATGACCGAAAATTTTAAAATTTCTCTTTTTGGTTCTATTCTTGTTTCTATCTTTGGACTTTCGACTTTTAGTCCGCCAGCTGGCGGATCAGACTTTCGACTAACCGACAAATACCAGAAACCAAGAACAATCAAAACAATTCCTAATCCAATCAATATCTTCTTCACACCCCATTCTACCAACCTTTCATTCAGGCATATAGTCTTTACGAAGTAAACAATTTTTAGGAGCACAGCTTCTGGAGCCATTTATCGGCGAAGCACGCGAGCACCGCAAAAATTTGTTTACGAGTTAAAAGACTATAGGCTACTTTGCTCCCTATCCACTTATCCACATCCATACCCCATATTACTTTACTCCAAGACAAACATATTATTTTACACACCAAAATAGGTCATTTTTAGAATTTAGAATTTAGAATTTAGAGTTTAAGTTATAATACTCTATGGACTTCTCTGACTTTAAAAAAAATGTCCCTCTTGCCCCTTATACCACCCTTAAAATCGGTGGATCAGCCGAATATCTATTCATCGCTACCAAACAATCCGAACTATTTGATATCCTAAAATTCATCCACCTCCACCCTGAACTACCTTATACCATTCTCGGACGAGGCAGTAATGTTGTCATCTCCGATCTTGGCCTTCCCGGCCTAACCATCATCAATCAAGCCTCACAGATCAAAGTCTCCCCCAAAATTACTCCTGCCACGTCCTTTACCGCCACCGACACCCAAAGAAACGAAAACGAACCTAGTCAATACCTCGACTTTAGCAAGATTGATTATGACGAATCTCATCTCCCAACCCAGTCTGTCACCATTCAATCTGGCACCCCTCTACCCTACGCCATCAGCCAATTAATATCTCTCGGCCTCACTGGCCTTCAATGGTTTGCTTATATTCCCGGAACTATTGGTGGCGCTGTCTATCAAAACATCCATGGTGGTAAATATCACTTTTCCGACTATCTTGAGTCAATTAAAGTTTTTAACCTAAAAACTGGCAAAACTGAAATATATAAAAAATCCCAACTATCTTGGAAATACGAAACATCCTTTTTTCAGACAAATCCACATCTGATTATTCTCTCCGCCACTCTCCGTTTATTTAAAGGAAACACAGATCTAGCCAAACAAGTTGTCCGTGCCTGGATCGAACAAAAGTCAAAAGTCCAACCTATCAACTCTCCTGGGAGCGCCTTTGCCAATCCATCTTTGACTGA
>DDWP01000031.1:0-8771 GCA_002345725.1 Candidatus Shapirobacteria bacterium UBA2283
TCCCCTTTTAGGTTGGAAGTTAGATAAACAGTCTTACCTGAAGAAAGGATGAGGGTATATTCATTTTGATTAAGTGGATGAATGGCAAAATATTCTTGGCTACCACCTAGATTAGAGGTAATAAGGTTAGAGATAGACTGGGAAACAGGGGTAAAGTTGTATGACTTGAGATGAGGAAGTGCTTTTAGATTGGTCTCTAAAGCAGATATTTTGTTACGCTCATATATATGGGCGAGAATAATGGTTTTGCCATCAGATGGGATAAGTTGATAGTCAATATTATCGGGATGAATCTTGAAATTAATGAAACTTTCTGCAAGACCAATAACCTCCGCCTTATCTATTGTAGAGATAACTGAGTCGTAAATAAAAGACTTAGTGAAGACGACATCGTCGGGCAAAAGAATAGTGCAGGAATCAATACTATTTTGTTTTAAAAGCAGATCAAGTGACTGTAGTTGAGCTGGAGTACAAGCTTGCCACAGATTAAAATCAAGAGAAAAGATATTACTGTTCGACTTGTCTAGATAAATGTCAACAGAATTATTTTTAGGCCAGATGACTGAAGTAGGTTTGGAGAACATTGACATTAGATAATGTTAGCACACTACCAGCGCAAATGAGCGAAGGCTTTGTTGGCATCGGCCATACGCTCGACTTCGAGACGCTTGTTGACTGATGAACCTTCGTTCTTGAGAGCAGATAATAGCTCGCTCGCTAGTTTTTGACCAAAGGAGTGATATTGTTTGCTGGATAGAGCTCGGGTGCTGGTGATTAACCAACGAATAGCTAAAGACATCTGTCGACGACCGTGGACTGGGGTAGGAACTTGATATACAGCACCACCAATGCGACGAGGTCTAACCTCAACTTTTGGTTTGATGCTATCAAGAGCCTGCTCGAGAGTGACGAGAATATCATCCGACTTAGTCTCTCTCTGAACGATATCAATAGCTTCGTAGACTCCTTGAGTAGCAGCACTCTTTCTACCATCCATCATGCAGTAATTAATGATCCTAGCAATAGTATCACTGTTGTAGCGAGTATCGGGAACGATCTCTCTTGGTTTAACCTGACCTCTTCTTGACATAGTTTAGTTTGTAAAGTTTATAAAAGTTATAAATTATTCTGCAGATTTAGTCGGGCGCTTAGCACCGTATTTACTGCGTGATTGAAGACGACCGGCAACAGCACCAGCGTCATACTTTCCACGAACAACGTGATAACGAATACCTGGCAAATCTCGGACACGGCCGCCTCGAATGGAGACGATACCGTGTTCAGCCAAGTTGTGGCCGATACCGGGAATGTAGGCAGTAACCGTGCTATGGTTGCTTAATTTTATTCTAGCAACTTTACGCAAAGCGGAATGTGGCTTTTTTGGAGTCATGGTCTTGACGACAGTAACAACCCCCTTTTTGAAAGGGTTGAACGTCTTAATTGTTCGATTCTTAATGCTGTTAAAATTGTCGCGTAAAGCAGCAGCTTTTAACTTTAAAGTACGAACTTTTCGACCTGATTTGACAAGTTGGTTAAATGTTGGCATTGTTTATTTTTTTGAATTGGCTAAAACCTATTTTCGACTAACAGGTATTAGACGTCCGATAATAACATTTTCTTTGAGACCAATCAAGCCATCGACTTCAGCAAGTAAGGATGCTTCGGTCAAAACAGAAGTGGTTTGCTGGAAGGAAGCGGCTGATAGCCATGATCCAGTAGAAAGAGCGGATTGGATAAGACCGAGTAAAATCTTCTTACCGACACTTGGTTTACCGTTATTCGCTTTAGCTTTTTCATTGGCCTCAAGATAAACTGCGCGAGTAATTATTTGACCATACAGGAAGTTAGTATCTCCTGGATCTTCAATCTTGATCTTGTCGCTCATTTCTTTAACCATGACCTCGACGTGTTTGTCGTGGACTGATATACCCTGAGACTCATAGACAGCTTGGATACTATCGATGAGATATTTCTGAGCAGCCTCGATACCCTTAACTTCCATTATCTCACGAACATCAAGTGAGCCTGAGCAAAGTTGGGCACCTTGGGCCACCAAATCGCCATCAGAAACGAGAAGGGTTACATTGCTGGGAAGAAGATAAGTAACGGTCTTAGTGACTTTCTTATCATCTTTACCAGTAAGTTTTATTTCGTAGCCATCAAGACTTTCTTTGACTTTTACCTTACCGCTTATTTCAGCTAGAGGAGAAGGAACTTTTGGCATTCTGACCTCGAATAATTCCTGAATACGGGGTAAACCTTGAGTAACGTCGACACCGACGACACCTCCAGTATGCTTAGTTCGGAGGGTCAACTGTGTACCAGGCTCACCGATAGACTGAGCAGCAACAACACCGACAGGAACACCAATCTTAACCATCTTTCTTGTACTAAGATCCCATCCATAACATTTGTTACAGATACCAACAATAGCTTTACAAGTCAAAGGAGACCGAATGTCGACGGATTCAACGTCGCTATTTTCTATAACAGCTACCTGGGCATTACTAAGAAGGTCACCTTTACTGAAAAGTACCTTCTTGTTTTTTGGATCAATAACATCGTTGGCTAGAACTCTGCCTAAAATGCGTCGACCAAAATAACGTTCACGATTCTTGTCAGTCTTACTAATAGTAATGAACTTCAGAGTATTACAATCTTCCTCACGAGTGATACAGACATGGGCGGCATCAACTAAACGTCGAGTTAAGTAACCGGCGTCAGCAGTACGTAAAGCAGTGTCAGCAAGACCCTTTCTGGTACCTCTGGCACCAGTGATGTATTCAAAGACGGAAAGACCTTCACGGAAGTTGCTCTTAGTTGGCAATGGGACGATATGACCCATAGGATCAACCATCAATCCGCGCATACCTGAAAGCTGCTTGATCTGATCTTTTGAGGCACGCTTGATACCAGCGGCGGCCACGATTTTGATAGGTGAATCAGAACCAAGGGTACTCCAAGTTTTGTCAGCGATATCCTCGGTGATTTCCATCCAAATTGATTGGCTAAGTCTCTTTTTCTCATCATTGCTGATAAGACCCATCTTGTAGTTGTCTTCAATTTCACCAACACGTTTGTTGGCAGCCTGAATAATGGCTTCCTTACCAGGTAAGTATCCACAATCAGCCATAGATAAGGAAATTCCTGATAGAGTGAAACCAGCAAAACCAATATCTTTGAGATCGTCAATCAATCTAACAGCTCGCATACGGCCGACTTCTTCCATAGTGCGAATCACCAAGTCGGAAACAGATTTTTTACCAGCCATAGGCTCGTTGAGAAATCCAAACTCCTTGGGGACAATAGTGTTGAACCAAATTCGACCATAAGTTGTTTTAAGCAACTTGCCATCGATACGAACAACGATTAACTCACGCAAACTAATCTTTTTTGATTGATAAGCTAAGGTCACTTCCTCGGCATCAGAAAATATTGAAAGTCCTTCAAAACCTTCTTTTGATTCAGACTCTAAATCAGAGTTTTGAACAGAAGTTACGTAATAACAACCGACAGCCATTTCTTGGCCGGGGATGGAGATAGGACTACCATCACTTGGTTTTAACAAGTTGTGAGATGGCAACATCAAGGTCTTGGCCTCACGAATAGAAGCTTTTGACAATGGTAAATGAACACCCATTTGATCTCCATCAAAGTCAGCATTGAAACCGGCACACATACAAGGGTGAAGTCTAATAGCCAAACCATCGGTTAAAATAGGTTTGAAAGCTTGAATAGAGAGTTTGTGTAGAGTTGGAGCGCGGTTGAGAAGAACAAAACTTTTCTTAGTGATTCTCTCAAGAATGTCATAAACTTCACTAACTCGATGATCAATTAAATTCTTAGCACTCTTAATGTTGGCAGCTAAACCACTGACAATTAGTTCTCTAAGAACAAAAGGACGATATATCTCCAGAGCAATTTCTTTAGGAAGACCCACTTGATTAAGCTTAAGATCTGGGCCAACCACAATTACGGAACGACCAGAATAGTCTACGCGCTTACCCAATAGGTTCCTTCGGAAACGACCTTTCTTACCTCGCAGTAGATCAGATAGTGCACGAGGAGTTCTCTTGGTTGATTTACGCTTATTCTTGGAACTCTTCTGAGCATCAATTAAGGTGTCTACAGATTCTTGAAGCATTCGCTTCTCATTTCTGAGAATGATTTCTGGTGCACCAAGTTTTAAGAGTTTCTTAAGACGATTGTTACGATTAATCAAACGACGATATAGATCATTTAAGTCTGAAGTAGCAAATCTGCCTCCAGTGAGCTGAACCATAGGTCGAAGATCTGGTGGGATAACGGGAACGTGAGTAAGCACCATCCAATTTGGATTAATACTGTTCTCAACCATACCGTTGATAACACGGATCTTATACATGATTTTCTTCTTTTTTATCTTGCTACTAGTCTTGGAAAGTTCTTTCTTGAGGTTCTTAACGGTCTCTGGTAAATCTAGATTACCTAAGACTTCGTAAATAGACTCTGCACCCATCTTAGCTTCATAGAAAATATCTGCTTTGAACTGTGAAAGGTAAAAACTTTCTTCATCACTCAAAGTAGAGAGGACTTCGATTGATTTTATCTTGTCTTCTAAAAATTTAATAAGACTCTCGATACGATTCTTTTCTGATAAAGCTTTGTTTTCTAGCTTTTGGACATCTTGCTTGAGGCGGACATCACGTTCAGCAGTAGCAATAAGGAGTTGGTCTTTATTCTTGATTTTAGTTTTTAAAACGTCTTTTTCATCGCTAGTAAGCTTGGTCTTGTCGGTAACAGTCTTTTTGAGATCAACATCAATCTGTTGGATACGTTCCTTGGCATTGGTATTGAGGTTGGCCAAAGCTTCTTTTCTCTTATCATCATCAATTGAGGTAATAAGATATTTGGTGAAGTAAACAACTGACTCTAGCTCTTTTTGGGGAACGTCAAGAATGACACTGAGAGGTGAGGGGGTGTTGCGAAGATACCAAAGATGAGTAACCGGGGCTGCGAGTGAGATGTGACCCATACGCTCACGACGAACTTTGGAAGTGGTAACTTCAACACCACACTTGTCGCAGATAATGCCTTTGAAACGAATCTTCTTGTATTTTCCGCAATAACATTCATAGTCATGACTAGGCCCAAAGATTTTTTCGCAGAAAAGACCATCTTTCTCAGGTCTCCAGCTACGATAATTAATTGTTTCTGGCTTAAGAACTTCACCGTGTGACCAAGAAATTATCTCATCAGGGGAAGCCAGCTTAATCTGTAAGCCGGTAAAATCGGTCATGCTTTTAAATTTAAACATATTAGTTCTCCTCCTCCGGAGTGGTGTCGTCCGTAGTGGCGGACTGTTTGGTATTTGTAACGTTAGAATCTTCTTTAACTATTTGGTCAGCAGAGATATCTGATTCTTCCGAAACTCCAACAGGAGAGATATCGATGGCTAGACCAGCCAACTCTTTGGTTAAAACTTTGAATGACTCTGGAATAGCTGGGTCAGGAATAGGTAGACCCTTGATGATAGATTGGAAGGCAAAAGTACGCCCTTCAATATCATCTGACTTGATAGTCAACATCTCTTGTAGAGTATGGGCAGCACGATGAGCCTCAAGAGCCCAGACTTCCATTTCTCCTAGACGCTGACCACCCATACGGGCTTTACCGCCTAATGGCTGTTGAGTGACAAGAGAGTATGGGCCAGTAGAACGGGCGTGGACTTTATCGTCAACCATGTGGACAAGCTTGACAATGTAACCAATACCAACAACAGCTTCCTGATCGTAGGCATCGCCGGTACGACCGTCGTACAACTGAGTTTTACCATTAACATTAAGACCAGCTTTTTCCAATTCACTAGCAATTTGTGCTTCAGAATATTTTTCAAAGACTGGTACAGCATACTTTTTGCCCAAAGTGTATCCGGCATAACCCAAAGTGACTTCGAGTATCTGACCAAGATTCATACGAGCAATAACTGACAGAGGTGACATGACTAAATCGACAGGGGTACCGTCGGCAAGTCGTGGCATATCGTACTCAGGCATAATACGACAGATGACACCTTTATTACCGTGTCTACCAGCGATTTTGTCACCTTCTTGAATGCGGCGAATTTGAGCAACGTAAACTTTGACGACTTTATTGACACCTGGGTCTAATTCATCACCACTTTCTTTATCAAGTACTTCAACTTTGATGACGACACCGCCCTCACCATTTGAAACGCGGAGTGATGTGTCTTTAACTTCACGAGCTTTTTCTCCAAAAATAGCGCGGAGAAGTCTCTCCTCGGCTGATAGTTCTTTTTCACCACGAGGCTCAACTTTTCCAACAAGAATGTCATTTGGACCAACGATGGCACCGACCATAACAATTCCATCTTCGGTAAGTTTGGCTAACTCGGCATCGGAAACATTAGGAATATCTTTAGTCAACTCTTCTGAACCTAGTTTGGTCTCGACAACCTGAGCGACATTTTCATAAATCTGAATGTTAGTTAGAACATCGTGCTTAACCAATCGATCAGAAATTAAGAAAGAATCTTCGTATGATAAACCATCAATAGATGCGTAAGCTACTAGTAAATTTCTACCGATAGATAATTCACCATCATCAGTGGAGGGTCCGTTAATAATGACATCACCGCGACTGACAACATCACCCGGGTTAACGTTAACTTTCTGGTTATAACAAGTTCCGTATGGGGAAGTTCTCTCAAACTTGTTGACATAGTATGTTTCTGTCTTACCATCTGTAGAGATTTCACTATGACTACTGAAAGTATTTGGATCAATTTTTTTATCAAGGGTTATGACAACTTTCTCACCATCAACATAGGAAACTTTCCCTGCATTGTTGGCAACAAAAGAACGATTCATAGCAGTCGCAACAGCCCCTTCCATACCAGTACCAATAATAGGTGACTGTGGAGAAACTAAAGGAACAGATTGTGTCTGCATGTGCGAGCCCATAAGAGCACGGGTAGCATCGTCATGATCAACAAAAGGAATTAATGAAGCAGAAGTTCCAACAATCTCGTTGGGGACAAGGTCGATGTAACTAATTTGGTCGATGGGACCTTCAGAAAACTCGCCTCGATGACGGACAGGTACCCAATCTTGGGCTATGTTACCTTCTTCGTCGATATTGACACCTAAATGAGTGATGTGAACATTATATTCATCGTCAGCATCAAGATAGAAAACCTCGTCGGAAACGTGGTACTTTTTACCTACTTTAACAACTTTTCTGAATGGAGCTTCTAGAAAACCATATCGGTTAACTTGGGCATACAAGGCAAGATAAGTAACCAAACCAATGTTTGGACCTTCAGGAGAACGAACAGTACAGATACGTCCATATTGGCTAGAGTGGACGTCACGGATAGAAAAGGCGGCCCTCTCACGAGTTAAACCACCAATACCAACCACGGTGACACGACGAAGAAGATCAATTTCAGCGAGAGGATTTGTCTGATCTAAAATAGCAGATAATTGGTTGCTTCGGAAAAAAGTGTTCAGTGAAGAAATAAGAGGTTGGGGGTTGATCATCTGGCTTGGCAATGGTTTCTCTTTAGTAGAAATCAAAGACATCCTCTCTTTAACCATTCTCTCAAAACGAGCTAAGGCTGGACGAATAGCAATTTGAGAAACTATTTCACCAGAACGACGTAAACGTCTGTTTGCCAATGAATCGATATCATCAATTTGAGTAACCTCTCCTTTTTGGAGACCGATTAATCTTTTGATGGAAGAAACCAAATCTTCTTTACGAAGAGTCCAGTTTTCTGGATTGGAATCATCAAACTTGAAACCAAATTTTTTGTTGATTTTGTATCGCCCAACAGAACCGAGTTCGTATGTACGAAGATCAAAAAATCTTTCGTGGAAAAATTTTTGAGCATTTTCTAAGACAACTGGCTCACCTGGTCGCAACTTACGATAAAACTCTAAGATAGCTTCTTCTTGGTTTTTGGAAACATCAGCATGAATGGTGCTGTTAATGTAATCACCAAATTCAGAGACCAGTTGTTTGTCACCATAACCACAGGCAGCACGCAAAATAATAGTGGCGGGAAACTTCTTTTTTCTGTCGATACGGGCAAAAACGACGTCTTTCTTACCAATGAAGAATTCTAACCAAGATCCTCTAACTGGACGAATCTCTGCATTAAAAAGATTTTTGCCAGTGCTGGGATCAATTTCAGAAGTAAAATAGGCACCTGGAGAACGAACTAATTGGGAAATAACTCCTCTCTCGATACCATTTACAATAAAAGTCCCCTCTTCGGTCATGGTGGGCAAATTTAAGAAGAAAACATTTTCTTCTTTAATGTCACCAGTTCTTTTATTGGTTAGGGAAGCTTTAACATGAATAGGAACTACGTAATTAAGACCTTTTCTTTTAGCAGTATCAGGGGAAACTGGAGGGTTATCGATAGTCAACTCACCTAGATCAAGTTGCCAGTTGTTACCAGTGTAGTCACTGATAGGGGAAATTGTTTTAATGGTCTGTTGGAGTTCGTGGTGGAGGAAGTCTGACCAGGATTCTTTTTGTATTTTGATTAAATCAAGCTTAGGAAGGTTAGGGTATTTTTTACCCCATGAGGTTCTTTTTGCGGTAGGCATCAGAAAATTTGATTTATAACAAGATAAGACGAGTTATGTTCCAACCGCTCGCCGAATGTGGGTAATTATATACGCAATAAAAGCTGACTACAATAGGTCAAATAGCTAGAAGAATTTGAAGGATGAAACTAGCTCCGGGGCGTCACCTTCGAT
>DDWP01000031.1:8839-9078 GCA_002345725.1 Candidatus Shapirobacteria bacterium UBA2283
GACTCTTGTTTGTAGGGAATCTTATTGCCGTTTATAGAAGTAGCTTCAACTTGATATTTAACCTCTGAGGGGCAATCAAACTGGTATTGGTACTTAGTATCTTTGTGGGTTTTCATACTGATCTTTTTGGTAGGCACTGCGGTAGGAGATACCATATTGGTTGAGGAGCTTGCTTCGCAAGACTTTTCAGTACAGCTTATAGTTAGGTCTTCGCTGCAGACACAAGTATTGCAGCCATC
>DDWP01000012.1:0-7112 GCA_002345725.1 Candidatus Shapirobacteria bacterium UBA2283
CCTTACCCTTCTTACCCACCCTTTTTTGCACAAACCAAAACGGCCAACCACTATCAATCATTATCATTAATGACAAAGTCGCCAATAGTGGAGATAATAAAACTATTAAACAACAAGCAGCTAATCTTTCCAACATCATCTTTGTATTCTACATCCTAGCGATGCCTACGTTTGGTGTAGCTATCGATTTTCAAGAATCACTCATTTTCTATCTCATACCACCAATTATTTATCTAAATCTATTGAGCGAGAAAAAAACCACATCCCCCGTCAACCCTCGTATTATCTTACTGCTTATTCTGTCTCTGTTTACCTACCTTGTTAGTACTCTGTATTCAAAAAACTTTGGTATGTCTTATTACCATTTCTGGAACTATTTTATAGTCGTTTTTTTATTACTCATTTATCTCTATTACAAAAACCATTTCCACAAAACATTTGAAACCAGCCTCATTATTATCTCCGTTATCTATTGCTTGATATTTTATGGTCAAAAGCTAGGATTATTACCCCCAGACGCTAAAAATTTCGGTGACAGTTTTCTCTCCCAGGCATGGGGGCACAGTTACCTTGGAAACTTCCTAATTATCAGCACTCTACTCTCAATCAAAAACATTTCCACCACAAAGATATACTCCTTCTTTACCCCCATTCTCTTTATAAACACCATCTTTCTCTCTTACTCCCGCTCAGCCCTAGCCGCCATAATCTTGGGGCTTTTCTTATTAAAATATCCCTTCAAAAAAATCGTTATTCTTACCACTATATTTCTATTAGTGGTTATGACCATAAAATCCGCCATACCCGGACAAGAATATAAAAGCCTCGATGGTAAGCGCCCGGAATATTTCTACCAAGGAATAGTCGGATTCATCTCCCGACCACTCTTTGGCAACGGACCGGGCACCTTTACCATAACCAACAATCAATACCGCATCCCATCTGATATTGGTACCAACACTACCCACAATTCTATTATCGACAATTTACACAATCAAGGGATTTTCTACACCATTATCTTTAGCTGTCTACTCTACATTGGATTTAAACATCAATTCAAATACAACTTCCCCTATTTTGTCATAGGCTTCTCCAGCTTCTTTGGATCACTACTTGATTCATATTGGTCAAACTATGGGATTTTACTCATCAGTCTTATCTTTATTTTCTACCAACCTCAAAATACGACTCAACCAGCCCACAACAAAGACAGCAATTCCCATACCAAAATTCTCAGTTTTAGCACCATCATTCTGCTATTGTTTTTCATATCCAAAACAACTTCCGATTATTTGTTCTTAATCGGCAAATACGACCAAAGCCTAACTTTCGACCCCCTTAACCTAAATTCAAGACTAGAATTACTCAACGATCCCCAACATCTTCCCACTACTTTACGCCTTTTCCCCCAAGAAGACACTGTATACCACAAACTAGTCAATACTGTTCCCTTACCCCAAGCCAACAACTATTATCTAGAATATATAAAAAAGCACCCTTATACTTCACGTGACTATCAATTAAAGCTACTATCCTCCGCCAATCAATATCACGACCAGCAAATATTTAACACCTTTGAACCCTTCTACCCACTCCTTTTAAAAAAACCTCCCACTCATTTTGAGTCGCTACAATTTGCTAAAAACTATTATCTTCACGCTCTCCATCTCTGGCAAACAGACAATAAATCAGCGTCTCTCAAATATTTTGAAAAATCATATCAACTTGCCAACGGCCAAAGCCACTTCTTTATAGAATACGCCAACGCCCTTTACCACAATAATTATCTTTCCCTATCTCAAGAGATAATTAACAGTTGCCTAGGAAACCCATATGCCAGGATTCATTGTCAGGAATATACTTCCAAATATTCAACAACTCCATTACCTCCAGGAGAATATAAGGACACTATCCTCAGTTTATAAAAAGCATATCCACCAACTGCTACAATTCTGTCAATGTCACTTTTTATAATCTTCGATTCCATGAACATAGGGGGCATTGAAAGAAAGATCGTCGATATTTGCCAAAATTACTCCGACACCCCCACCAAAATCTACCTACTCCTTAAGACAAAGTCAGGAGTCCTCCTTGAACAGATTCCCAAAAACGTAATTATACTTTCACCCAATTATCATCCATTTATCAGCAATCTATTCTTTTGGGTGTGGATATACACCCAAGTTAACAGATACTCACCCAAACTAATTTTATCGTTTGGCAACTTCTATTCGATACATACTCTTTTTTCAAAAGTCATCTTTCACTTTTCCACCCCCACTATCATCAGCGAAGACTCTAGTATCGACATCCAGCTCCAATCCGACAAATTTACCCATATCCGGAGATTACTCATCAAGCACCTTTATCCTACCGCATCGGGAGCTATTGTCCTCACTTCCACCTCCAAGAAAAAACTCATTCAACTATGTCCTAAAGTAAAAAACATTATCACCATACTCCCTAATTGGCTACCACTCTCTCTACCCCATACGCCATCTGTCAAAACAACCAAAACCAACGACTTACTCTTTCTTGGTCGCTTTGCCACCCAAAAAAATCCTCTTGAATTTCTCAAAATCTACCGACACCTCCTCCTTTCCCGACCCAAGACCACTGCCACCATGGTCGGGTCAGGACCTTTACTCACTACTGTCAAAAATTACATCACCAAACACAATCTACCAGTCAACCTAATCTCTCCTACCATCGACGTCTTACCCTACTATCGTCAATCACGTATCTTATTACTCACCTCTCTACACGAAGGTTTCCCTCTCACCATCCTCGAAGCTTTTTCCCAAAAATGCCTAGTTGTCAGCCGGAGCCTACCTGAAATCCGCGACTTCTTTGATCTTAATTCCCACACCACTCTGTACCAATCCCCTACCAAAGCTCCAAATATGGTTCAACATCTATTAACCCAACCTCGCGAATCTACCCGATTAGTCAATCACTATTACACACGCATCCTTAACGACCAAAAAAACAACTTTCATGCTACTTTAAATTATCTAAACCAATACTTATGACAAATCCTCGATCTCCTCGACTTCTCATTTCTTTTCATGACATGGCACTTGGTGGTATTCAAAAAAAGATAGTTGATATCTCCAAATATCTGATAAAACACCAACCCGACACCAATGTCAGAATTAGTCTTCGTCGCAGAATTGGTATTTTTATTAATCAAATCCCCTCTAAGACCAAGATCTCCTCACCATACCGACCCATATATCGTTTAGGGGGCATTCGTTTTTTTCTTTGGATGGTCAAAGAAATTCTCATCTTCAGCCCCACTCATATTCTTACCTTCATGGACTTTAGTGCCATCCCCACCATTGCCGCAGCCAAATTTGTTTTCTGGAAAAAAATTAAAATCACCATCGGCGAAGATATCCTCACTTCAAAGTATCTCGACGACACTTACTCAAAAGCTCATAAAAGATTAAAACAAAATCTAATTCAAAAATACTATCCTCAAGCCGATTCCATACTTGTCCAGACACCAGTCCAAAAGAAAGATCTAGAAAATATACTCAATCTCCCAAATTCTCCCAAAATTATTTCTACTCCCAATTGGCTTCCCTTAGACTATCCTTACCAGGAAACATATATCAATAAGGACATTGATATTCTCTATGTTGGTCGTATTGCCGCTCAAAAGAACCTTACTAAATTCATTGAAATTATCAAACAGATTTCCCATAAGGATCCACATATAAAAGCGACCATTGTTGGTTCCGGAGAAGAAGACGATAAGATATCCCAACTAATTAAAAAAAATAACCTTCAAAAAAACATTACCCGAGTTCCTCAGATCCCCAACCCTCAAGACTACTATCTTAAAGCCAAATATTTTCTACTAACTTCCGACTATGAAGGTTTCCCTCTAACTATCATGGAAGCCATCGCCTCTGGCTGTTATCCTGTCAGCTACGATTTACCCGAGATAAGGCAGTTTTTTAATAAAGACACTTCAAGCTATATCTACCAAACTAACGACCAAGCAGTTAAACTTCTCAGTTCACCTCCACCAAAAAGCTTGTCTTACTACCAATCCAAGCTAAAAAAACTTCAACAACAGCACATACAAAAATACATTGATTTTTGTCTTAACTAGTCTCCGCTCCCAACTTCCCCGTTAATTTATATTTTGCATATCTTTTCATATCATATGCTGTTGCCCGATACGCGTTACATCCGCTATTACATTTCTTACAGGCTTTTTTGGGTAGATTTTTACGAAATTCGATATTCTTTGGATCATAATATATTTCCCCCACAGTTCTTTTTTCTTTGATGAAGTTACCTATCGGCCTCACCGACAGACAATAATAGACATCCCCCAAACTATCCACTACAAAATCATCATATAAGAATGGACAAGGAGTTGTCCTATTAGTCCCATTTTTATACATACTTATCATATCCTCCCAGTAATAACGACTAATACCTCTCGTACTCTTCGAATCTCTAATTGCTTCTAACACCTCAATAAACTTTTCTTTCACATTACTATCAATATCTAGCTCTCCTTTTGACTCCATATTTTTTATATAAGTGTCATGAAAACCAACTACCTGGAAACTACCTTCTGTTTTACTTTTCCTTAGCCACTCCACCATCTCCTGATACCTATCAATATTCTTTTTCAAAAGCAAACTCGATACAGCCACCTTAAAACCATATTTACTGGCCAGTTTTTTATAACCCGACACTGTCTTGGCACATTTATTAAAACCATTTTTTATTCTACGAAGACTATCGTGAACATCCTCTACCCCATCTATTGACACACTAGCTACCAACTTAACACCCTTTCTTTTACAGTACTTGGCAATTTCCGCCATACTCTCTATTAAAATATCTGGGGTAAAACCGTTTGAATTTATCACTAGTCTTTCTAATTTTGGCATTGTATCGACAAACAATTTCACCGCCAAAACATAATCAGCAAACAGTGATGGCTCCCCTCCCGAGACAATTAAATCTCGCACATCTCTAAATATCGGGTCTTTCATTACTTCCACCCAATCCTTATAGACTAATTCATTTTTAGGTCTCATTTGCCAAATATTACACATCACACACCGCGAGTTACATTTATAGGTTAAGTTAATTATCAAGCTTCTCGGAGCCAACACTTTCATCTTTGATTCAAAGTTATAGCGATATACCCCTTCAATCAAAGACCACAATTTCTTTAGATAATCCATCAATTCATTATATAATGACCTATGTTCAAAGATAAGCTCAGAAAAATTAAGCCAATCGAAATATTTGTTTTTATATTTACCTTTTCACTTCTAGTCTTTGCCATAAAATTCTACACCTTCAAGCCAGAATACCGAATTATTCGAGTCGAGATAGTCAAACAAAATTGGATAGAAAACTACAACCCACTAGGCTATAAGGCTCCATTCTGGCTTGCCTCCCGGTTAGAGATTGGCCAATCAGAAAAAAATCATAGCGGTCAGATCATCGCCGAAATTATTGATCTAGAAAATTACGAAAAAAATACTGAAGAAATTGAACTATTTCTAAATCTCAAAATTCAAGTTGCTCACAATCCTCGTGACAATTCTTTTAGTTTCAAAGGCCGCCCTGTTACCATTGGCTCTCCCATCGAACTTTATTTCAACAACACTACCTTAGTCGGGCAAGTTATCGATGATCAAGTCCCTGAAAGTGGATATCCCCACAAAGACATTTTAGTTACCCTCCGTGGCCGTCAGATAAACCCAGCTGTATATTCTAAAATTGTTCCCGGAATAGAAGTATCCAATCTAGGCACCAACGAGGTTATCGCCAAAGTCATTTCCGTTTCACAAGAACCGTCAACTCTAACCTCAGCCAAACTCGATCAGTACAGACAGGAGCTTCTCTTCTCAACCAATCCAAAACAAAGAGATATCGTCATTGTCGCTCAAATAAAAGTTCAACAGTTAGCCGGACAATGGTTCTACGCCGGACGACAAAAAGTTAAGCTTTCCGCCAATCAAGATCACAAACTATGGTTATATACCAAAGACATTACTCTTTACGATCTCGAAATTGAAGACATTAAAGAATTACCTCAAAAATAACAACTATTTAGTTGTCTTCTCTGCATCCTTTTTCCTCCTGCTTTTTGTTGGTAATGTTAAAGGCTTGGTAGTTATTTTTGCCATCATCTTTAGTCTTTTCTATTTCTTTACCGAGTCCGACATTCTCGAAAGTACTCTCCTAACCCTTCTAGTATCTCTCCCCTTTGAGCGCCACTTACGCCAGTGGGCACTATATAGCCCATTTATCACCGACACTAGTGGTTATTATTTTTACTTTGGCATATCCATCAAGCTTTTTTTTGGTTTAGTTATCTTAATGCTGCTTTTGACCCCCAAAGGACGTCAATTTTTTAAAGGTGCCGTTCTAAACAAAACATCTCTAACTCTTCTTTTCTTTTTCACTCTCGCGACTATCAATAGCTTATTAACTTCCCAAAGATTGATTTTTCCTTTTACCGGTTATGTTCGACTCGGATTTGCTATTTTCCTTTTCTACCTAGGACAATCATTCTGGCTACCCAAAAATTACCACAAAATATCTGCCTACTTTACAGCACTATCTTTCATAATTATTTTCTTTAGTTTTAGACAAATTATTCTCCAACACCCCATTGGGCACTTTCTCGAACTCACCCCCTCTTTCTCACCTCAAGGTTATTACACCACCGATGGCATACCTCAATACCGAGTCGCCGGATTCTTTTCCCACCCAGTCTATTTTGGCAGCTTTATCTGCCTTATCATCCCTGTCTTTCTTGGACTTCAACGCTACAAACCATTACTCTCTCTCCCCGTCATCGGTCTTCTTACAGTGTCCAGTCTCAGTACCCAAAGTCGTTCAGTTTGGATAAGCCTACTATTTCTTCTGATATCCTACTTTGTGTTTTTTCTCAAAAGTAACAAGAAAATTCTCCTCACAATTTTGTTTGTATTTTTAACTATCTTTACCATCCTGTCTCTCACTAGACTAAGTTCAATCACAACCCTGTTTGAAGGTGGCAATAGTGGCATTGCCAGATTAAATCATCTATATCTTACCTTTGACATCTTCAAATCTAGCCC
>DDWP01000012.1:7122-18509 GCA_002345725.1 Candidatus Shapirobacteria bacterium UBA2283
ACCAACTATTTTGCCGCCCCACCTCACAACACCATCCTTATTTTCCTAACCGAGCTTGGGCTACCCACCACACTCCTATTCTTAGCATTTCTAACCTATCTACTTTGGCCCACCACCAATATCTTTCGTTGGCCAATTTTAAAATTTTCACTTTGGCTATCCCTAATAACTTTTATTATCAGTTCTCAATTCCACCCACTCTTCAACCTCGATCCCACATTTGAGTTTTTTATGCTCATTGCCGGTATATATTCAAAAATATGCGCCACACCACAATCAACCTAACCATCGCCATCGTCTCTCACAATCGTCCAGAGATGCTAAAGAAATGTCTAAAAAGTGTTAGACAGCAAAGTCTTCAGCCACATAAAGTCATCACTATCGATACCAACTGCGTACCTCTTTCCCGAAATATTGCTATTCAAAAATGCAAGACACGATACTTAGCCTTTGTAGACGATGATTGTCTTTTAGACATGGACTGGGTCAAAAACGCCTATGCTAGTATAAAAAAAACATCATCCACCTTCGTCATTGGCCAGTCTTTACCTTCGACACCGCTCAACTTTATTTCCAACCTACAATTTTCCAATTATAGAGATTGGTTTAACAAATTGATCGCCAGCAATGATCGTTATGCCCTCAACCAGGCTACTGATACCAAAAACATAATCTTCGACTATGACAAAATAAAAAATATTCACTTTGACACTCACTTTACAGTTACCGAAGATATCGATTTTGGCCTTCAGCTCAAAAAAAACAAACTTTACGGCCACCATTGCCCCACCATGGTTGTCCATCACCACGAAAATTACTCACTACTTCAACTTATCAAAAAAAATTACCATAAAGGTCAAGACAAAAAACTCCTCGACTCCAAGTGGGGGAAATTTGACGACTATCAACCACAATTATTTACCCTAGACCCAAACAAGATATCTTTTTCACTCGGATATATCTTCAAAAAAGCCCCATTAATTACTATCGTCAATTCCCTAGACAAAGGAGCCAACGGATATAGAGCCAAAAAATTTTACCAACATATAAAATCAAACTATCATAACGTCTGTCTCTACAATTCCAATCGTGACTTTCAAAAACAAGCCTTCGATCCCAGCAATCTATTTCTTTATGGACCATATTTCTTTTTATTTCACCTCTTTCAGTTTTTAAAATATATTCTCCATTTCGACTTTCCTACCCACCACTTTTATTCATACCTCAAACTTCGTGGAGCCATTGTCTCACGACATCTAAGGCAGACAAACACCACTCTAGCCATCCTCCAATACCCAGAAGATATGGCCTCAATTACCAAGTCCCAACCATATAAAACTCTCTACGACTCTCCTACCATTTTCAGTCAAGAAATTGAAAAAGACCCTCGATATAGTCCCGCCATATCACAACTAGAAAAAAAATCTTTCCTCTTATCTGACTTTGTTTCTTTTCATTGGTCTTCCTATTTTAATTTACTACACGATATCAATATTCATCCCATCAAAGAAATTACCCTCAATTGGGGCTGCGATCTCTCCTCACAGACCACCTCTTTTTCGCCTAAGCCCAGAATAGTTTATTTAGGTATTCTTAATTCTCCTTGGGTCAACCCCCAGCTACTTATCGACCTTTCTCAAAAATTTCCTATCGATGTCTACAGCTATCAACAACCAGATCCAAAAATCTACCCGCCTGGAAGTATCAACTATTGTGGATACCTTAAAGACTTATCAGAATTATCAAAATACCAATTTGGACTAATTACTATCACCCAAGACAAATTAAGACAACAGGGCTTCTCTGCCAAACATCTTGAATATCTCAACCATGGCTTGCCAGTCCTCTGCCCCAACTGGAGAAAAGATATTCTGTTAGCACCATCTACCATTAGTTACACTCCAAAAAACTTTCTTTCTCAGGTCCACAGATATTCAAAACCACATCTCTGGCAAAAAAAACATCTAGCCGCAATTAACCTCGCCAAAAAACTATCCTGGAAAAATAATCTTACTTCCCTTGACGAAATAATTCGCCGGCCCTAGTCATCAGCCCGATCAACAAACCCAACACCAAATTCCCCACCTCCCACACCACGTAAACCAACTCTTTGGCTGTATTCACCGCACTAAACCAAAAATCACTAATCTTGATCTTTAACCTTTCTCTTAGTCTATTCTTCAACATTTCTCTAAAATGTGTGCCCGACGTACGATCAAAAAAATAATATCCACACGTTGCCACTACCGCACGTGTATAAAAACTATTGTTCAATTCATGTCTCATATCCGACAACCAACGATTGTGCCACACTACAATTTTCGGTACAGAAGCCAACTTCTTACCACCTAGTAGGAGTCGATACACCAACTCTCCCTCTTCTCCAGCCAATGCCATCCTCCCTGGACCAAGCCATGGACAAAAACCTCCAATTTCTTGCACATCATGCTTACGGAAAGCCATGTTATTGCCCATACCCAATGAAATATAGTGAACGATTCTAGTATCATCAAACACCTTTGTTGCTGGCGACAAAAATACCGCCGGGCAATATCTTCCCACGTTAGCTTCAGGCTTATAAGGCAAAACATTTCCAAATACCCCCGCAACATCTTTATTTTTCTCCATTGCCATAGTTATATTTTTCAACCAGCTCTTAGACACAATACAATCATCATCAGTAAACGCCAATATCTCTCCCTTTGCTCTCTCAATACCCATATTTAAGGCAATCGTTTTTCCAACCACCTTCGACTTTATATAAACTACTCTCTTACTTCCCAAACTTTTCAAAAGATTCCTTGGACGATTATCTTCACTCTGATCAAGCACCAATACCTCATATTCCTGATCATAATTATTTTTCAATATCGAGTCTATACATCTCACCAATTGATCCGCTCTATCCTTTGTAGCTATTAACACCGATATTTTCATTTTGAAATATGTCCTAAAAATAATTTCTTCATCCCCTCTTTAGAGGAGTATACCCCAGCCAACATCGACAGATAACACACCCAAGCCGCCAATTCATAACCTCTAGCCACAACTTTATCTTTTAACAAATTATCAATCAGTTTTTTTAAATAAAATAAGACCAAGACAGGGAAAAAGATCCATTTAAAGATATTTCTTCCCGGAAATAGACCTAAAGCCTCAAACTCTGCCGGATGTCTCTTCTCCAGATTCACAAAATTACGACCATAACTATAATATCTTTTTACAAAGTTTATCCAATTTTGGGTCTCAAAATCATGATACGCCATTAACTCTGGATTATATTCCACCTCTCCACCTTTATAATAAATCTTTAAGAAAAAATCTGTATCCTCTCCGGTTTTCAAACTATTATCAAATCTAATCTTCCATTTTTTTATCTTTTGTAAGTTTAAGACTACCGCCAAGGTAGCATAAAACTTAACTTTTTTAACCTTTTTAGATCCAGTTAGACCTTGAGAAAATAACCTAGCCGAATAGTCAGACAGATAACCATTTTTAAGAGGTTTAACCTCCCCCACCACACCTACTAACTCATTACCTCTCTCACTTACTGCCTTAGACACCAATTCTATATAGTTAAGATCTATCGCTACATCATTGTCTAAGAAAACCATCCAATTATTATCACAAGCCCTCATTGCCAGGTTACGAGAATAAGCAATATTCTTAATTTTAGTCCCAATATATTTTATCCGTATCGAATCACCCAAAATATTTTCTAATATTTTTTTAGAGAACAGTGCCTTTATGTCCACACACTCCACCAAAACTATTTGGTCAGGTTTTTCCGTCTGCCCAGCCAATGATTTAAGCAATCTTAATGTTGACTCTTCTCTCCCCAGAGCTGGTATTGCCACAGATATCTTTGTCAACTTTTTTTATTCTTTTGATATTTAACCAACACCGACAACCCTCCATCACCCACAATCTTCCCATTTTCTATCCAAACTATCCTCTGACAGTGCTTTTCTAAATAATCCATCCAGTGCGATACCAAAATTATCGTTTTCCCTTTTGCAAAAAACTCTGCAATCTTATCCCTACTCTTCTGTTGAAAATCCCAGTCTCCTACAGCCACACCCTCATCTAGAACCAATACATCCGGATCTGCGGCCACCGCTATCGAAAATCCCAACCTCAATTTCATCCCCGAAGAATAGGTATAAAGTGGAGCATTAATAAAATCCCCTATATCAGCAAAATCAATAATCTGGTCTATCTTCCTAGACACCTCTTTTCTGGACATCCCCAGCAGTAGACCGTTCTGATATATATTCTCCCAACCGTTAAGTTCTGGATGAAATCCAGCACTCAAATCAATCAAAGACACCACCTTTCCCCAAGTTCTAACTGTCCCTTTGTTTGGAGTGGTAATACCAGTTATTATTTTTAAAATTGTCGTCTTTCCTGAACCATTTGACCCAACTATCCCAATTTTTTCACCCTTTTTAATATCCAAACTAATATCATCTAAAGCTATAAAACTACTAGTCACTTTTCTTCTCAATAGCAGTTCAACCAAAGTCGGCTTATCATAGTGCCAAGCATATTTTTTAGTCACCCCTTTCAAACTAACTGCCAGTTTATTTTTCTTTCTCATATCCAATCATCAAAAAACAAACTTTCTCTTTTAAAAACCACAATTCCCAATGTCAAAATAAATATAGTCACCAACAACCCTTGCCAATAAAATCCACCAGATTCTAGGCCCACAGACAACCTTAGTAACTCCACCACACCTGTCATCGGGTTAATCTTTAACCAATCTGTCAGCCACATCGGCAACCACTCTAAACTATAAACAATCGGCGTTGCATAAAACCATAGTGGCAACAAGGCCTGAACACCAAAATTAATATCCCGCCATCTCACATTTAAGCTAGACAAAAGCAAAGACAATCCACTAGTCAACATCGTCAACCAGATAACAGCCATTATCATCACCCACCATAGCTGCCAGTATATCTCCCCTCTTATTAAAGCAAGCCAAACAACAAACAACACTAAAGCAACAAAAAAATGAAAAAGATTTGACAACACCACTGCCAGCACCACCACTTCCCGAGGAAATTTTGCTTTTTGTATCAACGCCCTCTCATTAACATACATCGGAGTATTCTTAGAAACAGTGTAAGCAAAAAAATTCCAAGCCAACAATCCAGGAAAAATAAATTCAAAATAATTATCCATTTCTATAGGCACAAAAAACTGAAAAATAAATCCCATCACCAACATTTGCAATACAGGGTTCAAAAACATCCACAAAAAACCAAATATCGCCATCTTATATCTAGCCCTAAGCTCTTTGAGAGTCATGGCCATCAATAGTTCAAACCATCTTTTATATTTCTTTGTCTTCATGATTCAATATTCTGATTATAATCGCAAATCCTCATCCCACCAAGCAATTGGAACCACTCCCCAACCAAAAAAATCTTTCTTAGCCTCAGGATAACTACCAAAAACTAGCCGACCATCACTCAAGTTCGGAGAATAGTACTCATAAAGTGTCCCCTCACTTTCCCACATCTCTCTAAAATAATTTAGATATTTATTTTTTATATCAAAACTTTCCTGCTCATAACCATTTTCCTTTAGCGACAAATAACCAATCCATATCAATGGAGGCCACACACCACCTCTCCAATAACCACCTTTTTCATCAAATAAATCCATATCTCTGGCTATCGACAACATACCTGTTCCTCCAGCAAATTTATCACTACTGAGTAAATATTTTTCCACCAATACTTTCGTTTGTTTTTCATCTAATACTTGAGCATATAATGTCCAAAAAAACGCTGCCGATTGTATTGATTTATCAACTCCGCCGCTCTCTCCAATATCATAGACAAAGCCATCTTCCTCACTCCAGTAATTATTTTTTATTTCATTAGCTAAATCAATTTTTCTTCCCTCAAATTCTTTAGCCACCTCATCATTATTTAATATTTTCATTATCTTTGCCATGTCTCCTGCCATCGCTGCCTGTTGAGAAATTAAATCAACATAACCACAATTCGGGCTCTCATCACATCTTGGTATATTGTCCATCCCCGACCCCCAACCAGACCATAAATATTTTTTTACCTCAACCCCATCGACATCCACAGTCACACCTCTTTTCCTCTCTAGCCAATCAAAGTAGTTAACTAATTTTGGCGCCACTCTCGACAAACGAACCAGATCTTTCTCCCTCTCCCATATCTCTAATTCTATTCGCGACAAAAACATTGGGCCACTGACTCTCAAATCATCATAGTCCCAAAAAGAACCTAATTCTTTATTGACTTCGCGAGGAATCAAACCCGCATGTTCACCCTCTATTACTTGTCTGTCGTACCAAAAATCTAGGGTTAATTTAGATATTTTCGGGTCTGTCTTAAACATCCACCAGGAGATAAAGGCATCATCCCACAAAAAACTATTAGGGTTAAAAGCTTCATCAAACTTCACATAAAAATATTCATTTTCCAACGGCATCAACATAGTTCTATTACCACAATCTACTACTACCTTATAACTATTCCAAAAATCTCTCTTAACACTTTTTTTTTGCTCACCCTCACATCCATCAATTTGTTTTTTAACTACAAAATCTATATTCTCTAGAGTTTTAAGACGTATCTCCCTTACCATCTTGTCACCAATTCCATATGAATAACGCCAATGTTCGCAGTATTTTTCACCACAACCTTTTGTGTATGTTAATCCCCATCCCCCAATGACGACTAACACTATCACAAAATACCAGTCATTAAATCTTTTTTTAAGTATTAGAAATTATATATCAGTAATGGCCGAAAGCACCTTATCTGCTTTAACACCGATCGTATCCAAGTACCACTGTATTCCTGCATACCTTGGTTGATTTTCTCTCATAACTATTTTTAAAGCCTCCGACCTCGACATCACTCCCTCCCTTATCTGATTGCTTCTAAACGAATCATTTTCAGTAAAACCCTGAAGTTGACAATAGAGATAGTTATAAAAAGCCGGGCTACCATCATCAATCCGCCAGGTCATTCCTGATTCTGGGTCAGGCATCCACCCATATTCCTTGGTCAAAGTTTCTATAATCTCTTTTTCATCCCACTTAATATAATGCCAAAGATAAACATAATTATGAGGCACTATGTAAGTCACCAGGTAACCCAGAAAAGAGCTCCATAACGATCTATTCCAATAACCCGAGTTGCCCAAAAACTGAACCAAATAATACTTAAGCAATCGCCACTTATCTACCCAAGAATAATCATGAATCACTCCATTCGGATCAGCATTTTTTACTCCACAATAACCAGCCTTGAATTCTTCCCGCTCTAGGCTATTTCCCCTACAAAAAAATACCAGTTTCACCCCCAGTTCCTTTCTGATCTTATCTACAAAATACTCCGTCGTTTTATCACCTTGCATCAATAATGGCACCATCCCCAAATCAGGCTTTTTTAACCAAGCCAGCAAATTTTTTCGTACATCTTCCCTCGCCTTCTTTATATCCGCCGCCACCACTATTTGTTCCACACCCAATTTTCCCAACATTATTGCTTGATTTTTTCTTCCCAAATCAGACATCATCCCCCAATCAAAAGTTACCGCCACCGGATGCATTCCTAGTTTCTTAACCAAGTAATGCAATCCATACGAACTATCCCTTCCCCCACTAAAGGCAATAATACAATCCGGTTTTCCATCTTTTGATCTATGTGCTTTTACCAACTGCTTTAAAGAACCTTCACCGGCTATTTCCATCTTTTTATAATTACGGCAAAAATTACATACTCCCTTATTATCAAAACTAATTTGAGGAACAGTCTCCGGCAAAATACATTTAGAACACCTTTTAATTTTACCTATCCTCTTAAAATCTATCTTGTATTTTTCAATTTCTTTTCTAGCCAGCACCAATCTCGACTTTGGGGCAACTCTTCTACCCACTTTTAATTCCATATCTTGACGTACCACCACCCCTTTATCAATTTTCAGACAAATTATTTTATCTTTAGGGCACTGCTCTGATTGATCAAAAAGTCTTGCCTCAGAAGCAAATTGGATACGACCATCAATCTCACCAAGATACAAAGACCCTGTGTTTGATGCCAATATGAGCTGATCTTGATAATACATCGCCACGCTATAACTACCTACAATCTCTCGCAATATTTTAGATACTGCCACTACAAAACCTCTTTTTTCTATCAAGCTTCGTACAACTTTCACCAAAGTCAAAGAATCCGAATCTCCGTCACACCAGTTAATACCATATTTATCTGCCAGCTCCCTATCATTAACAACAATCCCATTATGTACCAACACCAACCCATCACTTACTACTGGCTGGTTATTATCATAATTCTCTTTGCCATTAGTCGTCAATCTAGTTTGTCCCAATAAGAACTTCGAACTGTTAATAATCTCAGATGAATCTTTCACCAACTTTTGCACTACATCCGAATCACCTCTATTAGGGACTTTCATCAAAAGTTCTGATTCTTGGCCTTTTACCCAAAATCCAGATGCATCTTTTCCTCTCCTAGATAATTTGATCAAATAACCCTCCACTACCCCAGATAGATCGTCATCATCATTTTTTATCCAGCCAAATATGCCACACATAGCCATAGTATACTCAATTGTGGTCCTGAAAATACAAAAATATATATCTCCAACCTACATTATCCTTCTCTGTCTTTTTTTTTGGATATATCTATGGTTCAATCGTAATCACTACACTATTCCCAACCCTGATATATTCCAATATATCTACGAAGGCAGTCACTATCTCCGCGGGACTTTTCCGCCAAGCATTCACGCTCCACCAGCGAGTCCTTTCTTTATCAATCTCCTCGCTACTTTTCTTCAGTCCTTTCCAGAACCAGAGCTCTTGTCTGCCCACATTCTCAACATCACGACTGCTACTGCCAATCTAGCCGTAATATTTTTTATTCTTAGACCTCTCTCATCACTACTGGCCTACGCCGTTCCATTTCTTCTCGCCACCAACAAAATCTATTTTCTCAACAGTGTCAATGTTACCAACGAAGTTATCTACAGCTTATTTTTTAGTCTCGTCATCCTCTTTTATCAACGCAAAAAATATCACTTAGCCTATCTGATCGCCGGTATCTCTTTTCTCATCCGTTATGAAGCTATTACCCTTCTTCTCGGTCTGATCATTGTCGATCTGTATTACAAGAACCCACTTCACCTCATATTTCGTCGATCTCTACTTGCTCTTATAACCATACTCCCTTGGGTATTCATACTTAATGCTCATAGCACTGGTACCAACATAATTCAAAATGCATATTTAGTAGAAATATATAACGGTCTAACAAATCTCCCTAATTGGCGCCCTTTCATCACTCTCAACGAACTAATCATCATCAACCCAAACTACAATTTTGATTTTGGTCCAACGTTTCTTTATGTATTTTTATTTACTATCTCATTTTACCTATTAAAAAGTACCACTCAACCATCAGTCCGACTGGCTTATATTTTAGCGCTTCTCCACCTAACCTTTCTTATTATCTTTCCAAACTTTGCCCTCCGATACCTACTTCCCATAATCTGGGTTATTTATTTAGTTGCCATCAACCACTATTACCGCCCACTTAAATATTTTTTTCTCGGTCTGACACTAACTCTCAATTTCTATTACCTACCTCAAAGCTTACTTAATGACACAAAACATCAAGGTTCTGAATATCGACTCGTTGCCAACTGGCTCAATCAACAAGACTTCCCCAGCAACATACGCATACTTATTTACGAACCATGGATTATCGACTACTTCACCTCTAATCCCCAAGTAGATTTTATCTACGATCAACAATCATCTTACAATCTCACCCAACATATTAACAACTGCAAACGGACCATGACTTGTATAGCTGACAAACTAGCTCAAGATTTCTCTGACTCTAGTATTCTTGTCATCACCACTGCTACTTCTAACAAAACTCTCTCATTTCAAGACGACCATTTCACCGCCAACCTCCACTCTATCGACATCTTCCAAAACTTTCCCAACTCAGTCGACTCTCAGGAACATTTCGGACTAATCACCACACTTGACGATGGACAAAACTGGGCCAAAATATATTTATATTTTCCTTAATTCTATTCAGCCAACTTACGTACCAGCTTCTCCATTTTTTCTTCAAACTTCTTCATTTTGAAATTATTCTCCACCGTCACATAGGTCAAGATCATAAAAGCAACCACTATTACAACATCCACCACCTCTGATCCAAACAAATTATTCACTTGCTCACGCAACACCCAAGGGAACACCACCACCCCAGCAAACGCCAACCATGTCATCAACCACATACCAAACATCAATGATGTAATATCTTGTCTTTTCCAATGTAAATACAATATATAGACCATAAACAAAGTAAAACCCAACAACGTTATTTGAATTAGATGTATATTCATTTTTCAAAAAACCACACCGGTGTCTGACCTAGAATTTTTATTGCATCAACTACAGACACTCCCTTATATTTATCCAAATAAATTGTATCAATTTTTATCTCTTTAAAAGGAATCTTATACCTACCCACCTTAGTTGCTATCTCAGTTTCCAAGCCATAACGACGTGAATACCAATAGATTTGTTTATATATCTCCTTTCTAAATCCTATAAAGCCCGACAACAGATCTTTCCGACGAACTCCCCACAACCATCCAACTAAATTGGTAGCCACAATATTCCCCAATTTCCTAATATAAGGTACTTCTCCATCAAATTCTCGATAACCAAAAACAATCAAGTATCTTTTTAAAGCCTTCTCAAACCGCGGCAAATCTTTAGGACTATGTTGTCCATCAGCATCAATTATCACTACCGCCTCCGCCCCTAGTATCCAGGCCTTTTCTACCCCAGTCTTCACCGACGCCCCTTTTCCCAAATTAAATAAATGATTAAGCAGAGTTACCCTCTTATTCTTTGCCAAAAATTTATCCAACACCTGCCTTGTATCGTCTGTCGACCCATCATTCACCACTACAATTTGGCAACCAGTCGACTCTAATATTTTTTTTATTACTTCAACTACCCGTGACTCTTCGTTATAAACAGGAACAACCACTATTATTTTCATCTAAATATATAGTACAGTAAGGTATGCATTCAAATAAAAAGAAAATTCTATCCACCCTTTTTATCCTTCTTGTCTTACCTTTAATTATTTTTGCCGCCAAACAAGTTATCGACATTCGTAAAGGCGCCTCTGGAGTCCCCGCCAACATTATCGTCGATGCCAAAACAGTTCAAGGGAATGTTCCATCCTCACTTTGGCGAAGTTTGTCTCAAGGTGGAGAAGAACCAAAAGACATGATTGGACCTGTGCTCAGTCAAGTCAAAGCTCTCTCTC
>DDWP01000028.1 GCA_002345725.1 Candidatus Shapirobacteria bacterium UBA2283
TTCTGTTTTGACAGAATTTCTTCACTTGGGTTAATCAATACTGATTCTTTTTTACCTTTTATTAAAACGGTTTTTTGGTCGACTAGTTTTATTTCCATAGCTAATTTTAACATTGAAAAGACTTTGATGTGGTATCATCTCCATTAAACTACATGCTCAAAGAACTATTCATCGCACTAACTCTAGGCGCTCTATTAGGTTTTGGCCTAACCGGCGGCTACCTAGCCATTAAAAATAACCAACAAGCTTCCCCTTCTTCTTTGGGCACCACTACTACTGTTGTTATTGATACCCCTCCGGCTGATCCTGCTGATACCTCCGCATCTTCTGCCACCAATCAACAGTCAGTAGAAGACACCAGCAACCACCAACTCACCATCGACTCACCAGATCATCAATCTATATCTACTAGCTCAAAAACAACTGTCAAAGGATCCACCACTCCCAATAGTATAATAATTATTAGCACCATCAAACAGACAATTCATGTTTCTTCCGAAGCAAACGGCTCTTTTTCTCAAGAAATCGACCTTGAAAATGGCGCCAATATTATTCAAATAGACTCCATCAGCCCAACTGATGAGATAGCTACTAACCAACTTCTGGTTACTTATTCCACCGCCAAATTCTAATATGACATACTTTTTATTTTTAATTCTTGTCTCCTCCATCCTGAATCCTTCCAAAGTTTTTGCCCAAACTCCTACTGAAACTGCTGCCAACAACATTCAAGCCATCCGCGAAGCTGTCCAACAGAAAGTCAAAGACAAACTTAAAGAGATCACCAGCCCCAGCCAAGTCAAAAAATCTCTTATTGGGACCGTCATTCAGATTGATTCATCCTCAGTTACCATCGAACACAAAGGCTCGACTCAAAAACTGATGATCGAATCAGACCTTACTCTAGTAAATTCCCTAGGCAACAAGGTCACTCTCGATAAAATTAAAATAGGTCAAGATATTATTGCCATGGGTATTGACGATGCCTCTTCCAGTACGTTTAGTCTTAAAAGGATAGTCTTAATTGATCTAAAGAAAATCAATTTCTCCAGGACTATTGTAGTTGGCAAGATAGTAGATATTTCAAAAACATCCTCTCTTCTTACTCTCGTTTCTGATCGCAACAAAAACGATTTGTATCAGATAAAGACTGACACCAAAACCGAACTTGTCAATAAAAATAAACAAAAAATAAAATCATCTGATATCAGTCTTGGTAAAAGAGTCATTGGTATTCTTGTCCCAGATGAAAAAATGAGCAAGACCTATTATGCCAACAAGCTAATCAGTCTAGACTTGGCCCCTGAAGCCTCTCCTACCGCCAAACCATAAACTTGACATAACCCTACTTATTGCTACAATATCCTCAATGAATACAGCAGTCGTGATCCTAAACCATCACCATACCACCAACTAGTTGGCGGTAATTGTTGTATCAAAACAAGCACCCGCCAAGAGCGGGTTTTTTTATATCTGGTGGTATTAGCTCAATTGGTTAGAGCGCAGCTCTGTGAAAGCTGAGGTTGCCGGTTCAAGTCCGGTATACCACCCCAAAGTAGGAACAGACCTGTGTGTCTGTTCCTCTAACAAAAATATGCAAAATTTAATATCAAACAATTTACATCACACCCATACCGTGGCACAAAACCAACGGGGTGTTTTCGTGTCTTAAAACTTTATTAAATTATCTAAAGCCCCGTAACAGGGGCTTTTTTTTGGATACGAAATACCCAATCCGCCTCTGGCAGATCCCCAATTATTAAAAAATTTATTTATAAAAATATGACAGAAAGAAAAAATTTCATTACAAATATTGTCGACAAAACTAAACAATTTGTTGCCGATATAAAAACACGAGAGCAAGAAAGAATCGCCCGTGAAAATGAATGGTGGGAAAAATATACAACTACACCCCCAGCAGAAGGTGAACCATTAAAAAAGTCCTATCAGGAAGATATTGGCATAATGGGTGGATTTAAACACATCGATTTCGAATGGGATTCAGAATCAAAAAAGTGGGTTAACGTTGGCCAATATGTAGAATCAGGTTACGGACCTCACTAAAAAGTTTATTATTTGTTTAAACTTAACATATGCAAAACATTTTAAACCTAACCAAACAATTAGTTTCTATCCCCTCCTGGGTTAACGGATCAACCAACGAAATAAAACTAGCTGATTTTATTTTTGATTATTTAAAAGATAACTCAACACTAAGATTAACTAAGCAGCTCGTCGTTGACGGTCGCTACAATATCCTCGCTAGTAACGGTGAAGATATTCAAACCTTAATCATTGGTCACACCGACACTGTTGGTGTCGACCTAAATGACTGGAATACTCCACCGACCACACCCGTTATTAAAGCAGGTCGCCTCTATGGTCGTGGCACTACCGATATGAAAAGTGGCTTAGCCGCCATGATGATTCTCGCCTGTCAAGACAATTTGCCAGACAATACTGGTTTTCTGTTCTACATCGACGAAGAGTACAGCTTTCTTGGTATGAAAAAGTTTATCGCCGACTATGGCAACATCATCAAACCAAGTAGAATTATATCTCTTGACGGTAGCGAGCTAGAGATCAGTAATGGCTGCCGAGGCCTGATCGAGATTGAGATAGAAATTACTGGTGCTAGTTGTCATGCTGCTACCCCAAAAAACGGTATCAACGCCATTAATACCAGCATTACTCTCTGTCAAAAATTAGAAAAACAAATCAAAACATCGGTAAACATCGGATTAATCAAGGGTGGTTCGGCGCCAAATGTCGTGGCGGAAAAATGTCTATTTACTATCGACATTCGGCCAGATGATCAAAATCTAACTGCCAATATAGTCAGACAAAGGGTACTGGATATTGCTCGAGAGTTAGAAGTCACTGTATCTCGATTAACTATTAATTATGACTTTGGTTCTTGGACTACTCCAATTAGTTCTATCCCTTCACTCGGGTTGCCATTTAAAAACATCACCGAGTCAGGTTATATAGATATCCAGCTACTTTGGGAGAAGTTTAATCGACCGATCTGTTTTACCATCGGTGCTGGTTGCCAAAAAATGGCTCACAGTGCCAATGAATATGTGGAAGTAGACAAGTTAATTGAGCTTCCTCAGATGCTGACAGATATTATCAATAATATCTAACTATCTCCCGGCAGCCCAGCTGCCGGGTAAGAAAAATTATAATGTTACAATCAAATTATGAATCAGAACAAAGTACAAACACTCAAAGGTTTCCGTGATTTTTTGCCGGAAACCATGGTGGTCAGAAATTATGTCAAGAAGATTTTAGTCGAATCTTTTGAAAAATTTGGTTTCGAGCCACTCGAGACTCCAGCTTTAGAATACGCCACTACCCTCATGGGTAAATACGGTGAAGAAGCTGACAAGTTAGTCTACGCTTTTACTGATCAAGGTGACCGTCAGATTGGTCTGCGATACGACCTGACAGTACCCACTGCCAAGGTCCTGGCTATCTATGGTAATGAGCTACCTCTACCATTTAAACGCTACCAACTCCAGTCAGTTTATCGAGCCGAAAAACCCCAAAAAGGTCGCTACCGAGAAGTCCTTCAATGTGACTGCGACACCTTCGGCACCGACTCACCTATTGCTGATGCTGAGATCATTGCTGTCATCTATGAAATACTTACTCGACTCAATTTTAAAAAATACAGCATCCGTATAAATAGCCGAACAGTTCTTCGCCAAATACTCACCGATTCCGGTATCGACCAAGACCAAAATACCGTACTTCAATCTCTCGACAAGTTCCAAAAAATTGGTCAAGATGGAGTAACAAAAGAGCTCATCTCTAAAGGCCTAGATATAGGTAAAATTAATCAAATTTTTGAACTCATTAAAAGTATCAAACCAGATCAAGAGCTCCAACAGGTCTTCGATCAAATCAAGCTCCTTGGTGTCCCCGACACCGCCTATATTTTCGACCCCACCATGGTTCGAGGTCTAGATTATTACACTGGTACTATTTTTGAAACCTATGTCGAAGAACCAAAGATTGGCTCTATTACTGGTGGTGGCCGTTACGACAACCTAGTTGAAGTCTTGGGTGGACCAAATATTCCAGCAGTTGGTACAACTATCGGCCTCGACCGCATCGTCGACTGTATTATTGAATTAAACTTGCTCCCAGATCTTCAAAAAACCACTACTAAGATCATGATCGCTAATTTTGGACAAGACGAACAATCACTCAAACTCGCTTCATTATTAAGACAAAATAATATTAATACCCTCCTCTACCCCACCGCCGAGAAATTAGGTAAACAGTTTAAGTACGCCAGCGACAAAAATATCCCCTTTGTTGCCGTCATCGGCCCTGACGAAGCCCAAAATAATCAAGTAACTATCAAAAACATGTCCACCGGTGAACAAAAGACAATTGAACAAGGCGAAATTATCAGTTCTCTGCTATAATCTACTACTATGAAAGCTAATATACACCCTACCTACCATGATGACTGTCAGGTCAACTGTGCCTGTGGCAACAAATTTACTACTGGTTCAACTCTAACCAAGATTGACGTCGAAGTTTGTTCCAAATGTCACCCTTTCTTCACCGGTCAACAAAAATTCGTCGACATTAAGGGAAGAATTGACAAGTTCAAAGAGAAAATGACCCAAGGCACCACCTATAAAGCTGCCAAAGCCAAGCAAATTGCTGATAAAAAAGCCAAGAAAGAAACAAATTAGCTAGGAGGTTTTATGCCAACTACTAACTCAAATATAGCCCTATTAGAATTCCGTCCCGGTCCTGGTGGCGACGAGTCAACCATCTGGATGGATGATCTGATGAAAATGTACTCCCGTTATGCTGGCAAAGTCGGCTGGAAAGTTCAAATTCTCGATAGCAATCTGCTTAAAATATCTGGTATCGACTGTTTTAACCAGCTTAAGTGGGAAACTGGCACTCACCGAGTTCAACGTGTCCCCATTACCGAAAAACACGGTCGTATCCAGACATCCACTGCCGCTGTCGTTGTCATGCCTCAAGTTACCTCTCATGAAATCATCATCAATCCTGACGAAGTCGAAATGACTGCTTCCCGAGCTGGTGGAAATGGTGGTCAGAATGTCAACAAAGTTAGTACTGCCGTTCGCCTACTCCACAGACCTACCGGATTAACTTTTTCAGTTAGGCAAGAGCGAAGCCAAGAACAAAATCGGGAGATTGCTTGGGACTTATTACGTGCCAAATTATGGCAAATTGAGGAAGACAAACGCCTTGCCGCCAATGGTTCTACTCGAGACAAGATTGGGTTAGCTATGCGTGCTGACAAGATTCGTACCTACAATTATTCTAGAAATCAAATCAAAGACCACCGTATCAACAAAGAATTCAATCTAACTAAATGCTTAGACGGCGATATCACCGACATGCTTCTTGAGCTCACCATCCTCGATGAACCTGAAAAGACTGAAAACTAAGGTAAAACTTGACAACATAATATTATAGGTATAAAATTCCTCATTATTTGTATACGTAATAAATATGCCACAAGTTGGAAAAACTGTCGAAATTGTTGGTGATAATCAAAAAGTCCATGCCAGAATTATTCGACTCAAACTTGAGAGTGGCAACACCGTTCTAACAGCCATAGACATTGCCAAAGGGTCACAACCTATCGTCCGAGACATCTTTGGCTTAATTGCTCACCAAGAAAACGAGAAAAAACAACTACCTTTTCCCACAACCGTAAGACAGACTCTTCCAGATGTCGATAAACTAATTGGAGTGGTCAAATACCTCACCCCTGCTGATACTGATTACGAATGGGCAATTAAAAGCGTTATTGACCATGGTGATTTATCCACACCAGTTGTGGCCCGAATCACCAAACCATTAAATAGACAATAAAACACAATATAATAATTGCTATAATCCTGGCAAATTATGACAGTCATCTCAATTGGACACCGACCTTCTGGCAAAAGCTCTGAACACTCCTCTCAACCAAGAGCTAGTATTACTAGGCTAGTCCCCGAGCTCGAAGAAACACTTCACGAAACCTGTCGTCTACCTGTCAGACCAGAACACGATATCTGTCCTCACTGTGACGCAGTCCTCAAGCCAGCAACTCAAGAGATAAAAGTAGCTCCAGTAGTTCAAGTTAGAAGAACAACTTTAGGTTCAGCTCCAAATAACACACCCGCCCCAGTCACCAGAGAAGGCGCAAACTATCTCAGTCGCAACCGAAATAGGCCTATTCGCCCCACCGGCAACAAAAGTGTTACCGACATCCACTAAAACAAGCCTTTGATACACATCTCTTGCATATTCAAAGTCCTATAGTATAATAAATATATGGATACACTACCAATAACTCCACTCCCCTGTGTCCTCGGAGGCAGCGATTCTTCACGTCCAGGAGAAATGCCAGAAGCAATCTTAAAAAGAAGAGGTCAACCTTTAACACTCAAACTAGAAAACTTTCCAAGTAATGAAGCTTACCAAGCTTACATCAAAAAACACGGGAAAGAAGCACTAGTTGTTAGAACAAGATAATATTACAACTATGGGCCAAACAGCTATCAGTATCGGCAATGGCCGACCAGAGACTCCTCCAAGCGGAAACACCAAAATTCCTGGAGGAAAAACACTAGATCAGGTAAGACAAGAGTATGGAAAGCCACAACTCAAAGCTCCAGCTAACATTCCCACTATTCGCCAATCATTGACACAAAAAAGACCCAAATAATCTAGCTACTCCCTCTTCTCCAACCTCACCGAAACGGTAATATCCTTATTCTCCCGATACACTTTTAAGTTAAGCGTATCACCAATTTTCTTTTTGTTAATATAATTAGCAATCGAGAAATCCTCAACGATTTTGTTCCCATCAATTTCTGTTATGATATCTCCCACTTTTAGTTCTGCCTTTTGAGCTGGACTACCATCCCCAATTTGTCTAACATAAGCCCCGGCCGGCACCTCATTCAACAATGCCGCTTGTTTAGATATAATCTGATATCCAACCCCTAGATAAGGCCTATCAAACTCCCCTGTTGTCTTAAAGTTATTAATCGACTCTTTGACCATATTAATTGGCAAAGCAAAACCAATCCCCTGTCCATTTTGAGACACCGCCACATTTACCCCAATCACTTCACCACTTGAATTAAATAACGGCCCTCCCGAATTTCCCGGGTTAATCGCCGCATCAGTCTGAATCACATTACTTAACTTTTCCGAGCCTTCAAGTGGGCTACCAGCCACTATCCCTCGCCCCAGTCCCGAGATAACCCCAGTTGTCACTGTCGATCTAAATTCACCCAAAGCTGTTCCAATAGCGATCACTGTCTGTCCCACTTTTATTTTTTCCGAATCACCCAATGTCACTGGTACTAAATTATCTTTCTTAACTTTCAATATCGCCAGATCATTCTCCGGATCACGATAAATTTCCGTCACTTCGACCACTTCGTCCTTACCAATCACCACTTTATATTTAGCGCTAGTATCCGACACAACGTGCTTGTTAGTTACCACCAAGCCGTCAGCCGAAATAATAAATCCAGTTCCGATATCTTTTTCTATTTTTTCTTCAGTTGGGGCTGTCCCAAAACCTCCAAAAAAATCAAAACCAGCAAAAGGGTCAAACACCTTATTAATTTTACTTATCGATACAGTTACTACGCTTGGAGTAGCCTTCTCCACCACCCGAGTCACCACCGACTCCTCATTGGACACCTCCAGAGTCTTCTCCACTCTTCCTACCCTATCTAAAGCTTTATAAGTCAACCATCCCCCACCCCCCATCAACCCCGCTCCGATCACTACACCAATAAAAATATATATTAAATTTTTACTATTCATAAATTCAATTATATTCAAAATGACTATTGTTTCAACAACACCTCTATCGCTTTATCAAGCTGGTTATCAGCTTTGGAGCCTTCTTCCTTGGGCGGTTCATAGACGACCTCCACATCAGGAGACACACCCACTTTATGAATATTTACTCCATTAGGTAACAACCATCTAGCAATAGTTACATGAATTCCCGATCCGTCGGAAAAATCTTCCGGTTGTTGGACAGTTCCTTTGCCAAAAGTCTTTTCCCCTACCAAAGTCGCTCTCTTATACTCTTTCAATGCTCCAGCCAATATCTCCGAAGCTGAAGCCGAGCCACCATTCACCAACACTACCACTTTAGTATCCACCAATCTTCCCAAAGTCTTATCCACCACATAATCTTCCTTGGAACCATCAGACGATTCCTGCGACACGACTATTCCACTCTTTAAAAAATCAGAAGCCACCATCACTGATGCTTGTAGATATCCACCCGGATTATTACGCAAGTCCAGTACTATTCCAGCAGTATTTTCTTTTTTAATATTTGTCACTATCTCTCCCCATTCTTTATAAAGCAAATCTGTAAATTTATACAACTTTACCCACGCAACTCTTTTCCCATCCTTCTCTTTAAATTCTAGTTCAATACTTGGCACTACAATATTTTCTCTTTTTAGAGTTACATCAAAAGTTTCCTTCGAGCTTTCCCGATACATGTTTAAAGTCACTTCAGTACCTATTTTTCCTCGGATTATTTCCACCGCTTCTTGTAGGCTTATACCCACAGTATTTTTCTCAATCTTTTTATTTTTATCAGTTATTTTAAGTATCAAATCACCCGACTGTAATCCAGCTCTTTCCGCCGGAGTCTTAGCCAAAGGTGCCATTACCGATAAGGTTTTATCTTTATAACCCAAACTTATGCCCACTCCACCAAATTGACCAGCCAAATCCTCATTGGCGCTTTTGTTCTCAGCCGCAGGTAAATAAAAAGTATAAGGATCTTCCAAAGAAGACACCATTCCTGAGATAGCCCCCTCCGCCATTTTCTTATCATCAAATTTATCTTTCTCTAAAAACAACGTCTCTAATCTGCCCTTAACATACCACATTTTTGACAAGTTAAATTCACTGGTGCCGGTCAACCCAAACTTATTACTGCTATTCTCTCCAAGGCGGTAACTAATTAAAGAAACCAGCGACAACAAAGATAACAATAAGAAAACATTCCTAATCTTACGCATTAAAAAAAATTAAACTTCTAAGAAAAGCTTATCCTGATCTTTATCAATAGAAACTTTTTTTACTCCCTCCAAGTTGCTAGAAAGTAATTTATTAAAATCAGTTTCTAATAAAGAAATGATCGGCAAACTGATTTTAATTCTACCATCATTCAAATCACTTGGACCATTTTTGGTAATTATTGCCACCGTTCCCACTACCTCTGCCTTTAATACAGTTACTGTTGACAATTTTTCCACCACCAATACTTTCCCCTTATCGCTTGATGATAAATCAAAAAAACTATTTACCAGACGCACTCCGGCAGATGCAGATAGAGAATCACCGTACAACAACACCCCATCAAACTCCAGTATCAATCCATCTTTCATTAAACTAATTATACAAGCTTATCTTACTCCTGGCTAGTGAAGGGCAACAGAGCCAAATGTCGGGATTGCTTTATAGCAACTGCCAACTGACGCTGATGCTTTACACAGACACCGGTAAAAGAAGACTTAAGTATACGGCTTCGAGGTGACAAGTATTCAGCCAATCTTTCGACATCACTCCATACTGGCTCAACATTAGCCTTACAAAAAGCACATTCCCGAGAACGGGGTCTCATTTTTTCTTTTTTTGGTCTTATTCCCATATTTTCCTTTTAATTATTTATTATCGTCAACTAATGGTATTTCTCCGATTTCGTCGGGAATAACAATGTCTTCAATCTCACCATTGGGTGTAATCTCGACTTCTTCAGCCATTCCACCAGCAACCGGTTGATCAAAATGACCACCTTGGTTACCACCGGACATAGCTACACCTTTGTTATCTAAGATAATCATGTCATCAATTACTATTTCTGACACTTGTTTCTTGACGCCAGTAGAGTCAACGATCTCACGATATTGAATTCTACCTTCAACATAAATTCTTCTACCCTTTGATAAAAGTTGTGAACATAATTCAGCTAATTTATTCCAAGCCACAATTCGATGAAATTGAGCATCTTCTTTTTTCTCACCCTGTTTGGTTATCCATACTCTATTGGTAGCCAAGCCAAAGCTTGATACTGCCATTCCAGATGGAGTATAACGCAATTCTGGATCACGGGTAAGGTTCCCTATTAACAGGACTCTATTTAGACATCTACTCGGCATATGTTTCTACTTTAATAAATATTTACTTACCTTTTACAGGTTTAATATTAACGGGATTTTTTAAAATCAAATAGCGAATGACATTTGATTCTCTATTTAAGAACAAGTTAAGCTCTTGCAATTTTACTGGCTTGGGTGATTCGACCATAAAAGACCAAAAGTCACCTTTTCTCAGTTTAGCAATCTCGTAAACAAGTTCTTTGACACCCAAGTTGTCTTTCTTGACTATCTTAGCCTGACTCTCGTCCAACCAAGCCTCAACTTTGGCAAAAACTTTTTCTTTCTCTACTTCTTCCACTTTTGGTGCAAGAACCAGAACCATTTGATATTTGTGTTGATTATCTTTCATAAAACTATCTAGTTTATCATATCTTCCACGACTTTTGCGGGATCAAAATCAGCGTCTACAACTTTAAGTATTTGATTAATAAGTTCTTCGGGTATTTCTTCATTTTCCCCGTACTTTTCCAACATTGCTTCAGCTTTCAACATTGTATCAGCCGAAACCTCCATATCAACTATTATTTTTCGTGCATCCGCAGCTGTCATTAGATTTTTTTAAAATTATAACCACCTTCTTTGTCCTCTATTATATAACCTTTTTCTCGAATTTCATCTCTTAACTTGTCCGCTTCTGCCCAGTTCTTAGCCATCTTTGCTTCAAACCTCTGTTTGCCTAAGGCTTCTACCTCTTCGGGTATTATCTCTTTAACAATTTCTCTACCCAGGTCCAACCCCAAAATTTTATCAAGTTCAAGAAGTGTTGCTTTAATATCCCGAGGCTCGTAGTCCCCTTTTACCATTTTCCAAACTACTGCCATCGCCTCCGGCATCGACAGATCATCACCAACTTTATTGACAAACATCTCCACCACTTCGCTTAATACCTTTCCTTCTCCTTCGACCTGAGCTGCTTTTATCAACTTATTTAATGATGTCTGAGCCACATCCAATAGTTGAAAGGTAAAATCCATCCCTTTCCCATAACTAGATGTCAAAATCAGATATCGCATTGCTAATGGATCATAATTCTTCTCCACCAAATCAGACACTAATACAATGTTGCCCAAGCTCTTTGACATTTTCGCACCTTCGTATGTCAACCAGGCATTATGTATCCAATAATTAGCCGTCTGATGTCCAAATGCTCCATAGCCTTGAGCAATTTCGTTAGTGTGATGTACTCCGATATGTTCAATCCCTCCAGTATGGATATCAAATGTCTCACCTAAGTACTTAGTAGACATGGCTGTACATTCAATATGCCAGCCAGGGAAACCTTCGCCCCAAGGACTCAGCCACCTCATGATATGTTCCGGTTGATTAATTACCCACAAAAGAAAATCCCAAGGTTTTTTCTTTTCTTCGTCCACTTCAACTCTATTCCCCGAGTCCATCTCTTCAAGTTTCAAGTTGGCAAACTTAGCATAATCAGCAAATTTCCCAGTATCAAAAACTAACCCTGTTTTTGTTAGATAAGCAAAACCATTCTTTTCGATTTTCCCAGCCAACTCAATCTGTTCTTCTACATGCTCAGTTGCTCGGCAAATAGTATTAATTCCCTTAATATTCAGTAGTTTCAAACTTTCTCTAAACTGCTCTTCATATTTTTTGGCTACTTCCCACACAGTCAAGCCTTCTCTTTTTGCCCCTTTTTCCATCTTATCGTCACCAGTATCCGCATCAGATGTCAAATGTCCCACATCAGTTACGTTCATTACCCAATTCACATCATTACCTATATATCTTAAAAATCGCACCAAAGTGTCCCACTGAACATAGCAATACATGTGGCCAATGTGCTGGTTCCAATAAACTGTCGGACCGCAGGAATATATTCCCACCTTCCCCTCTTCAATTGGTTTAAATTCTTCTTTCTTTCTTGTCGCTGTGTTGTAAAAAAATACTTTTTGCATAGTTAAATTATATCCAATTATTAACTAAACAGTTTAGTACTAATATATCTATCTCCTCGATCAGGAAAAATAGTTACAATTGTTCCTGTTTTAATAGTCCTACTAACCTCTACAGCTCCCCATAATGCCGCTCCAGAAGAAATTCCTACTGACAAACCATCGTTCTTAAACAACTTTCTTGCCAAGTCAAAAGCCTCGTCATCAACTAATGTTTTAACCTCATCTATTAATTCTCGCCTAAAAATCGGCGGCATATAGTTCTCTAAATTTCTCAAACCTTGTATTTCTGAATTTTTAATCGGCTCTAGTCCAGTCACCTTAATATTTTTACTCCACTCTTTTAGCCTTCTACTCACACCCACAATTGTCCCCGTTGTTCCAATTCCTACTACCAAATTAGTTACATCAGGGACGTCTTTAATAACTTCTAACCCAGTTCCGAAGTAATGTGCCAACACATTATTCTCATTTTGATATTGATCCAACATCAGATATTTATCTGATTCTTTCCTGACCATCTCTTTAGCCATATCGATTGTAGTTGTCTTACTAGTATCGACCAAAATCACCGACGCCCCGTATGCCTCAAGTAATTTAATTCTCTCAATACTTGCATGTCGTGACATTACCGCTACAAACTTATAACCAAACACAGGTGCCAGCATCGCCAAACCAATCCCAGTGTTGCCGCTAGTCGGCTCTACCAGAGTCAACCCATCTCTTAGCAACCCCCTCTTACTTGCCTCACTAGCCATTCTCCAGGCCACCCTATCTTTTATCGATCCCCCTGGATTATTACCCTCTAATTTGGCAAAAATTTTAACCTTTGAATTCACCGAATACTTCGACAGATCAATCATCGGCGTTTTTCCTATTAACTTGTTTAATGTAAATTTCATAATATTTTTAAAAATTTTTAAATAAAAAAACCTCCCAAATTTGGGAGGCGTACGATACGTTAAAAGCCTCCCCTAACAGGAGGTACAACAGATCATTACAAAATACTTAGACACAGGCTTCATTACGCTATATTTTATCACTAATTTTCATTTTTCCAAAAAACTTCATTTTCAACAACTTCTTATCCATAGTCAAAAAGTAGTCACAATCCCCTTCAGCTGCTGAGTTTAACTGTACATTATCTTCAAAATCATCTGTTGGTCCCATAATCGATTTTTTAACTATTTCATTAGTTAACTCAACAGCAGCCAACACCTCAGACATTCTTTTTAGCTTTTCATGAGGCATCTTCCATTTCATCAAATAACAAGTAATGTGCCAGGACAATACTGAAATCATCAAATTATGACCACTCAAATTATCGATCTCTTCACCCTTAATTAAGCCAATTAATCTATTTACGTCCAGAAATATATTTGCCATGCTTTTTCTCCATTGCAACTCTATAAGCCATATCCATTTCTTCAACGGTCATCGATTCTTGTTTAGGAAAACTTTTTACTAAATCAAGAAAAGTACTTTTTGTTTTTTTTACCACCTTCTTTGGCCCAATCTCTGCTACCACTTCTCCACGAAGCATTATTCTTGTAATTTGTTTATTCACTCTAGCTGCCTCAACTACATCAAAAATGTTTTTTCTTAATTGAGTTACCGACATTGTCTTGGTCATGCATTAAGTGTACATCGGTGTACATATTGTGTCAATAGATTACTTTATTCCATCTTCCCACCCTTCTCAGATGTCTGAGACATCGTGGTTGGATCTGGTTGCTGAGTCTTTCTCTTGCCCTTTACAAACGCACTCCCTCGAGATTTCTTTTGTTTGTTCGGATTACTCGACAAACCCATTTGCGATTCTAGTTGCATCCTCTCTCTTTCTTCTGCTTCTCTTTGTGCTTTAATTTGTTGTAACATTTGCTTTTCCTGCTCATCTTCCTCCTGTTCTTTTTCTTTAACAATTTGCTTTATCTCTCCCTCCACATTTCGTCCTGAGATCTGAGATCTAAGATCTGAGATCTCTTTCTGGTCTTCAGCCTGTTTTTTAGAGTATTCTTCACCACTCAATGTTTTTACATCTCCCAATAACTCTTTTCCCGTAATTATCGACTCAGTTATTTTTCCAGTTTCCAAAACGGACTCTTTTCCAGTTTCAACTACTATCTGCCCCAAATTTTTCAAAACTTTTTTTAGTATTGAATCACCCATATTGTTGATTAAATTGTCCTTCTTCCCTCCATAGCTCTACTCAAAGTTGCCTGATCAGCAAACTCCAAATCTGCCCCCATTGGTAAACCACTACCAATTCTAGTAATTTTAAGTTTTAAGTTTTGAGTTTGAATTTTTTTATTTATATACAATGCTGTTGCCTCCCCTTCCATTGTTGGGTTAGTCGCCAAGATAACTTCTGACACCTCTCTATTTTCTATCTTATCAATCAGTTCATTAATTTTAAGATCTTCCGGCCCTACATGATTAAGTGGATTAACTGTTCCTCCCAACACGTGGTAAACCCCTTTGTATCCACCTAAGTTTTCAATGGCAATCACATCAATGGCTCGCTCCACCACACAAATCAAACTCTTGTCTCGAGAACTATCACTACAGATTTCACACACCTCACTTTCACTGACTCCAAAACATTCATTACAGATCTTAATACTTTTTTTCATTTCTAAAAGGTCATTACTAATCTCCTCCACAAAATGTTTTGGAGCATTTAGCAAATAAAATGCTAATCTAGTAGCACTTTTTGGCCCAATACCCGGTAATCTTTCAAAGACACCAATCAAATCAACAATAGGTCTAGGCAGTGCAGTCATTGGTTACATGGCACCTTCTAAGTCTTTACCCATCTCTTGCATCTTTTTCATAGAAGACTCAGTGGCCTTCTTTAACGCTTTATTTATGACTTCCAAGAGCATTCTATTTTCCACTCCGTTCACCACTAATTTCTTTATTTTTGGCTCACTCATCGCCATAAATCCTCCAACATCTATCTCGATTCCACTTTCATCCAAAGGGTACGACACATCTTCAATCGCCTTTTTCATTTTAAACACCTGTATTGCCATTTTAGCTTTGTCAAACATATTTTAGAAAAAACTTTTTAACTACCAATTCTATCATCTAATCCCAAACTTTTTGCGGCGTCCTAATATCTCTTGTCTAATTTTTAATACTTTTTGCGGATTATCCATAATCCTCTCAAATTGATCCGAGTCCTTTTCATCCATTTCTGATACCTGACCACAAAAAGCCTGATTATCTTCTTTTCTACCAAACAACTCAGTACGAACCAGGTGAAAAGCAGCATGCTCAGGCCGACTAAGACCTAACATCCTTTGCTGAGCTGTTACTCGCCTTCTGGCCACTGGCATTTCAAACTGAGCCGGTTCATGGTGAGTTGTTTGTGCCGCATCATCCCCAAAAAATCCCATTCCTCTTCGTTTTGGACCTTTTTGATAGGCATCACTCTTTTTATATTCTTTTTGCGAAATTCTAACTTCTCGCCCCTTCATCCAAATATCTCCTTCGCTACGTCGTAAATATCATCGCTAGACGCGTCTTTAGCCACATCTGCTTTTTCATTTTCTACCACCGGGCTACTTTGGACTATAAGATCTCCACCCCTATCGTTATTCTTGCCCAAAACACACTCCAAGGTCACCGGAGAACCCACAATCTGGCTCAAGCCATTCTCAACTATCTGTCGATTCTTTTGCTCTTCAAGCTTATCTTTATGAAATGGATAATAAACTTCCAATGTTATTACATTACCATCTATAGATTTTGGCCTAGCTGCTCGAAGAAACGCTTCAACCGAATGATTAAACGGCTTAACTGCTGTCAATACTTTCCCCCAATCTCTCATTATTTCCTCCACCTCCACCCCAATATTCACACTACTCTTCGCCTCATTCTTTATTTCTATTTTTTCTATTTTCTTTTCTTCAGGCTCTTCTTTAGACTTTAGACTTTTGACTTTAGACTTTTGACTTAAGAACTCTGCTACTGCCAATTGTAACGGCAATTGTTCTAATCCCACATCTTTCTCTTGTTTACCCGCCACAATTAATAGCTGCAACCACTTTTCCAGGTCTACTACAGCAATTTTTGACACACCTCTTCCAGGCACACCCAACCCTCCTAATAATTTGTCTTGAAAATAAACCAACATTCCCTCTCGATAAGATCTAAAATCTGCCCCTTTTTCAGCCATTTTCTCAAGTTTTTCTAATATTACAGCCACTTCACCAACCACCATATCTTCTTCAATTTCTTCGTAAGAATACCCACCATTCTTCTGATCAAAATAACTCTCCACATTCTCCAAAGATATATCCTGTCCATAACGCAAAACTATCTCATTAAAAGTTTTTTGTAAATTACGAAAACTTCCATCACTCTTAGCCACCACCATTTCAATAGAAGCCTCATCAATTTTTGTTTTCTCCCCTTCCACCACTCTTCTCAAAGATTTTCTTAACTCTTCTGGCGTTCCTTTCCTAAAACTAACCTTAATCAACCTCGACATTATTGTATCCGGTATCTTTTCTTCATCAGTAGTACAAAGCACAAAAATAGTATGGGCCGGTGGCTCTTCAATCAATTTCAACAATGCATTAAAAGCATCCCGAGTCATCATGTGTACCTCGTCTATAATGAAAACCTTTTTCTTTAATTTGCTTGGCAACAGATATGCTTTCTCTTTTAAACTTCTGGCTTCATCAATTCCCCTATTTGAAGCCGCATCCATTTCAATTACATCAAGACTTCCACCTTTTACTATCTCTTTGCAATTATCACACTCTCCACAAGGATCACCATTTTCCGGATTAAGGCAATTAACTGCTCTAGCCAATATTCTTGCTGCCGAAGTTTTACCTGCACCCTTTGGCCCCACAAACAAAAACGACTGGGGAACATCCCCACTATTTAAGACTTTTGATAAAGACAGCCTAACCTCAGCCAAATCCAGATCCGCTATCTTTTGTGGTCTGTATTTTAAGTGAAACACTGTCATGCAAACCATTCTAGATGAATTACCCTCTACCAGCAATGAGTCTAACTATATCAACAAATTCTCAACTCCATGAACCATCCATTCTTCCAATACTTTTTCAATTGTGCTATTTTGAAACTCAACTTCATATTTCAATTTCTGTGTACAAATTACTATATCCCCTAAATGTATCAAACCATCACTTGAGATCTCTTTGTCCATGGGAAAGCCCAGTACTTGAGGTATATAGGTTTTATTACGATAAGTCACATTCAAGTCTTTAGCTTTTTTTCTACCTACAAAAATTACACTCAACTCCACCCCATCCAAGCCCTTTATCTTCAACGCTTTTTTTGCCTTTTTAAGCACTAAGTCCTCATCAATACCCCAATTCTTCGGATGTTTTATCAAAATTACATTTGACATTTTTGTTTTACGAGAGGCGCAATTTTTTCTCCACCTACTCTGCCAGATACCTTGGTCACTACAATTCTCATCACATTTCCAAAAACTTTATTCCCTTCAATTATTGCCTCATCAACAATCTTTTCCAATTCTTCATCTGTCATCTCTGCTGGCAAATATTCTTTTAAAACGGATATCTCATAATCCAACTGTTTTACCAGATCCATTCGATTTCCCTTAACAAACATCTCTCTCGACTCCTCCTTATTCTTTAGTTCTTTTCTTAATACAGACATCTCCTCAGCCTCAGTCATCTGTCCAGGTGGTAATTGTAGTTCTTTTTTATCAATTAAGGATACTAAGAACCTCAATACATCCACCCGGACTTGATCATGACCTTTCAAAGCTGATACTGCATCGGCCTTTAATTTATTTTTCATTTAATACCTTCTTTTTTTGGCTCTTCGACGACATTTTTCTCGCCATAAGATTATTTTCTTTTTGGCATAACGCGCCTTAGCAGGCTTAACATAAGCTGTTCTTTTTCGGACTTCTTCAGTTATATCCTCCTCAATAGAAAGCCTACGAAACTTACCTATTACATCGTCTTTTGATTCACCTTTTTTCTTTTTTACAATAATTGGCATCAATCCACCTCCTTTTTAATTCTCGTATTCTACCTTATTCTTATTTCTTTTGTAAACACTTAATTCTGTCAACAGAATTAATTACTCCATTACCATCATAATCGACACCT
>DDWP01000071.1 GCA_002345725.1 Candidatus Shapirobacteria bacterium UBA2283
AGGGTTCGACTCCCTCTCCTTCCGCCAAAGGGTCAAAGTTCTATGCGACCCACTTGCTAGTCAAGTATTGTCCTAACCTGTTGGTGTATATTCTCCAAATTCAACATTTTTCACTTAAACAGCCTGTAACACGCAAAAATCATACTTTTAGAAACAAGATTGACAAGGATCTGGGATAATATTATATGACTAAAAGACAAAAAGAATTTATTGAATCTGCTCTAAAAAATATAAATATTATTCAAAACGAGGTGACAGCGTTGCTTGGTAAGGAAAATGTATTTCAACAAGCGGTCAAACCATTGTTACAAAGTCAAAACTCTTTGATTGCCCTTGAGGTTTCAAGATCACATTATCAGTCAAATTTAACAGCAATAAGAAGACAATTAGGAATACTTAATGGAGAAATTAGCTTATTAAGTCTTTTAACAAAGTTAATGAACTCAAACAAATGGATAACCGAAAAATGGTATGCGGAAATGTGGTTAAAGGATTACAATTTTGCAGGTCAAGATCCAATAATTATGTCTTTCACAAAATCAATACCAAATAGCGAATTTAAAAGGAATTTTGGGGCAGATGGTTATCTTGATAAATCAATAGTGGAAAAAGATGTTAAAGAATTGGCCGACACTTGTACAAGAATTAAACAATATACAAATGAAAACATTACTCATACAAAAAAGATTAAGAAGCAAATACCCATATCCGAGAGTGAATACAAAACAGTATTAAGCACAATTGATAAACTAACAACAAAATATATTCTATTGTTAAAGCAAATTGGAATTACATTAACTCCGACAATTCAGTAATTAGTTTATTGTCAATTGTTTGTTGTGAAGTGTAAATTTTGTCTTTATTGCTGACATTATTTGAATCCTGTCCTCAGCTGACCCCGCTTTTAGAACATGAAGTAAGTATTCTTTGGCGGTGTCCCGATCTATAGGTATTTTTTGAGGATAATCAAATTGGTTTAGATTTCCAGCAAGGAATTCTTGATGGAGTACCTCGTCTCTTAATGAGTGGAATCTTTCGATTTCATCTTTTAATTGATTTGTTAACACTTTTTCATCTAACTTTATTTCATCAATGTGACTTACCAACTGGTTTATTAATTCTTCTTCGGTTATATATGGTTCGTCGCAATCGTAATCGATATGTCTACCACAATGGTAGTAGATGTATTTTTTAAATCTTCCATATTTATATCGTTTGTATTTTTCTTCAGCTGTTATCCATTCCCCACAGCTACCACATTTACATAATCCTCTAAATGGGAACAACTTTTTGTGCCATTCTTTTTCTGGAACATAAAGTTGTTGTTGAGCTTTTTCAAATACATCTTTAGTAATTAAAGGCTCGTGATTTCCCTTGTAAATTATTCCTCCGAATTCAAATTCACCATAGTAGTAGGTGTTTTTTAATGTTTTATACACCTTGCTTAACGCCAGAGGTTTTCCACTTCGGGTGGTAAACCCAATTTTGTCGAGCCATATTTTTACTGTTCTACCGCTTTGGCCTTTGTTGGCCACCCGATCAAATATTTGTTTAATTATCGGAGCTCGCTCCTTATCAACTTCGACATAGCTGATTCGGTTGTAGCTCATGACATTTAGATACCCAAGTGGAGCAATGTTAGGTCGCCATCCAGCTTCGCATTTTGCTCTCATTCCTCTTCGAACATTAATTCCTCGATTATCGTTTTCTAGTTTAGCTTGTGAGCATAAGATCATTAGTAAAAATTTCTCATTTGGATTGTTCGAAAATGATTGAGAAAAAGTCCGAATGGTCGCAAGTTTTCCTTGGTCCATCAGATCAACTAGCGTCCCTAAGTCTCCAGCATTCCTACTCAATCTATCTGGTGCCCATGTTAGTATGGCATCAAATTCTCCTGCTCGAATGTCGATCAACAACTTATTAAATACAGGTCTTAGCCCCGAAGATTTGGCTGAGTGACTTTCTTGTCGAATTTCTTTTATGAATAAATTCTCTCGTTCAGCAAGTGTTCTCATTTCATTAATTTGAGACTCGATTGACATTGCTTGTCGTTCGTCTGATTCCGATGATTTTCTAGCATAAAGGCAATATCTTGTTTGCTTTATTTCCTGTATCTTTCCATCTTCTTTGTTCTTCATGACACTACTGTACCGCTATGTTTGTGGAAGTCTAGGAGATGAATACTATGCCATGTAGGACTTGATTATTGACATCAAACCATAATGTTACTACACTCTGTAGTATTATAAATTTATAAATAATTATAATGATTAGAAAAAAACAAAAAAATCCTGAATCTGACTCTATTAACACAATTGAAAACTCCAAAAATTATATTACTTTAAGTCATCCCAGTTTGTATTTTTTTAGTACTCTTTTGTTGGTAATGACGTTTGTTAGTGGTTATTTTTTTGGAAAAGTTAATGGTACTGAAAAGACGTCTCCAACAGCAATTGCCCCATCCCAGCAAGCACAGCAACAAGCTCAACAGCCAGCTAAACCACAGATATCAATAGATACTATCAAAGACCTATTTGCCAAAAATGTGGTTAAATTCGGAAAAGGTGATAAAAAACTATTGATGGTAATGGTGTCTGATCCAAGTTGTCCTTATTGTCACGTAGCTGGAGGAGCGAATAAAGAAATTGGTGCCAAAATGGGACCTCAATTTGCAGCAGGTACATATGTCGCTCCGGTGACAGAAATGAAAAAGCTTATAGATCAAGGAAAGGCAGATTTTGTCTGGCTTTACACCAATGGTCACGGGAATGGAGAGTTGGCAACAAAAGCCATTTATTGTGCTAACGATCAGGGAAAGTTTTGGCAAGCTCATGATCTATTAATGTCTGCTAAGGGTTACACTTTAATTAATGACGAAGTCAAAAATGATATTGCAAAATCACAAATTATGGCCGATTTCTTAGCCTCCGCTGTTAACAAGAATGAACTAAAGAGTTGTCTTGATAGTGGAAAATATAACAATCGTTTGGCTGAAGATTCAGCCTTGGCAACATCGTTGGGTGTAAACGGAACTCCGGGATTTTATCTAAACACAACTAATTTTGCCGGAGCATACAGCTGGACTGACATGAAATCAGTAGCTGACGCCGCTTTATAAAATTATGTCTTTATTAAAAATACGGAAAGATTTTACTTTCTTAGATGACAATAAATGGATCTATCTTGACAATGCCTGCCAAAGTCTTCGGCCGAGGCAGGTTGTTGACGCAATCAAAGAGTATTACGAAAACTATCCTGTCTGTGCCGGTAGAAGTAACTACCGTCTCGCAGTCGAATTACAACAAAAGTTAACTGACGTTCGTCTGTTGGTTTCCAAATTTATCGGAGCCAAAAAACCAACTGAGGTTATTTTTACCCGTAACACCACCGAAGGAATTAATTTGATTGCTAATTCATATCCATTTGTTGAAGATGATGTGGTATTAATCAGCGACAAAGAACATAATTCCAATCTTGTCCCTTGGTTGCTCCTTGCTAAAACTAAAAAAATTAAAGTCGAAATTTTCTCAACCAATATAGACAGTACTTGGAACTGGGAATCATTTAATCAAAAACTAAGCAGTAAAGTAAAAATGGTGTCTTTAGGAATTACTTCCAACCTAGACGGAGTTACTATACCATTTGAAGAGATTATCAAAAAATCACATCAGTTTGGAGCCAAAGTTCTTTTAGATGGAGCTCAGTGGGCTGGTCATCGTCAGACAGAAGTTAGTAAATGGGGTACAGATTTTTTTGTATTCTCGGGGCACAAAACATTGGGCCCAACAGGAACCGGTGTCCTATATGGCAAGGAAGAAGAATTGGCAAAATTGCAACCATATCAGGTGGGTGGAAGTACGGTAGCCGATACTAGTTATACTGATTTTGAGTTACTTGGTATTCCAGAAAGATTTGAAGCCGGGCTTCAGGACTATAGTGGCATTCTAGGATTAGGTGAGGCACTACGTTATCTTGGATCAATTGCTTGGAGTGAAATTGAAGCTCATGAAAAAAAATTGACAGAAATTATTATTGAAGGATTAGAGAAAATTCCAGATATTAATATAATTGGACCAAAAGAAAGTGATAAAAGAAATGGAATTATCTCGTTTTACCATCCAAAAGCCCAGTCGCATCAGATTTCAATAATATTGGATCAAACGGCAAATATAATGGTGCGTTCCGGCAGACACTGTGTTCATTCGTGGTTTAATGATCGAGGTGTTAAAGATTGTGTTCGGGCATCCACTGCTTTTTATAACACAATTGAGGAGGCCGAAAGATTTGTAAACGAATTGAAAAAAGTTATTGGAGTACTAACTTAATATGTTTTGCATTGTTGCTTTTTTAGTATTATCGATAATTGGTATTTTTTCGGCCTCACATCGGGCATTGGCCAAAGAAGCCTTTGACTGTGTCTTTCGACGGATAACTTTCCGACCTTGCAATACTGGTTTTTCGGAAAAAATGAAGGCACAATTAATTGGAAAAATGATGACCAAATCTATCCGAGTAGCCCGGTTTTTAAACAGAAATTTCGAATTGCTTTCATGGATTTTGTTTATTTTGACTGTCGCCAGCCTATTTTGGACTGGTAAGGGTCTCTATAACTTTTATATGTATGGTAGTTGTAATGGTCTGAATAAGTCAGGATTTTGTGCGCTGGATCCAACCGGAGAAAATAATAAAATTTCCCAAGCTGGGGGGAGCTGTTCTATTGGCAGTGGAGACGAAAGCAAAGTCACTTTGAAAGACGTTAACTTGTCTACTTTTCCAATTAAAGATATTGGCAGCAAGGATAACGTAGTGTTTATTGGCTGTTTTAATTGCGACTACACCAGAAAAGCATATCCAATATTCAAGGAGTTTTTGAGTAAAAATAAGGTCAACTACACCTTTGCCCATTATCCAGTTAAAGGTGAAACTTCTTATCTTCTTCCCATCGGTTATTGTGCCTATCAGCAAGATAAAGAAAAGTATTGGAAATTTGTCGATAAATTATTTGAAAGTAGCAAGGAAGATAACGCCAAGCCGGAATATGTCGGTAAAGTATTAACTGATTTGGGTTATTCATCAGAATCCATCACTAAGTGTACTCAATCACCAGAGACCAAAACAGCTGTTGCCAGACAAAGAATTGAGTTAGAGAAAACGAATATATATGGCACACCATTAGTATTTATTAATAATCGAGGCCTAGTCGGCCCAAAACCTTTTCGAGTTTACGATCGTATACTTAATGGTTTAAAATTTTGGAAATAAAATGAAACAAGAACTACAATATTCTTCGTTCGAAAAAAAACTTTTTACTGGAGTCATTATCTTTTCAGTGTTAATACTCACCTTTGGCATGTTTTTTATCAATAAAACATCATCGGCGTCAACAATAAATAATGAACAAGCTAAAGAAATTTTAACCGTCAAGAATGATGACTGGATAAAGGGGTCAAATAACGCTCCAATTACAATTGTGGAATATCTCGATTTTGAATGTGAAGCCTGTCGAGTCTACTATCCAATCACCAAACAGTTAAAAGAAGAGTATAAAGATAAAATTAGTTTTGTAGTCAGATATTTTCCCCTCCCTGGACACAAAAATTCCATGACCTCAGCCATGGCAGCAGAAACTGCTGGGAAACAGGGTAAGTTTTGGGAGATGCACGACATACTTTATGATAACCAAAAAATATGGGGTGAAAAACAGGTGGCCGATCCGGTATTATTTGTGGAGTATGCCAAGCAAATTGGGCTAGACATGGAAAAATATAAAAATGATATCGGTACTCAAGAAATCAAAGACCGAATAAATCGAGATAAGAATGAAGCTACAAATTTGGGTATACAAGGGACACCCACCTTTTTTATAAATGGCGAGAAGATTCCTAATCCAAAAGGCTATGAGGATTTTAAGAGTTTAATTGATGGCCTAATGCCAAATAAATAAAATGCCGGATAATTGCTGTGCCCACGAACTAACTTTTACACCAGAGCAACATCAAAGTATAAAAAAAGTTCTCTGGGTTGTTTTTGCCATCAATTTAAGTATGTTTTTTATTGAAATCGGAGCGGGGTTGATTGCCCGGTCGAGCACCTTGACTGCAGATTCTCTGGACATGTTGGCTGATGCATTTGTTTATGGTTTAAGTCTCTATGTATTGAAACAAAGTCAACATATGAAAGCCCGAGCCTCTTTGTTAAAAGGTGTCCTAATGTCGTCATTGGGTCTTTACGTCATTGTTGATTCTTTTTTTAAAATTTATCATCCAGTTATTCCCGTAGGAGCAACCATATCCATCATCGGAGTATTGGCATTAATAGCTAATCTAATCAGTTTTGCTTTACTATCGAGACATAAAAACAGAGATATAAACATGAAATCGGCTTGGATTTGTTCCCGAAATGACGTCACTACCAATATAGTTGTAATTATCGCCGGATTTTTTGTTATATATTTCAATTCTATGTGGCCAGATATTATCGTCGGCTTGGGTATGTCCTTTATTGTATTGCACTCATCCTTACAAATTGTCCGAGAATCTTGGCAACAAAGCCACGTATCCTAAACATTTATTAGGTCTTTTTCAGAACGTTTTAAAAAAACCGCATTAGTAGCCACGATAATTGAAGAAACAGACATTAACAATGCTGAAACTTCCGGACGCAAAGTAATTCCCATACTGGGGTATAAAACACCAGCCGCTACCGGAATTGCTAAGACGTTGTAAACACTAGCCCAAACCAAATTTTCTTTCATTTTACGAACTGTGGCTTTACTCAATCGAATGGCTCGTAAAATATCGGCCGGATCAGATTTCATTAGGACTACGTTAGCGGTTTCAATGGCAACATCAGTCCCTGCCCCAATGGCAATGCCAATATCGGCTTGAGCGAGAGCTGGCGCATCATTAACCCCATCGCCAACCATGGCCACAAATTTACCCTCGTCTTGAAGTTTCTTAACATAATTGGCTTTATCTTCTGGTAATACCTCAGCAAAGATACGAGTAATTCCTAATGTTTTGCCAATATTTTCGGCTGTTTTTTGATTGTCCCCAGTAATCATCGCCACCTCAATTCCCATTTCCTGCATTTTTTTAACGGCTATTGACGAGCTTTCTTTGACTGGATCAGCCACCCCAACAATTCCGGCAATCTTATTATCCACAGCCAATAACATAATTGTATTGCCTTCGTCTAGTAATTTTTGAACCGATGATTCTATCGGTTTAATATCAACGCCTCTGTCTTTAATAAGTTTTAAATTGCCTACAATTATTTTCTTACCATCAACAACTGCCTCAACTCCATGACCAGAAATTGCCTTAAAACCTTTGATGTCATCTGAAATTATTAATTTGCGTTTTTCGGTTTCAGTCAAAATAGCTTTACTTAGAGGATGACCAGACATTTTTTCGACTGCCGCATCATAGGTTAAAACTTGATCTTCACTAAAACCAGCAGAGGCGATGACTTGAGTTACAACTGGTTTTCCTTCAGTCAAAGTCCCGGTTTTATCCATGACCACAGCATTAATTTTGGATACTTGTTCTAGAGTTGCCGCATCTTTAATCAAAATATTATGTTTGGCACCCAATCCGGTGCCAACAGCCACGGCAGTTGGTGTGGCCAAACCTAGGGCATCGGGGCAGGCAATGACGACTGCAGAAATAGCAAAAGTTAGGGCGAACAATAATGGTTGCCCCAAAACAAAATACCAAATGACAAAAGTAATTAATCCTGAACTAACAGCCAAAACAACTAAATATTGTGCCGCTTTGTCGGCAATTCTTTGTCCGGGTGCTTTGGAGTTTTGAGCAGTTTCCACTAGTTTCACAATTTGAGCCAGAGCAGTGTCCGATCCAACTTTAGTAGCCTTAAATTTTAAAGAACCCATTTGATTAATTGAACCACCAATAACTAGATCACCAACCTTTTTCTCGACCGGAATTGATTCACCTGTTACCAACGATTCATCAATTGATGTCTCACCCTCAATCACTTCTCCATCAACCGGGATTTTGTCACCCGGTTTGATAATTAGAATGTCTCCCATTAAAACTTCTGCCGTTGGAATAGTTAACTCCTGACCGTTACGAAAAACTCTAGCCTGAGGTGGTACGAGATCAAATAAAGCCCGTAGTGCATCTGATGTCCCTCGTCTCGATTTCATTTCCATCCAATGACCAAATAGAACAAAGGTAACCAGCATGGCGGCTGCCTCAAAAAATGTTTCACCACCGATAAATAAGGTGATGACGACACTAAAAATGTAGGCGGCCAATACTCCGGTGGCAATTAGTACCATCATATTTAAAGTTTTTTTCTTAAGTGCTTCGTATGCACCAACAGGGAAAATTGAGCCGAATTTAAAAACTATCGGAGTAACCAACAGCAGTAATAGCCAATTTTTAGGAATTGAGGCAGGCAAAGGCAGATATGTTAAAAGCAAAGTGGGTATTGTAAGTAACAGTGACCAAAGAAAACGATTCCGCATATCTTTTTCCATAAACTCGGCCATTTTCGGGTCCGTCATGGCTGATTCATGATCAGCATGAGACATTTTAGACATGTCGTGATGCTCCATTTTAGAATGGTCCATATTTTCCATACCAACCATATCCTGCATTTGATGTTGTGTGTGATCCATGATTAATAATACCTTATTGTTGACATCTAAACCTCAAGATACTACACTGTGTAGTATATGAATAAATATTTAAACTATAAAACATGTATTTTGGCGGTAGTGGCAGTACTGGTCGCTGTTTATATATTTAAAGTACAGTGGAATGTAATCTTTACTTTAGGATTACTGCTACTTTGTCCCCTAATGCACGTGTTTATGATGAAGGGAATGGGACATGATGGTAAAAGTTGCCACGAAGACAAAAAACCTAATACAATTAAATAATTAATTGTTTATTAAAGAAATGAAACATAGAATCTTGGCGACAGCGGCAGCGATGGTGACCTTTGTTTATTTTTTGTTATGCTCGATAATTACAAATTTGTTTCCTGAATTCTCTTTTAGAATGTATGCCTTGGCGTTTCACGGAATTAAATTGACTAATCTACAGGCAGTGGCATTGACAACACCGGAAATGTTGATGGGGGCGACGTTTTATGCTCTTATGGTGTGGCTACTAGTATGTTCAGTGGGTTGGATTTACGAAAAACTGTCTAAATGAAACATAGGTTTTGGCAAATTGATTTCGTCCGAGGAGTAGCAATAACAGGAATGGTTTTCTATCATTTTTTAGTTGATTTGGAGATGATTTATAGCATTCCGATTGGGGTCTATAAAATACCAGTGGTATTGCTGGCTCGAGTGGTGGCAACAATTTTTATATTATTAGTGGGAGTATCGGGGGCGACAAAATTCGAAATAATTAAAGATGCCGGAATTAAAAAGGTATCTTTGAGTTTTATCA
>DDWP01000057.1 GCA_002345725.1 Candidatus Shapirobacteria bacterium UBA2283
TTATCATAGACGACAATGGCTAATACGTTATTTAAATTCTAAACTCTAAATTCTAAATTCTAAAATTATGAAGAACTTACTTATAGTGGAGTCGCCAACTAAGGCGAGAACGATTGGGAAGTACTTGGGGGCGGATTATGAGGTGATCGCCACTGTCGGGCATTTGCGTGATCTACCGAAGTCAAAAATGGGAGTAGATCTTAAAAATGATTTTGAAGTTGACTATGTGGTCGACCCACAAAAGAAACAGGTGGTAAGTTCATTGGTAAAGGCTTCAAAGAAAGCAAAAAATATTTATCTAGCAACAGACCCTGATCGAGAAGGAGAAGCAATTGCCTGGCATGTTCAATATCTTTTAGGCAATATACCAATGTCGAGAGTGTCGTTTCATGAAATTACTAAGACAGCGATAGAAGAGGCTCTAAAACAAGCGACGCAGGTAGATATGAATTTGGTAGATGCTCAACAGGCTAGAAGAGTGCTAGACAGAGTGGCGGGCTATAGCTTGTCACCAATATTGTGGAAGAAAGTCCGTCGGGGGTTGTCGGCGGGACGGGTCCAGAGCGTGGCAGTAAGATTGATTGTTGAAAGAGAGAAAGAAATTGTAAAATTTAAACGAGAGAAATATTTTAAAGTTAGTGCTGACTTAGGTTTTATTGCCGAGTTAACAAAGGTAAATGATAAAAGTGCCTACGTTTCGGAGAAGTTGACTTTGTTTGATGGTGAATATAGCTTTACTAAGTCGATTTTTGAAGATAGGAAGAAGGTGGATGAATTTGTAAAAAAATTGGATAAAGAGTTTGTAGTCAAGACAGTCGAAGGGAGAGAAGTGACGAGACAGCCGTTGCCACCTTATACCACCTCTAAGCTTCAGCAAGCGGGAGCTCGACGTTTTGGGTGGTCTGGTAAACAGACAATGATGTTGGCTCAGAGACTGTATGAAAAGGGTTTGATTACTTATCATCGAACTGACGCTGTCAATTTGTCAACCAAGGCAATAGAGGAATTTCGAAGTTTTATTAGTAAAGAATTTGGAGAAAAATATCTGGCAGAAAAAGCAAGAGTTTTTAAAAATAACTCCAAAAATGCTCAAGAGGCGCATGAGGCAATTCGTCCAACTAATGTATCAAATAGAGAGCCGGATGATGTCGACGCTAAGGAATTAAAGTTGTACCATTTGGTCTGGAAAAGGGCGGTATCGACCCAAGCAGCACCAGCAAAGATGCAAAATACCACAGTCGAACTTGTCAGTGGCACTGGACTGTTTCGTTCGGTTGGGGTAAGAATGTTGTTCGATGGATTTTTGAAAATTGCTGGAGAAAAATTTGAAGATCAAATTTTGCCAGAGTTGATAGTTGGTCAACATTTGAAGTCTAAAAGTGTGAAAGTTGAAGAGACGATAACTAACCCACCGCCGCGATATACTGACGCTTCGCTAGTAGCCTCTTTGGAGAAACAAGGTATTGGGCGACCATCAACATATGCACCAATTATCTCGACGGTACAGGCCCGACAGTATGTAGAAAAAGATGAAGGAAAGTTTAGACCGACTGTACTTGGTGGTGCGGTGACAGAATTTCTGGTAAAGAATTTTGAAAATATTATGTCTCTACCTTTTACAGCAGAAATGGAAGAGGATCTGGACTTGGTGGCTTTAGGGAAACTAAAGTGGAAGAAAATGATGAAGGACTTTTGGAGTAAATTTGAAAAAGAGTTGAAGGTGGCAGAGGTAACGGCAGATAGAGTGAAGGTGGAGGTGGAGAAAATAGGGGAGAAGTGTCCGGAGTGTCAGAGCGGAGAATTGGTGATTAGATTAGGAAGATTTGGAAAATTTGTGTCTTGTGATAAATTTCCTGATTGTAAATATACCCGACAATACCATGAAATGGCTGGGTTCAAATGTCCGACATGCGGTAAGGATGGGGTAGTGAGGAAGACAAAAACGGGAAGAAAGTTTTTTGGATGTTCTGATTACCCGAATTGTAAGTGGGCAGGGTGGAAAAAGCCGTAGCGAAACAAATTCTAAAAAACACTTATTGGTTATCGGCGTGAGTAGCTTGAAGGACCTCTGGTACCGACTAGGCTAAGGTTTTCCCTGCTGGTGTTATTCTGCCGAGCAATGGTGCTTTCTGGAGAGAATCTTAATTGTGGCTGAACATCCAATTTCCCTTCGCTGATCGACTTTAAAACTTCTGCAGTTCTTTGATTTTTTTCTGCTAGTATTTCTCCGTATGTTTTTGCCATATTAGGGGATTATAACATTAAAATTATTCACCTAGAAAACCAGGGTTGTTGAAACCATCTTTGGGTTTTTTAGGTTTATTTGCCTGGTGACGAATAACTACGTTTTCTATTGGACGAGTGCTATCTTCAGTGTGACCTGTGCCTCTACCACCTGTTTGGATGCTGCCGCCTAGCTCGCCTTTTAGTTGTGTTTTTGCCCAGTCAGAGGAGTTGCCTCCGGTAGTTTTCTGATCCGGATGGGTTCCTTCTAACATCTGGTTTAAGTCGTGTCTTCTTCTTGCGGCGGTTCCTAAAAGAGTGTTCTCTTCGACGGTTGGTCTCCCGTCCTTGTCATCGGTGATGGTGATATGGACAGGTAGACGTTTGGGTCTGTCGGCTGGTTTTTGTTCTGCCTGATTTTGTTTTTTTAATAGAGCTAGTGCTTCTGATGATAGTCGTACCATAATATGTGTATTGTATGTGTATGTTTGTAATAAGTCAATAGGTTAGGATTATTCTTTAGTTTGTTGACGAGATC
>DDWP01000058.1 GCA_002345725.1 Candidatus Shapirobacteria bacterium UBA2283
ATCACGAGATATGCCCTCATTGTAGCCGGCAGTCAAAATACCAATGGTTTCATCTTGCTTGGCAATATAAGTGCCGCCATAGCCAACTTGATTATTAGGGTGAATTGATTTAATGAGAGCAATTCGAGAGGTAAAAGTAAGAGCGATGCGGAGAGACTGTCTTTGCTGGATACCTTGACTAGTGTGTGGACCAAAGGGACTATATCCATAGAAACCAAGACCTAGTCGAACTAAATTAAAATATGGATCATAGATAGTGCTGGCGCCGGCGGTAGCGGCAATGTGTTTATACTTGAAGCTAAATCCAGCTTGCTCAAAAGTAGATACCATTTCTTTAAATAATTTTATTTGTTTAGAGGTGAAAGTGGCTTTTCGGGGATTATCAGCTTGAGAAAGGTGAGAATAGATACCTTCAATCTGAAGGTGGCGGCATTTTTTTAATTCATAAATGAAATTACTGATATCTTCTTTCTGAATACCTAGACGACACATGCCGGTGTCTAGCTTAATATGAATTTTGGCACCTTTTTGGTGAGCGTTGAGTGATCGTAATGATTCAACATCGTAGACAGTGAAAGTAAACGGGAGCTTCTTCCAGACGGAATAGTTGTGCGGATCAGTATAACCCATGATCATGATGGGAGTTTTTATCCTTTGTTTGGAAAGTTCATAGGCTTCATAAAGAGAATCAACCATAATGTAGGGAGTAGAGATATTACTGTCGATAATTTTGGCTACTTCTGTTAGACCATGGGCGTAAGCGTTAGCTTTGAGAACTGGACAAATAAAGGATGGTGGATTCAATTTCTTGAAGTAGTTATAATTATGAAGAAGAGCTGATGAGTCGATTATAATTTCATTTAAAGTTTGATAGGCAGCCATAGTTTAAGATATCATTTTTAGTTGACAAAGTAAAGTTTGAATCTAAAAACAGTGTTGACAAACAATAGTTATAGGTATAAACTGAATTATGAATAAAATCAGAGTAGGAGTGCTTTTTGGAAGTCGATCGGTAGAACATGAAGTGTCAATTGTTACAGCAATGGAAGTGTTTGCGGCAATGGATAGAGAAAAATATGATGTAGTTCCAATTTATATTGACAAAGAAGGTAAATGGAATACGGGTAAGGATCTGGATAAATTGGAGTCGTTCATGAATTTACGTTTGGTGACTAAAGAGACTTTGCAGGAGTGTATGTTGCCGGCAGTAGTGGGGCAGAAGAGTGTAGTACCAGCAGTATCAGGAGGATTGTCAAAGGAAATTGATATTGTCTTTCCAGCCTTACATGGAACTTATGGTGAGGATGGAACAATCCAGGGTCTACTGGAAATGGTGGGAATGCCATATGTAGGTTGTGGAGTTGGAGCGGCAGCAGTGGGTATGGACAAAGTATTACAAAAAGCAGTTTTTGAAAAGGAAGGAATTCCCGTGGTGAAATATGAGTGGTTTATGGATGTGGAGTGGAATAAATCAAAAGAAGAAATTATTAGAAGGCTAGAAAATAAACTGGGTTATCCAATGTGTGTGAAGCCAGCAAATTTAGGTTCAAGTATAGGAATAAATATAGCCAAAGACAGGGCAGAGTTAGAGTGGGCGATTGAAGTGGCCAAAGAATTTGATCGTAAATTATTGATTGAGGAGGGGTTGGTAGGAATAGATGAAATTAACTGTTCGGTAATGGGAGTAGATGAATTAGAGGCGTCGGTGTGTGAACAGCCGGTTAAAGCCAATAAAGTGTTAACTTACGAGGAAAAATATTTATTGGGAGGAAAAACTAAAGGGATGGCTGGGTTAGCTAGATTGTTGCCTGCGCCGATACCAGATAAGTTAAGAGATAGTATCCAGAATTATGCAAAGATGGCTTTTAGAGCTATTGGTGCAAGCGGTTTATCAAGAATTGATTTTCTGGTGGATATTAAAAAAGAAAAAGTATATATCAATGAGATTAATACTTTGCCAGGTGGGATGTCTTTTTATATTTGGGAAAAATCAGGTTATACCTATTCCCAAGTGGTAGATAAATTAATTGATCTAGGTTTTGAAAGATTTAATAAATACGCTAGACTGCAAAGAAGTTTTGATACAAAGTTGCTGAAGACCAATAGTGGTGGGGCAAAATTTCAGAAATAGTTGTCGGGTAAATCGTTTTCGAAGAGGACAGCAGTATCGGGAGAAGTAATTCTGGGTAATAATTCCAGGGTGTCGTTAGTGTGATCTAGAAGGTGGATTGTGGCGGAAGTGTTTTTTAATCCGGCAAGTAAAGCTTGTCTATTGGTGTGGCCAACTATGATAATGTGTTGGCAGAAGCTACCAGCCATTTTGGCAAGACGAGTATTTTCCGTGGCTTGAATATCACCTAGCTCGATCATACCGGGGGTAACTAAAATATTATTTTTAGATTTTAGAGATTTTAATTTATCGAGAGCCATAGCAAAGCCAACAGGGTTGCTGTTGTAGGTGTCGTCAATAATATTCATGGAGCCGTTTTTGATGATTTCCAAACGGTGATCTGAAGAGGCGATTGGACTAATACTATCTATATCTAGCAGTCGAGCAAGAGACTGATAAACGTCAGTTAATTGTTTGAAGAATAGGATGTTTTTAGTTTTTATGGAAAAGTTGATAAGAGAAGAATTTTTTTGGTCGGCAGGCAGATAGAGATGGCCGGTTTTTGGTATCGATTCAGCTAGTTCCATTTTGGTTTTGCGGATATTGGCAAGAGAGCCAAAACGTTCAAGGTGCATAGAGCCAATGGCGGTAATAATACCAATTTGAGGGCTAACTAATTGGCATATTTGTTTGATATCGCCTGGGTAGTAGGCGCCGGCTTCACAAATGAAAATTTGCGTATCCACAGGTAATTTTAATATCCTTAGGCTAACGCCGATAAGGGTGTTTTGATTGGCTGTCGTAGCGGCAGTTCGATATTTTTTTGAGAGAGACGGGAGGAGAGTTTCTTTGACGGTAGTTTTACCCCAAGAGCCGGTTATGGCAATGGTTTTTAGTTGGCGATGGAAAATAATGAGTTTGACTTTAGCGATCAAAACTAGGATGTATTTTGATATATTATCGATAGGTTGGATTAGGTTAAGGGTAAGAAAAACAGAGGTTTGTGAAGGGAGGAAAAATAATAAAGACGAGATGGTATAGAGAATTTTTATTTTTGTAGTCCAGACTAGACTCTTTTTAATTTCAAGGACTTCACGTCCGGGATTATTTTTAAGCCAAGCTTTAACACGGTTAATGTCGTATTCTTCGAGTTGGACTAGATAAAGAAAGTTTTTGAGTTTCATAGGATAAAATCAGTAATTAATTGGCTTACTTGTTGGGGGTGGTCAAGATAAAAAAAGTGGCCAGTATTAGGGAAAGATTTGAACTGTGAGCTTTTAATAAGAGAGTGGATTTTTTGACCATCGGCAAGGGGGGTGGCGGCATCGTTGTCGCCCCAGAGAATTAAAGTGGGTGTGGTGATTTTAGATAAACTGGTTGATTGGTCAGCATGAATAAGATTTCTAAAGGTCTGTTTTTCAATATCAGTTTTGAGGACAATGTAGTCGGAAGCGTCAAGTTTTAGGAGTTTGAGAATGGGCTGACGAAGTGGTCGTAATAGTTTGGAGAACCTCTGGAAGAATTTGATATGGGAGGGGAGGGCATGGCGAACTGAGGCGGCGGAGAGGAGGATAATCTTAGAAATGGTATGAGGCTGGTCAACGGCTATCTTGGTACTGATAGCACCACCCAGAGAATGTCCAATTAGAATTGGGTTTTTAATTTTTTCTTTTTTTATAAAATCGAGGACGAAGGTGGCATAGTCATTCAAAGTTAGCACTTTGTCTTTAGGATAAGGTAGGTTGGGATGATAGACGTTAAAGGACGATTCAAGTGAATGAATGATGGGGTAAAGAGATTCCCAGGTGGTCCCCCAGCCATGAAGAAAAACTAGATTAGATTTAGGCACTAGAGTATTTTAACAAAAATAGTTATTCTGTTTTGGTTAAGGAGTCGACGTTGACGATCAGATTTTCTACTCCTTGGCGAATTATTTTTTGCGAGTCTTCGATGGCCTGATTGTATATCTCAGTGTTGATTTTTTTTAATAGGAAATCAAGAATTTCTTCGGCAGCAATAATACCAATATTAATATCGTGTTCGGCAGAAAAATAGTCGACAAGCTCTTGTTTCAAGAGTTCGCGTTTGTCTGGAGATAAGGCAGAGGTGGTTTTGTTCATATTATTTATTAAAATATTTTTTGGCCTCGATGGTAGTTTTAGTAATGAAATCGGTTTTTGCCTTAGTGTAGGCTTCTCTGTTATGTGAATATTTTTTTAGTGATTCAATCTTAATTGTTTCATATTGTTTAGCAAGGTTGGGTTTTAACTTTAGATAATCTCTGAAATATAACCTATCCCAAAGACTTGAGTTGTTTTTTACCATATGAATATGGTGGGTCCTGTGGCCGTGTTTGTTACGTTTGATAAACCAGGAGTAATAGGGTGGCTTATCAAATTCTGGTCGCCAGAAATAGTCGTAACTAAGGTTTTCTAAGACGGGGACAATTTCGGTTTTGACTTCTTTAAAACTAGTTATTTCAACGAGTAGATCAACAATTGGTTTGGCGGATAGACCAGGTATGGCAGTGCTACCAAAATGTTCGATTCGTTTAATTATGTGGGGAAAACTTTTTGTAAGAAACGTAGCTTCTTTTTGAAATGAATTTGACCATTTTGGATTGTAAGGAACAATGTTAATTTTTTCTTTGACAACTCTATCGATTTTGGCTTGAAGTGTTTTATCGGTGGCCACAGGTAGAGTATATCACCGTGTCTATTAATGGAATAACTGTTCTGTCCGAAGGGCGAGGCCGGAGTCAAAACATTGATATTTTACCTGTTTTGGTGTATAAACAGATTAATTATGGGTATAGGTAAACCAGATAATGAGGTGCTGGCAGACATACTTAGCGGTAGTGCTGGGAAGTCTTCGCCTGGTAAAGATGAAAAGTGGTCTAATGGAGGTGTTTTTGCCGGGGGGAGAGTCAGACGAGAAGTGTCTGGAAATAATAGAAGGGTTATCATGGAATTACCTGAAGGTAGGGGGAAGTTGACTTTGTTATCAAGGGTGGGGGATTATGGTCAAGATGTACCAATATCGATGGTTCATGAGCGTGGTGGTGTTGTAAGGACGGCAAAGTTTGTAGTGACAAATGCAGCTCATCAAGATTATCAAATTGAGAATTCGGATGGTAGTTCTGCTGGAAATGTGTTTTTGCAAGGTGCTGGGAGATCAGAGATGAGTATGCGTGTAGCTAAGGGTCTTTACTCAGAGGATCCATGTTTATCAAAAGTGGATGGCAGTTGTGGCCCAGCAAGTGTTTATTTTTGGGTGGAGAAGTAGTCTTCTGCCCGGAGGGCGAGGCCGGAAGCGACGGAAGTGAAATGGTCAGAAGTGATAAGTTTTTCAGGACCAAAGATCTCAGATATCAATTTGATAAAAATAGGGATTTGTGAGGAACCACCAGTGAGAATGACTTTGTCGATATCGTTTGGTTTTAATTGAGCTTGATGAAGTGATTCGGTGATGCATATTTGGGTTTCTTCGAGTTCGTTGACGATGGCTTGTTCAAAGTTTGTCTTGCTAAGAGTTTGTTTTAAATTAAGATGTGGCCGATTGAAAGAGAAATCGACAGTATCTAGGGTGGAGAGATTT
>DDWP01000038.1 GCA_002345725.1 Candidatus Shapirobacteria bacterium UBA2283
GCACTTATATTGTCAGAATAACTTTTGAATTTTAAGTTTTGAATTTTAAGTTTTCAAAATTTATAAGATATAAATTTTGAATATGTCACCTTATCGCTCGCCAGTATACATCAAGATTTTCCAGAGCTACCCCAACTCCCTTAATCACACACAATTGTGGCTCAGACGCCACATGAGCCGAGACTCCAATTTCCCGGGTCACCAAAATATTAAAGTTTCTCAAATTCGATGTCCCTCCCGACAGTACTATCCCTCTATCAACAATATCCGCCACCAGCTCCGGAGGAGTCGACTCCAATGTGTCCCTAATCGCCATAATCATTCCATCTAAAGTCGGTCTTATTGCCTCATAAATTTGATCCGAGTCTATCGATACCGCCTTAGGCAAACCATAGATAGAATCCCTACCATTAACTTCCATCACCTCTGGTCTCTTTAGTTTTATGGCACTACCAATTTTTATCTTTATCGATTCCGCTGTCTGTTCTCCCACAATCAAATTATGTTTTTTCTTCAAAAATTCTAATATCGCTTGATCTATCTTTGTCCCTCCTAAGCGTACTGTCTTATGTGTCACCACTCCACCAAGAGAAATCACCGCTGCCTCTGCCGCCCCACCACCAATATCTACAATCATATTTCCATAAGGTTCAGATACAGGAATCTTAGCCCCGATAGCTGCTGCCAAAGGTTCATCGATTAAATAGACTTTTCGTGCTCCAGCTGATAAAGCTGCGTCCATAACTGCCCTCTGTTCAACTTGAGTTACTCCAGCCGGGACACAGATCATTACCTCTGGACCAATAAACCAAGCTCTACCCATCACCTGTCTCAAAAAATACTTCATCATTGCCTCAGTTACTTCATAATCAGCTATCACTCCTTCTTCCATTGGTCGAATAACCTCAATATATTCTGGTGCTTTACCCAACATTTTTTTGGCTTCATCTCCAACTGCCACTACCTTTCTATCATCTGCCCCTATTGCCACTACCGTCGGCTCATTTAACACAATCCCCACTCCCTCCTCCCAGACCACACTATTGGCCGTCCCCAAATCTATACCCAATCTCTTAAAAAGTTTCATCACACCATTCTATCAATTTTAATTCTTAATTATTAATTGCCAGTTGATAGTTGGTATAATACTCTCATGTCTCCACACAAAGATAAAAAAAGCCTTATTGTCATACTTTCCGTATTTTCACTTATTATCTTTGGTACTTATTTCATCACTCTACTCGCTCGTGGCTACCGACCACACATAAGTCAGACCGGAATCAGCCTCAAATCCAGCGGTTTACTTTCCGCCACCTCCAAGCCAAAAGGTGCCGGGGTCTACCTTGACGACAAACTTATTACAGCTACCGACGACACTATTAACCTACCTCCAGATCAATATTTCCTTAAGATAGTTAAAGATGGCTATTTCTCTTGGCAAAAAAACATTAACATCAAAAAAGAAACTGTCTTCCAGTCAGATGCTCAACTGTTCCGATCTTCTCCTGACCTTCGACCTATCACTCAAACCGGTGCTATCAACCCTACCGTTAGCCCTGACTATAGCCGAGTCATCTATTCTGTTGCTTCAGCTTCTGCTGCCGCTGACAACGGCTTGTATCTTATCGAGCTGGCCTCCTCACCCCTAGCCCTTACCAAAAATACTCCCCGTCAAATATCTCCCAACTATCCAAGTATAGACTGGTCTACTGCAACTTTTACTTTCTCCCCGGATTCTCGCCAAGTCTTAGCCTCATTCACCACCTCAGGCGCTAATTATCTTTTAAGCCTCGATTCTCCCATCAATTTTTCGTCACTAGTAGATGTCACCTATAAATTACCTCTAATCAAAGATGAGTGGAAAATAAAAGAAAAAGATCTTATAGATGCCAAAATTGCTCAACTCCCCCTCTCTATCCAACCAGCTGTTTCTACCGAATCTACAAGACATATCTCCATATCTACTACTGACGATAAAATCCTTTATCTCTCTGCTAGCGATTCAGCTATCCCTGACAAGATATTGTCCCCGCCTCCAGCTCAAAGTACCCAACCTCAAGCTCGCCAAGTCAAGTCAGGAAACTATTATGTTTACGATGTTAAAGACGATACCAACTTTCTTGTTGGCCCCAAGTCCTCGGTTCAAAACCCATTTTGGCTCTACGGCTCAAATAATATAGTTTATGTTGAGAATGGATCAATTATTGGTATCGACTATGATGCCACCAACAAACTAACTATTTTTAACGGACAAGTAGAGACCAACAATGTCTTCCCCTGGGCAGATGGTACTAAAATAATTGTTCTTACCTCAGCCTACTCCGGATCAACCCAAAACCTCTACGCCATCACTATTCGCTAGATATTACTACTTGCAAGTATTTTCTTCTATCGAAACTAGTTGAGTTATGACTTCATTCCATTGTTCACCATTAAGTTCCATACCATCTATTTGACTTTGCAAATCAGTAATCATCAATTGTGATTCTTCAGTAGTAATACAATCTCTGACTACGACTGTCTCCTCACCCAAAACCGCCATCGATTCAATTTCATTATACGGTGCTTCTAAGACAGGCTCTTCATTCACTACTTCCAAATCAATTTCTGGCAACACCACTTGGGTATCAACATCTCCCAAAACCTGAGACTCACCCACCATCTGACCAACCTCTACAAACCTCAAAGGAGTTAACACCATTATGGCCACCACGAAACTTACAATCAAAGTGCGAGTGTTTCTATTTATTTCATTCATAATATCAGTCTAGATTTTTTTCACCGATAGTCAAGCATTTATTTATTTACCCCCAAGCACCCCCATAAAATATTCAATAAACTGCCTGGCAGAAAAAGCCCATTCTTGCCAAAATCACCTGCTCTGTTTTACCAAAAATACATCAAATACTATTTTTGATTATCTTAATACATCAAAACTTAATTGACTAAAACCTAGATAAGCATTATATAATTCACCTAGCTTTGCATGAACGGGGATTGGCGCAATTGGCTAGCGCGCACGGTTCGGAACCGTGAGGTTGCTGGTTCGAATCCAGTATTCCCGACCTTAGTTCGTTGTGGCTTTAGCAAAAGCAACTCGAATTCCTGTCCCTATAGTTCAATGGATAGAACGGAGGTTTCCTAAACCTTAAATCCAGGTTCGATTCCTGGTGGGGATACACTAATCAGACAATAACCGCACAAATCAAACCCAACAAGACACTTTCTCCGCTATAAATTAACACTTATCCGCACTTTCTCCGCTATATTTTTCCTCATTTTTACCCTCACTATTCTCCGCATATATTCTCACAACTGATTACTTGCTAAGTGCAACAAAGAATACTCAAAATATATCTTATTCACCGCAAACAGACCTAAACAGACTACTTTTTCACTTCATCACTCTCTATTTTTTCATAAAAGCCACTCCACCCAAGCTGTAACTTTTTCTAGAAAAAAGGCCATTTTATGTCTATATCAATTAAAATCATCTACCTCCAAAATGTTTGCCTATACAAAACAGCTTTAGTTACCTATCGACAAAATTCTCTACAAAATACCTAAAATAAGACAGAGCACCAATAACACAAAAAACATTGAAAAAACCGATAAAAACACATCAGTGCAATACGTAGCAGTCAAGAGATATCTTTGCCAAAACAGTTATGACAATCAAAAATATGTACTTTTCAACCTAAAAAAATTACCTCGATATTACCAATCTTCTTATCTTATTAGCTACAAAAATACTCTTTGCCAGTTCTCTCACTGCCTCTAAGGTAACCGTTTCCATCTTCTTTAGCTCTTCTTCTGGGTTTATCAACTCACCTTCTAACAGTAATTTCTCACCTACATAGCCAGACCAGAATTCACTATCATCCAGATTTAATGTCACTTTACCTCTTAGATACGTTTTAGTTCTGTCAATCTCCTCGTTTGATACAGTTAATGCGAAGTTAATCATTTCCTTCTCAACCACAGTCATAGCCTCAAGTAGGTTCTCTTGTTGTACCCCTGCCTGTACTGCCCAAAAACCAGTCTCCCTCCATGACTCACCAGCCGAAAAGACATAGTAAGCCCAGCCCCGTTTAGTCCTAATTTCCTCAAAAAGCCGTGAAGAGGCATTTCCCGTCATTATTATGTTTAACAACCTTAAAGCATGTTTTCTTTTATCAAGCCATCCAAATGTAGGTACTGCCATAACAAAGTGCCCTTGCTCAACCTCTCTCTTCATTTCTTTTAAAATACCTTCACTTAATTTAATCTCCACTTCTGGCACCACACCTCCCTCTGATACCCCACCCTCAAACAAATCCTTCACCAAGTCGATATCTTCAGGTTTAACATCACCAGCCAAGGTCACCACCATTTCTTGAGTATTTAAATATTTATTTCTGAACTCAACAATCTTCTCTCTATCGACCTTTACTATATCCTCTTCTTCTCCTGAGATATTCCAACAGCCAATTTTAGATCCTCCATACATAAACTTAACCATCTCTGAGCCCATTCCCATCATTGGATTATCTTTGTACATCCTGATTTCTTCTGTTATCACCCCTCGTTCCTTCATAACTTCCTCCTCAGGCATTGTACTCTCAAACAAAATATCTGCCATCATCCCCACTCCCCAAGCTAAATTATCTCGAACCGTAGTTATACTATATGAAGTGTTCTCATAACCGGTCTCGGCATTATAACCTACCCCTTTACCATCCATCTCTCGAAATATATCCATCGCTCCTGGCCTTTTTCTAGTCCC
>DDWP01000059.1 GCA_002345725.1 Candidatus Shapirobacteria bacterium UBA2283
GATCAGCAATACATTTTCTTATTTTCACCAGCAAATGTTCTTGTTTATTAATAAAACCACCACTAAAAATCACCGCATCTGATTTAAAATGAGCCAAAGTATTAATTATTCCCTGGGCCATCCTTTGTGAAACTATATTCCACACAGTATCATCTACCGACAATTTTTCCGGACCAACCCCATATGCAACCTCAAAAGCACCTCCTCCCACATAACTTGACAACCTACCCCGAGGTCCATGTCCAACCAACTTTCCATCCCATTCAATAATCTGGCTGCCAATTTCTACAGGAAAAACAATCAACTTATGATCCACCCTCTTAATCATCGCCCCTCCCACACCAGTTCCCCATATAAGACATATCAACTCATCTACCTTTTTTCCCGTTCCCAAGACTATTTCAGCAACCGCTGCACACACCGCATCATTTTCTATTTTTACAGGTAATTTTATCAAAGCCGACAGGTCATTAGCCAATTTTTTACCCGACCAATCAGGCAAATTGAAGCTCAATACCAGCTCCCCAGCGACAGGATCGACAACACCAGTTATCCCAATACCCACAAACTTGAATTCATATTTTCTCTTATATTCATTAATAATTTCCGCTATATTACTAATTCCTTTTGCATAATCAGTGTCAGTCTTAATAGACCTCTCCTCGAGCAATTTATAATCATCGCTCAAGACTCCAAATTTTGCGCTTGTCCCACCGATATCCACTCCGATTAACATGTTCAGATTCTAACACATCACCAAGGTTTAGAATTTAGAGTTTAGATTTTAGATTTTATGCTGTATAATCCTCAATATGCTCAAAATCAAATTGTTCCCCAAGGGGAAAAAACATCAGATAACTTTCCGTATCGTGGTTGCTGAGGCCAGAAGCAAATACAACGGCAAATTTGTCGCCGATTTAGGTTTTGTTACCCCACAGACCAACACTGTCCAGATCAACAGAGAAGAACTCGCAAAATGGATTAAAAATGGTGCCCAAGTTACTCTTGGTGTCGATAAAATTTTAAACCCCGACAAACACGTCCGCCCCGCCAAAGTCAAACCCGTTAAAGAAGCAAAAACAGAAGAAGTTAAAGAAGAAGTTAAAGTTGAAGAAACCACTCAAGCATAATGACCAACATTGCTGATTCATTAGACTACCTCGTTAAAGCTGTCGTTACCGATTCATCATCTATCGTTATAGATAGTCGAGAAGAGAACGGCATCATCATGTTTGAAATCACTGCTGCCCCAGAGATAATTGGTCAAATCATTGGCAAAGAAGGTAAAATAATCAAATCAATCCGAACTATTCTTAACTTGTCTTTCCCTTCAATCCGCTACTCTCTCGACGTTAAAGGCTAAAAGGATCAAGCCTTCCATAATCCCTAAACTCTACACCCTGTCCTTTTTGCATGGTGCTAGACGACAGATTATCCCATATCGTATACCCACCAATCTTTGACAACAGATCCGACTCCTCTTTCTTTAATGACAGTTCCGACAAAGTCAATTTATTTATATCCACCTTACTTCGACCCTCAACGTAAAACGCCAACACTTTAAGATCAAGTCTTGACACTCCGTTATCACTTCTCATATCAAAAGTATCTATTGATAATATCGGCAAGCTTGTTTCCATACCTTCAATCAATTCCAGATGCCTCAACGTTGGACCAACTAGCGATAAGGTTACTGGTATTTTGACCACTCCATCCATTCCTGCCTTAGGTGCTTCACTAATCTTCCCAGGATTAATCACAAAACTATCCAATTGAAACCCATATTTGCTGGCTACTTTTCCCACCACCCCGACCAGGAAATAAGAATTACTTTCTGGCAGTAACGCGCTTGATATAAAATCAGCATCTCTCTGAAGATCTTCTTGGTTTACAGACTGCAGATATTTCGTCTTTTCTACCGTCCTAGCTGTTTGATTCTCCATAGTAGACAATCTACTATTTAACTCACCAAACTCCTCAAACTTCGGGACAACTACTAAATTAACGCTTATGATAATAAACAAAACCAACCCAAGCAGAGGTACAAAAGCTCCAATTAATGCCGAATCAATACCAAAAGTTTTCTCCGGCATTTCTAAACCATACATTTTCATCTTAAATTAACCTCCATTACAAATTTCCAACCTTGGCTCTTACCTGTCGACAGACTCACCAGTACCGCCTCAGACAACCCTTCTCTCTCTCCAGCATTAATTTCCTCAATTATCTCTTCTAGACGATCTACTCCCTCCTGAGTTGTTAATGATCCCTCCACTTTACACACACCACTCTCACCCAATTCATACTTATCAAGATTTATTCCACTATCAAATAAAACATTTATAATTTTAAAAGACTGTCCATATTCAAACCGGTTACCCAACACCCCAGCCACCAACTTAGCTTTATGCTTCATATCTTGAGTCAGCAATATACTATCCGACATTAGGGCATAACTATCAGTCACACTCTTATTCTTTGCTGTGGCAGTTTGAATTCTCATACCTAGTACCCAATTTGTCACGAAAGCAACTATCAATAACAACAACCATCCTCCCGCCAGCCAGATCATTACCATTCTAATCCTTTTTTGTAGCCTTATCTTAGATGCCTGAAATTTAGCACTCGAAGGTAATAAGTTTAAGCTCATTGCACTCATTGATTCCCCCTTAAGGCCAGTCCCACAGCCAAACTAAATCGACAACCTTCTGCCCCCAGGTCAATTGGCAACACTAGCTTTGTAGTATCTATATTAGAAAAAGGCTGGATAACTTGTATCTCCACTCCCAAATTTTTAGTTAATTCTTCAGCCAATCCCGGAAGGTTAGCTCCTCCACCACTTAACACCAGAAGATCTATCGATTTACCTTGTTCACTTTTAAACAGTTCAAGCGCCCGACGTATTTCGTCAGTCATGCTAGAAAACACCGGAATAATCGCATTTTTTATCTTTCCTTCTAGCTGCATTTCTTTCATACCATAGGCTTTTTTATATTCTTCAGCCGAGGCCATATCTAATCCCAAATTAATTGATATCGCCCGAGTCAATGACTCACCACCGACAGACATTGTCCGAGTAAAATATATATTCCCTTTATTTATCCCCACCATGTCAGAGTACTTTTCTCCCATGTCTACCAACAAAATTGCTGCCGTGTCCGATACTGATCTAACTACCGCTCTTCTTATTGCCACAGCAGGGGACTCAAGAGCCAACAACTCCAGTCCTACCGATTTAAATAACTTTATATAAGCCTGAATCAAGTCATTCCTGGCCGCAATAGCAAATATAGTCAATCTTCCCGAAGAGTCTTCCTCTATTACTTCATAATCAATTGACACTTGGTCAAGCGGGTAGGGGACAAAGGTCTCTGCTTCAAATTTTAAAGCATCCTTAACTTCACTTTCTTTTAACGGCGGTAATCTTATTAATCTAGACACCACCTCATCCTCAGGCAAGCTAGTCACTACTTTTTTTGCATTCACTTTAAGATCGGAAAGCAACATCTTCAAAGAAGTTGTCATTGCCGCCATACCCTTGCCATCTTTATCATTCCTTATCCATTCCACCACAGGAGTTTTGGTCTCACCCAAAGATTCCAACCACAGTCCCGACGAAGACTCCGACAAAGCTACGACTTTGATGCTTCCGATACCAATATCTATGCCCAAAAATTCACTCATTTAATTAGTATAAACAGTTCTCCCTAGTTACTCAATACATCTCCAAAAGCAGTTATTGCTTCCAAGGCAAAACTTGGCACCTGGTATGTTTGAATTACATTAATTTTACGTTTCAC
>DDWP01000029.1 GCA_002345725.1 Candidatus Shapirobacteria bacterium UBA2283
AGCATTATGTACATGTTTATCGCCGACAACATCATTCCCCCAATTAAGAATGCATTCCATCCAGAATTAAACGGTAGTATTACCATTAGAATATTTAGTGGATACAGTGCTCCTGAATGTAAATTGCCCAGTAGGGGGTATCCAGAATACGAATATTGATTCCACAGTGGCCATTCACCAATTTTATAGGCATCGGATACAAGTTTTTTCCACACAAAAAATTGTGAGTAAGAGTCTGATATTAACGGATTCTTATAAGGTACCGCCACGTCGTAGCCCCAGTTATTTTCTCTCCATGGATAGTACGCCCCCACCAATAAGTCAGTTGGTACTAGTACTGCCCCCTGCGCTATTACTTTCCAAAAGAACCCCCCGATTATAATTATTATTAAAAATATGGGCCAGAGTTTTTTGAGCACAAGTCCATTTTACATTCTTTTGCTCTATAAAAGACGAGCCGATTCTTCATCTAAGACAATAGTTACTTTCTCTGGTTGTGTTCTTAATATAGTCGACGGTCTTTCTACTCCAATTTTGCCTTTAAGTGTCTGGTAAATTGGTGCAGCATATTTCTCCCCAAAAGCATTTAAAATTATTTTTTTTGATTCCATTATGTTTGCCAGTCCCTGAGTTAACGCTTTGTCTGGTGAATCCTGACCTCTCTCTTGCCTATCTCTAGCCACGGTAACAGGGTCAAGTTCTGTTACGTTAACTCGGCTTTCAAAAGGTGCACCAGACTCATTGAAAGCTATATGGCAGCCTCGTTCATTTTCGGCAGACCATGGACCGATTCCCAGTATTGTTAAGTCTCTCGGATGGCTATTTAGTAAATCTTCATATCGCTTTGCTTCAGCTTCAGAGCTTTGAGCCAGTCCATTCAGTTCAAACTTGTTGGCTATATTTAATGGTTCAAACACTCTCTGGCGTAAATAATTTACAAACCCGTATGGATAATCTCCTCCAGTACCACAAGGATAATATTCATCCAGGTGAAAAGCGGTCGTCTCTGAGAAATCCACTCCACTCTTTACTAGCTTTTCGTAGACTAGTATCTGACTATTTCCCGTGGCATAAGTAATCACTGCTTTGGGATTATCTTTTACCGTTTGGGTGACTATGTCAGCAGATATTGTTGTTGCTTCTTCCAAATCCTTACCAATCAGCACCGCTATTTTATCGATTGTTATTTGTCTCATTATTTCATTATACTCCTTGACAAAAATGTTAGTTAGATCTAACATATGTAGTTAGAAATATTTAACATGAAAACTTTAATCAAAGAATATCGTCAAAAGCTTGATCTCACCCAAGACGAGCTAGCTAAGCTAGTCAATGTTCGCCGTGAAACCATCGTTTTTTTGGAAGCCGGTAAATACAACCCTTCTCTCAAGTTAGCCTACGATGTTGCTAAAGTTCTCAAAGTTAAAATTGATAAATTATTTATTTTCTAGATTATGATTGCAAAATCTTCTTGGTTCTCTATTAGAAAGTATGGCGGTTGGGGATTGACCCCAAACTGTCCTCAAGGTTGGCTTTATATTATTATCGCCATTATTCCTGTTATTTTAATTAAAAATAATTACTTTGTTGCCATTTGGTCTTTATTATTGGCTCTTGATCTTATCCATGTCTTTTTCAATCTCAAAAAAGATGAGAGGGAGACTCTTCACGAAGCCATTTCCGACCGTAATGCACTATGGTTTATGATTCTTGCTTTAGTTATTGGTAGTTTAATCAAACAAACTATCGATCCTATTATTCTGGTCGCTTTACTCGGTGCTAGTTTGGTTAAATCTATCACTAGTTTTTATCTTCGCGATAAATAAGCTAGAATAGTTCATGTCTACTATCTATCTTTTCCGCCATGGCCAAACCGATTTTAATCTACAAAAAATATTCACAGGGTGGCTTCAGTCAGAATTAACTGATATTGGTATCCAACAAGCCAATAATATGGCCGCGCTCTTAAAAGAAAAGACAATAAATTTAGCTTACACCCCAGACCTTACTCGTTGTCAAAACACTCTCGCTGAAGTTTTGAAATTCCATCCAGAATGCCAAGAAACAATCATTGACAACCGCATTCTTGAAAGAAATTATGGCGACATTGGTGGTAAATTACATCAAAACATTATAGACCAGTTTGGTGAAGAACAGTACAAGAAATGGCATCGCGGCTGGTCCGACCGTCCACCTGGTGGTGAAAGTTATGCCGATGTTGAAATTAGAATCCAAGATTTTATTACTGATCTCCGCTCAAAATACTCCGATAAAGATTTAAGTATTGCCATTTGTGGTAGTAGCAATTCAATTCGTCTTTTTCGTAAAATCATGGAAAATGCCAGTATCGAAGATACTGTTTCCTGGACTATTCCTTACGATCAGTATTTTGAATACCAAATATAAGGATTATTTCTTTATTTTTTTTAGTAATTTTTTTATTTCTGCCTCCATTTCTTCAACTGTTCCGGATGAATGATAAGGTGCGACTCTTTTTTTTCCTTCAAACACCACCAATCTATCTGTCCAGACAATTCTCGGCTCTTGTCTTGGTGGAATTTTACCGCGCGTAATTCTTGCATCTTCCTTGAGAATCTCTCCCAATGGTAAAGACGATGTGTTTACCCCCAAAAACATTTCTGGCCTTCCTAGTACATCATGATTTAGTTCGTACACCAAACGACGACCGCCTATCTCTATGCCCTGTTCTTTTCCTCTCGCCACAATCTCGTCAGCCACTCTAACAAACGGGACGACCTTTTCTCTTTTGGAAATTTCCTCTTTTAATATATCGGTTTCTAATTGATTGACTTGGCCAGTTGACGGCTCGGCTCGTTTTCGAATTTCATAAAAATATCCAACTCGACGACCGTTATTTTTTTCTTGTTTTATAGGCATGGGCGATGATATTCTGAATTGGCTAGACTTTCAAACCAGTTTTTAAGCCATACAAAAACACATTTAGCTTTATTTTTTAGTTAAAAATGCATAAAAACATTCACTTTTATACTTTGCCATTAACTTTCTTCGTGCTATCATTTCCCCGCTATGAAAAAATACAATTTTCCCACACTTACTGACATCCTCACTGTCAAAGTTGGTACAAAGTATGTCTGGGAAGATCGTGTCCGTCAACAGTCTACTCTAGTTCATCTCCTTGAAGACGTCTATGATATTAAGTTAAACCTTCGCGCATTTTCTTTTTATCCCAACCAACTTTATTTCGGGATGCCACTTACTTTCAACTCCACCTTAAATACCGACAAAATATTATGGAACGACATTGGTAAAATTTTTCAAAATAATCATTGGAAAACGTACTTCGCTTATGAAAACGTCAATCCAGATCTTGATATTCCAGCTAAAATCGACACTTTTGATGATCTTGGTTTCGGTCATGTTCAACTTCTTTTGTCTGAATTAGTCGTTATGGATTTGAACCATCCCTCGTTTGGAGTTGGTCAACAACTAGAATTGTCTTTGTTTCAACCCTTGATAGGTTTCTCTAAGAGCCCGCCATCTCGCATGGTCAAAGGTCGTCCTGGAAGTATGATTATTAAGTACGATACCGAAGATGAACTGCGAAATATTTTTCAAGAGATCTCTCGTCGCAAAAGCTATTCACGAGAGCCATTTTATGTCAAAAAACACCCATCTCGCCCATTGAAATCTGTTTACAAAGGCAAGGTCTGTCTCAACGAACTCTTCAAGAACAATTGCTATTGATTTAGATTTTCCTCAATTCTCATCAGACGATTATATTTAGAGACTCTTTCTCCTCT
>DDWP01000044.1 GCA_002345725.1 Candidatus Shapirobacteria bacterium UBA2283
AGCTATTCTCGAGTTAGAAACCACACTAAAATCATATTTAGCTATCAACAAAATTTCTCGTATCGAATGTTACGACATCTCTCAAATGGGTACCAAGCACTTTGTTGGCGCTATGACAGTTTGGCAGGACGGCCACATCGCCAAAAATGAATATCGAAAATTTAAGATAAATTCCAAAGTCACCCCAGACGATCAATTTATGATCAAAGAAGTCGTCTACCGTCGTCTCCAGCATCCAGAGTGGCAGTTCCCTGACTTAATTGTCGTCGACGGCGGTAAGCCACAAGTGGCTGCAGCTAAAGTTGCAGCTGCAGCCATCCTGAGCGAACATAGTGAGTCGAAGGATATTTCCATTATCGGTCTTGCCAAAAAATTTGAAACTATTGTTATCAAATCTGATGATGATTTCATTGAGATTAATTTACCTAAAAATTCTAATGCTCTCAGGCTCTTATGCGCCTTACGAGACGAAGCCCATCGTTTTGCCAATAGATATCGTCGCGAGCTTATGGCAAAATCGATCTCATGAATGTCACTGCTATAGTGCCTTGCTACAACGAAGAAAACCGGATTCTGCCCGTAATTAATGCTATTAAAAAATCAAAACTAATTTCAGAAATAATCATCGTTGATGACGGTTCTAATAACAGTTCCAAACAAGTACTAAAAAAGATAAAAGGTATAAAAATCCTAACCCACCCACGAAATCTTGGTAAATCAAAAGCACTTAAAACTGGCCTTTTATCTGCTCAAAATAAATACGTATTTTTTATTGATTCTGACTTAGTTGGACTAAAGCCAAAACATGTTGACAGAATGATTGACCAGTTTATTAAGCACAAACTAACGATGATTCTTAGTGAGCGTGAGCTAGAACATTCCTTCAATCGGTTTAATGGTTTTGCTATTGCCTATACGGGAGAAAGAATTCTGCCTCGTGATTTTCTTATTCAAAATATTTCAGTTTTCGACTATCCAGGTTATCTTATTGAGCCAGCAATTAATCGACTAGTTTTTTCAAAATATAAGGCCGGAAAAATCGTTTTAAATAATGTCGGTCAAGTTTTTAAAATTCAAAAGGGTGGTTTAAAACATTGGATAAACGATTACAAAATGGTCATTGATTATATAAAATTTCTTGGGCCAAAAGACTTTCTCAGTCAGTTAGTTTTTGCAAAAAAGCTATCTGACTATTCTTAACATAACTACATTTGCCAATAGATATCGTCGCGAGCTTATGGCAAAATCAATCTCATGACAGTATCAGTCATTTTGCCATGTTACAACGAAAAACGTAGAATTCTCCCTATTATCAAGGAACTTAAAAAGTCCAAATTAGTCAGTGAAATAATTGTAGTTGATGACGGTTCTGAAGTTGAAACAAAAAATATTCTTAAAAAGATTAATGGTATAACCCTAATTACCCACCCAAAAAATGCCGGAAAGTCTCAAGCCATGAAAACGGGACTACTTCACTCAAAAGGAGACATTATCGCTTATCTTGATTCAGATCTTCAGCATTTTACTAGTATGCATATCGACGATCTAGTTAAACCAATAATCAATAATGACTGTGATCTAACATTAAGTGATCGCACCAAAGACCTCTATATTCTTAGAGGTTTTTCGGCCGCCTTTACTGGCGAAAGGGCCGCAAAACGTGAACTATTTACTAAAAACCTTTCTATTTTTAAAGCCAAAGGTTTTCTCATTGAGGCATCAATGAACAAAAAGTTTTTTAAAAATAAAAAGATAAAAATTCAACGTGTTACGTTTAGGAACGTCTGCAGTTACCTTAAGGTCAAGAAGCTTGGTATAAAAGGTCAAATTCAAGATATTAATATGTTTTCAGATATGGTTAAGTATTTAGGTATTAAAGAAATGGCTCACCAGGTTTATACCGCCATGATGTTACCGTTTGCTAAGTAGTCATGGGTGTAAAAGTCAGTATTATCACCTGTACTAGGAATTCAGATAAATACCTTTGGGAGTGTTTACATTCAGTAGAGAATCAAACATATAAGAACATTGAACATATTATTATCGATGGTTATTCTAATGACAGAACTACTACGATAATCAAACAATATATTAAACGTCACCACGATTATGACGTAAGTTATCATACTTATCCTGCTCGTGGTATTGCCAACGCTTTGAATATTGGGATCAAACATTCAACTGGTCAAATAATTCATTTCCTACATTCAGATGATTATTATTATTCATCAAATTCAATCACTAAAGTTATTAATTACTTTAAGCAAAATTCCCAATATAATTGGATACTAGGCAATCACTTGCTCGCAATTTGTGGCAGAACATTGATATTACCAAATACATTTCTTACAAAAGTTATTGGTAAACACTTTCTTAAAATATTCCCTTGGATGTCTCATCAAAACACTTTTATGAGACGTATTGTCTATGATACTTATGGTTTATTCGATGAAACTTACCAGAATAATTTAGATTACGACCAGTGGCTAAGAATTGTCAATCGTGAGCCAGTATTATTTGTCAATGACAATTTTAGTGTCTTTCGAGTCCATAAAAAGAGTACTACATTTAATCCAAAAAATTACCAACGATGGTTTAGAGAATATATCAAAGCACACCGACAAAATCCTAGCTAACCCCCAACATCTCTTTCATTCTCATTAATCCCTCTTTTGCCGGACTTTGTTCAAAGTGTTCTCGAGCAGGTGCGAGCTTGGCAATGATCCATTCAGCTAAAGCATTCTTTAGATCAAGTGGAAATAATTCTCCACTCCCATAATCAGCTTTTAAATCAGTTACCTTAGTATAAATTTTGTCACCACCAAACTTTTCTGGTCGAGAAATTTTCAATTCGCCTATTTCTTCACCCCAGAACACTAATGTCTCTACCCAATTAATTAATGGATTAAATTCAATTTCCTTTGGTGGACCGTAAGCTTTTTTGATTTTATCTCTAATTTCATCTGGGGTATCATGAATAAAAATTGCTGATCCAGGTTTTGATTTACTCATCTTCAATGTCTCCGCATCATTTTGACTAGTATCTGGACCAGTCAATCCGGCAATCAAATTTTGATGAATGGCTATTGGTGTCCACCCTCCCGGTAGTTTGTCACCCACTTCTCGAGCAATCACGTGAGCTTTACGTTGGTCAATTCCTGCATGAGCCAAGTTAACTCCCATGGTAAATATATCTGCCACCTGAAGTGGTGGGTAAAACAATGTTGCCATGTCTACTTCAGTCCCTTGTTTCTTACCCATAATCGACACTGATCTTAAATTACGAGACAGTGTTACATGTTTGCCCACTCGCATAAAAGTTTCCCAGTGTGTTGGGTTATTTTCGTATAATTCTTTACCGCTAATAAACTCCACTTCATTTTCATCGACTCCAAAACACTTTAAAGAAGCAATTAATCCCTGTTTAAAGTAATTATTTGTCGCTTCCCGAATATTCTCCCAATTTCCTCCCATTTTATTATTTAAAAAAGAATGAAAATCAGCCAAAAATATCTTGCACTTTACTCCAGCCTTTAGAAAATCAGCAATCTTTCCCATAGATATTAGTCCAGTTCCCAAGTGCACCAATCCTGATATTTCAAAACCGATGTAGTGATTAATAGTTGTCCCCGATTCAATTAGCTTCTTTAAATCTTCTTCTGTCAACACCTCCTGACAGTTACGAGTAATTAATTTTATTTTTTCTTCTGTTGTCATAGTGTGAATTATAAACTAAATAAATAATAAATCTCCTTCTTTCGCCACATGGAAACCAGCATCCACAACCATTTTGAATTCAACACTGTTTTCTTGTAATACTGGATTTGTATGATTTAAATGAATAAAACTCACCTTATCTGCAAATGGCAACAGTTTTTTCAAACTAGTGGATATGGTTGGATGTGGAACTTTAGTTATATCTCGACCCGGCAGTTCATTCCCATTAAAGAAAGTACCATCAACAAAAGCGTGGTCGACTTCTAATAATATATTTTCAATTTCATTAAATTCATCCCAACTATCTATATCGGGTAAGAACAGTATCTTTTTATTTGGCCCTTGGATAACAAACCCAACTGTTTCCGAGAATTCGTCTCGATGTGGAACCAAGACTGGAGTAAATAGTACTGAGTTACTTACTGCGACAGGAACTTTATTACTTAATTTAATCAAGTCAATGTTTTCTTTATCCACCAACGACCTCCACGGCAAATTATTCCTAATAAGCGTGTCTAGTTTTGGCATTGCCCAAACCTTGAGCAAGTGACTGTTCATAACAGCTTTTTCCAAATTAATTAGTCCAGTAAAATGTCCAATATGCCCATGTGTTAGAAAAAGACCATCAATATCATTATTTTTCTGACACTCACTTAACATCTGCCATTGATCTTTAAAATCGGGAGTAGCATCGATCATCCACGATTTGCCAGCTTGCTGATCAACTATTCCAATCGACGCCACCATTCGCCTGTCTTTAGGTGATTTCCATTTTGACTTACAACACTTTTTAACACAACCACACTGTGGTATTCCTGCATCTTGGGCAATTCCTAGTATTTTTATAAAAGCAGTATTTTTCATATTATTTTAATTCTCCAATCCATAATGGTACTGTCATGCATTCTCGAGATTGGTGCAAATGTCCCCAAACTTTTTGTCCCTCAAACATATCGCCAAAGTTCTCGCCATGGTCACCATGAGCAATGACAATTGTCGGTCGATCACCACCCCGTATCTTGACTGCTTCGAGCAGACTACCAACTCGCGTGTCGAAAATTTCTAGCGCATCGACTTGCATCTGTCTAAACCGTTCAGCAAAAGGCTCAAGAATTTCCTTTGCCCTCATTGTATCTGGGTCAGTTCTGGTTGATCTTAAATTTAGTACTTTGCCTAATGTTGGCAATACTTTTTGTATATCATCTGGTATTCCTAGGCCAGAGTCGTAACAGTAATGTGTTTCCTGAGCGTTCAGAGACAACAAAAATGGACCAGTTCTCGGTATCCGCTTCATGATTTCATCAACATGGGTTAATGGGAACTCCTTCGGCTCTCTGGGTTTCATTTGTTCCTCATTTAGATTTGGACCAAAATATATAGAGTCACTCCACGGAAAACCAGTTCGCAACCAACTTCCATCAGAAAATTGTGAAACTCCACCAACACATTGAACATGAAAATCAATTTTCCTAAACCCGTCTATCACACTCGTTCCGGCTAACAATATGCCGCAGCCTTTATTAGCATCTCGGTCAGGTGCAGTAACGATTCTAAACATTTGTTTGGTTGGCTCATGGTAAAAAGGTAAATTGTCGCCACCTCGCGTTGAGGGAAAGTGACCAGCCCACATTGCTGCATGTGCCGCCGGAGTGTATGGTGCCAATGTCCAAGCTTCTCGCTTTGATCCAATTGCATCCAAATTTGGAGTCCGCGCTCTCTGCGCGCAATCCCAAGAACAACTATCCGGTACCAACCAGACAATATTGGCATCTTTTATTGGCGGCAAGTTCTCAAGTCGTTTTCTTTCAGTTTCAAAATCAATCATAAATAGTTTAACTAATAAAAACAATTAATAAAAATTGTTTTGTCCAACGGGCAAGACTTGCACTTGCTTAAAAAGGTTTTACAGACCTTCGCCTAGCTATTCGGCCACCGTTGGTTGTGGCACAATTGAGACGTCTCTCGACTGTGCCTATCTATAGCACATACCATCAACCCCTCAGATTTAAACCACTAAATACACGGACCATGTCCAATTCCGGTTTTAGCTCCCTTGGTTTAGGTAAATCTGGCATTTTCTTTTCCTTAATAGTCACTTCAGCTTTTCTTACGCGTTCAGCATTACCTCTGCCAACTGAAGTTTGCATTATTGAGTCACACATATTTTTTCCACCTCCTTTTTTTAATTAAATAATTAATAACCACCAAAAAGCCCCCACGCCTGTAAACATCTAAAAAGACGCTTACAAGGGTGAGGGCTTCTCACGGTACCACCTTGTTTTGTAAATAAAAAAAGCCCCTTTGGGGCTCGATAATTATTTACCTCATTATCGAGTATTCGCTTACGCGGTCTTTACTCTAGCTCTATTCCGGGAGCTCCCGTACTGATTTTGTCAGTATGCTCAGAGAGTGTATTATGTTCTCCTTAACGCGTTCCAAACTTAAAAACTATTTTATATTAAACATTTAAAATAGTCAACAGTTAGATTATAGGCTTATATTTTACCCTCCTTTTTGAAGGGAGGGTCTCCGGTGAATACCGGAGGGGTGGGTTTAAACTCTCTCAGCAAACACTAGCAACCTTTTCCAATCAGTTCCTATTGGCCAACAGGTCTGAAGTATCACTACTTCTTTTTCTGGATCCGAGTATTCCAAGAATTCTACCTGGTTAGCATCAACCACTTTCTGCTGATATACCTTATACATATATCCAACTCCATCTTTTTGTAGCGACACATTATCCCCATTTTTTAACTGTCCAAGTAGATAAAACACTGAGTTATTTCTAACCACTCCAAATCCTTGCTGAGTCGAATGAGCAAATATGTATATTGTTTTTCCCGCCCCGCTACCCGGGGCATCAGTGTTTTTTGCCTGAGCCACTAGATCATTCTCCAGTACTCTCAAATATTCCTGACTATTGAAGGGTGATACGTTTTCTACCACCTCAGAAAACGCTAATATCTTTGGAATCGTAATTGTATAAATATCAGCATTTTCTGGCTTTTCTACCTCAACTACCACTCCTTGCTCTAAAGAGGCAGTTGTCTTTGACCTCTCATACATGAATAATGCCTTACCTAGTGGATAATATAAATAAAGCAAATAAAGACTGGCCAATATTAAAGATATATTTGCTATGTAAAAAACAATATGAGCAACTTGGCTAGGGTTATGATATATTACCCCACTCTTTCCGACTATTTTCACCTTTCTCTTTTTCGGAACCACTCTTAAAAAATCTATTAACATTTGACTCTTTTTAAAAAGTTAAATTAATTTGACAAATAAAAATGCATAAACTAATATACCCCCTATGACAATAAATTGCTTCACCTGTAGTGACCGCCATTTTATTGTCAAACCTATTTGCCTTTCCTAAACACTTCTGAATTGCTCAACAATCAGAAGTAGCTAAAGAGAAGGGCTTTTTTTGTCAGTTTATTAAAATAAAAAATGAATAAAACACTCTTGACCCAGTCCGGTTACGACAAGCTATCTGCCGAGATCTTAACCATGAAAGAGAGGCAAAATCGGCTAATTACTGAGATTGAAGAGGTCGCCCAACCAGACGAGTCTGGTGAAGACGGTCTAGCTACTCAGCTCAAAGAAGAACTTGAAGTTCTTAACGCCAAAATAACCGAGATCGAAGAGGCACTTGAAGTCGCCCAGATAATTACTGATAAACCTTCTCAAAAAACCACTATTGTCGTTGGCTCAACTGTAAAAGTTAAGATATCTAGCAAGAGCGAAAAACAATTTTCAATTGTCAGTCACCTCGAGTCTGATCCTAGCCAAGACAAAATTTCTGACCAATCTCCTTTAGGTCAAGCTTTGATTGGTAAAAAATTGCATGACGAAGTCGAAGTCGATGCCCCAATTGGAAAAATTACCTACAAGATTGTCTCAATCAACTGATGGTAAAATAGTCCATGTCCGACATACTTACCAACCAACGTCAAGATAAACTCAAGAAAATTCGTGAATTAGGCCTTGATGCTTATCCTCAACCAAATCTAGTTAACCGTCAATCAACCTCAGAGGCTCTTGAGATGGTTGACCAACAGGTTACCGTTGCTGGTCGTGTTCTATTACTCCGTGGTCATGGTAAGATTCTCTTTGCTGATTTACACGATATATCAGGCAAAATCCAACTTTTCTTTGAGAAAGACACCTTAACCGAAAAAATGGCACTAACCAAACTCCTTGATCTTGGAGACATCATCACAGCCAGTGGACAAGTCTTTAAGACTACTTCAGGTGAGACCACCATCCGTGTTTCTGATTTTCAAATACTTACCAAAAATCTTCGACCTTTACCAGAAAAGTTTCATGGTCTTACCGATACCGAAGAACGCTATCGTCAACGCTATGTTGATTTGATTACCAACCCCGAATCTCGTGCTGTTTTTCTGACTCGCACCAAGATTCTTACCACCATGCGTCAATTCCTCGATGACCATGGTTTTCTCGAAGTTGAAACTCCAATTCTTCAACCGGTCTACGGTGGTGCTTCTGCCAAACCTTTTGTCACTCATCATAATGAACTCGACCAAGACATGTATCTTCGTATTAGTGACGAACTTTATTTAAAACGCCTAATTGTCGGTGGTTTTGAAAAAGTTTACGAAGTCTCTCGTGATTTCAGAAACGAAGGTGTTTCTCGCTTTCACAATCCTGAGTTTACTCAAATCGAATTCTACTGGGCCTATGCCGATTATGACGAATTAATGCGCTTTACTGAACAATTAGTTTCTCATGTTATTAAAACAGTCAAAGGTGATCTTAAAGTCAAATTTCAAAATCAAGAATTAGATTTTACCCCACCTTTTGCCAGACTAACTTTCCGTGATGCAATTCTTCAAAAAACTAATATCGACATTGATACTATTAAGACCGAAGCTGAATTCCACCAGAAAATAAAAGATAGCAACTTTAAATTAGATACTAATGGAGTTGTTGGACTAGGTGCACTTTTTGACTCTTTATACAAAGAATATGTTCGACCATTTTTAGTTGGTCCAGTCTATATTACCGACTATCCTGCCGAGATGATCGCCCTTGCCAAGAGGAAAGCTGATAATCCGGAGAAGATTGCTTCATTTCAACTTCTAGCCGCTGGTGCTGAGCTCCTCAAAGCTTATAACGAGTTAAATGACCCCAAAGATCAACACGACCGTTGGCTCGATGAAGTTGCTCTAGAAAAGAAAGGGGCTGAAAACGCCATGCAAATGGATGATGATTATATTCGTGCCCTTGAATATGGTATGCCTCCCACTGCCGGTTGGGGTATGGGTATCGACCGTTTTACCCAATTTATCACCGACTCTCCCACAATTAAGGATGTTATTTTGTTTCCATCAATGAGAGAAGAGAAAACTACACAAAAATCTTCTCCGATTGGTCTTCAAAATGATAAAGTTGTTGTCGGAAAAATTATTGAATTTGAAAATCATCCTAATGCCGACAAACTGCATGTTCTTAAAGTTGACGTCGGTAATGAGCAACTTCAAATAGTTTGCGGTGCCGATAACATCAAGGTCGGCGACATTGTCCCCGTCTCTTTAGTTGGTGCTCAAGTTTTTGACGAGGACAAAGAAGCCATGGACATCAAAGTAGCCAAACTTCGCGGAGTTGAATCAAATGGCATGCTCTGTTCTGTTCGCGAGCTTGGCCTCGGCACAGACCACAACGGTATTCATCTTTTAGATGAAAAGTTATCCGAAAACCTCGGCCAACCCGTCAAAGATCATTTA
>DDWP01000092.1 GCA_002345725.1 Candidatus Shapirobacteria bacterium UBA2283
TACAGCAAGTACAGCCAGGATTATCAATAACCGGTGAGATAGTCTTCGACTTACCAGATGATGCAACTGACCTTAAATTATTAGTAAAGGGAAGTATGTTCGGGACTGAAAAACAAATATCTCTGACAAAATAATAAGAAGATATTAAAAATTAAACCCTCTGAGAAATCGGAGGGTTTTGGGTTTAGGGCATAAACATATAGTTATATTCGTCGTTAGGACCAAAGTAGTGTCCTTTATTTAGTAGAGTATCGGCCAATTCCCAAGCGGTCATGTTTTCCGAAATCCGGTAACTGGCAACAATATCAATCGAGCCATTTTTACCAACCAACAATGATCCTGGGTTTCCTTGAGTAGTATCTTTTGTATTTTCCAAAGCATACATTAATGCTTTTTCATTCCTGATGAAACCATAATATTGAAGGTTGCTTACGATTGCCTCTAGTGTAGAGCCTTTACCGGGTCGAAAATCTACAGTCTCACTTTGTTTTTGCCTTTCTAAATCACTTTGAGTAAATCTAAGTTTTTCAACAAAATAATCCTCGGCTTTTTTAGTTGAGTTCCAACTTTTTCCTGGAGCTTTAAAGTCTTCGTTGGGAATTTTGTTGAAGTTTAAATAAGTTGCCACAGAAATTCCGACAATAATTAAGATTATGACTACAAAATGTTTCTTCACTATTGGAATTATAAGCCAAAATCTGGCAATTGATATTTACAACAATCATTGTTCATTACCTGTATATGCTTCGTAACCTTCTCTCCACAAAATAACGACGAAGAATAATCCCGCGAGTGGATCTACCCACCATAAACCAAAGAAGTAATTAACTCCCAATGCGATTAGAAGGACAGCGGACATCCAAGCGCTGGCATACGACTCCATAGAATCTGATAATAAACTTTGTGAATTTAATAGTTTTCCTGTCTGGTGTTTGAGATGAGCCATTATAGGCATAACAATTATTGACAAGATGGCGATACCTATTCCTAGTAAACTCGGTTCAATTACTTCATGAAAAATAAGTTTTTTTATCGCTTCATATAACACATAGGCTCCCAAGATAAAGAAAGTATGGGCGACTAGTTTCTGAGCTTTCCTATCTATGATATGCTCCTGTTGTTTTGATTGGCATTTGTGTTTGAACCGCCAAATCATCACTATACCCGATAGCATTTCGATAACACTATCCAAACCAAACCCAATTAAGGCGATGCTCCCTGTAATTACACCTAATCCAATTGATATAATTTCTTCTGCAAGATGATACCCAACATTCATGTAAGACAGCATCAGAGCTCGTTTTTGTAAGTTATTTTTCATTATTTTAAGTACCAATCTTATCTAATATTACCATTTGACAAATATAAGCATATATTGATATATTTATGATTATGACATTAAATTCATCTCAATTGCAACTGGAGGCAAAATTATTTAAAGGATTTGGTGATCCGTCACGGTTGGCAATAATAGAGTCAGTCTCTAAGAAACCGTTGACTGTTACTGAAATAGTTGATGCTACAGGGCTATCTCAACCAAATGTGTCAATGCATTTAGCCTGTCTTCTTGACTGTGGATTGGTACTTAACAGAAAAGACGGACGCAATTCGTTTTATGAGCTATCAGGATCAGAGGTAAAGAAAGTAACAAGTTTGGCTCAAAAAATTGTCAGCCAACACTCCAAACAATTATTTGAATGTACAAGGTATTAAATATTAAAAAAACATATGTGTAATACAACAGAAGAAAATAACTCAGTTGACTACAAATGGTATACCTATCCCCAAATGCGTAATGCCCTTATCTCGGGTGGAATTATTGGTATTACACTTGTACTTGCCAAGATCGGAATCTTACCTGAGTTTATCTCCATCATCATGTACGTTGTGGCAGCCGGGATTGGTGGTTTCTATTGGATGAGAGAAGGCCTTGAAGAATTTATCCATGAAAAGGAAATCGGAATCGAGATACTTATGTTTGCTGCTGCTATCGGATCCGGAATTCTAGGTTTATGGGAGGAGGCAGCGCTTCTGGTTTTTATCTATGGTGCAGCTGAAGGTTTGGAAGGTTATACGTTTGCCAAAACCAGAGCCTCAATCCGGAAGCTTTTAGATTTAGCACCAAAGGAAGCCCGGGTAGTACGACACGGGATAGAAACTATCATTCTCGCCACAGAACTGGAACTGAATGATATTTTCATTGTCCGTCCAAGTCAGTCTATACCAACTGATGGGGTAATTATTGAGGGCGAATCGAGTGTCAATGAAGCGCCAGTAACTGGAGAGTCATTGCCTGTTGAAAAACTGAAAGGAATGAAAGTTTACGCGGCAACTATTAATCAGGAAGGTCTGCTTAAAGTTAAAGTCACTGCCGTATTTGCCAATAACACACTATCAAAAATGGTCCATATGGTCGAAGAAGCCCAAGAAAAGAAGGGTAAGTCACAAGTATTTATTGAAAAATTTGGTAAACGCTATTCTCCAATCGTGCTGGTATCTGGATTAGCTCTCATGATTATTCCCCCGCTTTTTGGATTATCATTTCCATTTTGGGCGGAGCGAGCTATTGTCTTTTTAGTGGCCGCTGCTCCATGTGCTTTAGTTATGTCTACACCAGTCGCCATCTCTGCCGGAATTGGAGTAGCTGGTAAAAATGGTGTTCTCATTAAAGGTGGACGACACTTGGAGAATCTCGGGAAAATCAAAGTAGTTGCCTTCGACAAAACCGGTACCTTAACTTTAGGCAGACCGATAGTTACTGATATTGTGTCAATCAATGGAGATGATAAAGATATTCTGAAGTTGGCAGCCAATATTGAACAGCACTCTGAACACCCACTAGCTAAGGCAGTAGTGGCAAAAGCCAAGGAATTAAATATTAAATTAAGGGATGTGACCGACTTTAAATCACTAACGGGGGCCGGAGCGATAGCTACAATTGAAGGAAGAAAAATTAAGGTTGGTAAGGAAGAGTTGTTTGAAAGTATCGACCAAGAACTTCATATCAAGTCAGACAAATTTCTTAAAGAAGGGAAAACCGTAATTTACATCGGAACTGACAAGAAAATGCTTGGGGCAATCGCAATTCGTGATGAAATCCGTCCTAATGTAGTCCAAGCCATCAAGGACTTACATAACCTAGGGGTAAAAGTGTTTATGTTAACCGGAGATAATGAAATTACAGCTCAAGCCATTGCTAAGGAGATTGGAATTCATGAGGTAAAAGCGGGTCTAAAACCTGAGGATAAATTGACCATTATCAATGAGTTAAAGAAAAAATATTTGGGTGTCGCTATGGTAGGAGACGGAATTAATGATACTCCAGCCTTAGCAGCTGCTCATGTAGGAATAGCTATGGGTGCCGTGGGAACTGATGCTGCGATTGAAGCAGCAGATGTGGCTCTTATGGGAGATGACATTACCAAAATTGCCTACGCTATCGAATTGGGTCAAAAATCAAGATCTATAAGTCAACAAAATATTGTGTTCTCATTATTGCAATTGGCGGTGTTAATTCCATCGGCTCTGATAGGTATTATGACCATCACCATTGCTGTGGTCGTTCATGAGACCGGAGAATTACTGGCAATAGCAAATGGATTGCGGGTAGCGAAAACTAAATAATATAAGAAAGAAGAGTTGATTTAGACTAAACCAATCAACTTATCGTTATGATTTGATTTAAACAACCTCCATCCGAAAAGTGTCACCATAAATGCCTCAGTTATAACTGTTACCCAAGCTCCGGCAATCATTCCAAAACGTGGAATTAGATATACATTGAGTCCTGTATTTATTAACAAGGCTACTATTGCTATTAGTAATAAATATTTTTGATTACCCTTGGCTATTAATCTAAATCCAAGAACATGACCAAAATAGGCAAAAACTATTGCAAATGATAAGACCTTTAAAACAGGTACAGCTGCCAAATATTCTTTACCAGCTAAAAGGTTAATCATTAATGGAGCAAAAAAATATACGAGCGGTACTATTCCAAGAAGCATGAGTCCAGCTACACATAAAGTTTTTTTAGTAATATTTTTATGCTCATTTTTGGACATTGCCGGAAATACAGAAGAAACCAAAAAATATGCAGGTATAACTAAGTTGCTATATATTTTATAAGCTAGTCCATATTGAGCAACATTAATTTCTCCCCAAAAATGTCTGATTAGAGTTGCGTCAATAGCTCGATCATAAGCTGTAAAAATTAACATATATAGACCTATTGGCCAACTTTCATATAATATTTTTTTGATCAAAAGCCAGTCGATTTGTTTTGTAAACTTAAAATTATAATCGGAAAAGTGGAAATTAATTAATTTCCAACCTATACACAGGCTAATAATTCTACTAAGCAAGTATCCACTAAAAACCAAACCTAGATTCAAATATTTTCCAAAAATTAAGATAAAAATAAAAAAACCAGCAGGATAAACAATATCAATAATTGTTTTTAGGTCAAGCCTAGATCCGCTTTGAAAAATAATTTCCTCGTCACCCGCAACACTGGTAAGCCAAGACATGGATAAGGCCACTAAAGACCAAAACCTAAATCCCTCAAAACCGGGATACAAAAAGACCATCAATAACCCAAAAAAGAAAGCCACTCCTGTCATTATTTTTCTTAAAAGAGCAATATTTATCCATATTTTCTTTCTACTTTCCACATCTTTTGCAGCCGATATTTCCCGAACCCCATTAGTACGCGTCCCAAAATCAGCTACTGAATCGACTAGCAGAAATATTGACGAAACGAAAGTTAACAAACCATAATCATTCAATCCCAACTTTCGGGTTAGCCATGCGGTTGTTCCTAAACTAATAAAGATAGTAATTATCTTGCCGAAAGTTTGGATAGAAGTATATTTGATCAACTGTTTTAACACGTATTTATTTTATCAACGAATTATTAATAATACTAAAACGTAAAAGCTTCATTTATATATACTTATGTGTAAATCTATAGTAATAACGAATGGCAGTGGAGGTTGCAGATATATTTTTAAGTGCTACACTATGTAGTATGAAGCACGTAAGTACAAAAATGCTAGGTTCGCTACAAGCAAAAATAATGGATATCATCTGGAAAGCAGAACGTCCATTAAAGCCAGCTGAAGTTCTGGAACAACTCGGTGAGGGTTACGCCTACACCACAGTTATGACAATTCTAAAGAGACTTTCTGAAAGAAAAATACTAACTAGGAAAATGGAAGGTAAAGTTTATCTATATTCGCCAGTATCATGTCGAAAAGATTTTGTGGAAACAAACCTTAAAGATATTTTTGGTGATTTGGTAAATTCCTACGGAAAAACTGCCATCGCCAATTTTGTTGATGTCGTCAAAAATAACAAGGAAGATATGACTTTATTAAGGAAATATCTCGAATCTAACAAATGAACTCCAAAAGATTAAATCTAATCTCAAATCTTTATTTTTATTTGATTTCCTTATCGGGGCTTTTTTACACAGCCTTATTAATTATTGCTTCGGAAAAAATTATTCCAGCTTTTTTAATGCAAATAATTTTTTTATTAGATGCATTGAAGTTTGATAATAGTATTATCGGATTGGTAACTTCCAAATTGTTTTTGTTTAATGTCATCCCCGGATTAATTTTATTAGGGCTTGTTATCGGTTACGCCAAGACTCTAATTAAATCAATCAAGGGTATTTATGCTGTACGAGCAATAACAAGCAAGCTCGACGTTGTTGGTGCTACCCAAGAATTCTTCAAATTTAAGTCAAAAGAAATATCTATTTTTACTTTAGGATTTTTTAGGCCCAAGATTTTTATATCATCAGCTATTTTTAAGACTCACAACCAGGAAGAAATTGATGCCATGATCGAACACGAAATAAACCACAGAAACAACCTACATCCCCTGAAAATATTTATCTCTAATTTTGTCAGATCAATTCTTCCAATTATTCCCGGTAAAAATTGGCTGATTGATAACTATCTAACGTTGGTTGAGGTGTCTTCTGATCAATTCTCTGAGGACAAAATAAACAATAAATTGCCACTTATTTCAGCTTTATTAAAGTTTCAAAGCCAAAGTTTTGAACCAGGGATTAGTTACTTTAATAGCCAAAGTGAAAGAATTAAAATATTAGTGGGACAAAAGAAGCAACTTTTAAGAATGCCTCTAACTTATTATTCTTTTGTCTTAGTAGCAATTTTATCCAGTGCCATGTTCTTGAAAAACTCAAGTATTTTCTTTGAATGTCAGCACTTACTTAAATGTGTCGAGATGCTAGTTACTTCAAATAAGCAGTCACTTATTGCGCCAATATATGCCAATAGTAGCGTCATTTCGCCTACAGACCACTGTGAGCAAACTAGTCTATTGACATCTCACTAGACACATACTACACTGTGTAGTATGTTAAAACAAAAACCAACAATCAGGACTTCCACCTACTATGTGCAGGGGATGCATTGCGCATCATGTGAAATACTGATTGAAAAGAAAATTATTAGGGAAGACTCGGTAGAAATGGTTGATGTATCACTCTCTAAGGGCACGGTAACCGTTGAATATCAGACTGACAAAAAAATAACACCGGAGTATCTAAATAATATTTTTGCTGAAGATGGTTATAGTTTTTCTCCGAACCCTTTCAAGAAATCGACACAAATTGCCACCGATAGTCACTGTGCTATGCCCGACGAAGAACCGTCGAATCCATATACTTCATTGTTTATCGCCGCCTCTTTTATCATCGGTTATATTTTTCTTTCTAAAACGGGATTATCTTCCTTAATTTCAGTTAACGCCCAATCGTCTCTCCCAATTTTTTTCTTATTTGGTCTTTTAGCTGGAATTTCCAGTTGTGCCGCTTTGGTGGGTGGAATAATTTTATCTTTGAGCAAACAGTGGCTTTCGTCGTATAGTGACTCTGATTCGACGCTGAATAAAGCTCAGCCTCATTTTCTCTTCAATATTGGTCGGGTTGTCGGATACGCTGGCTTTGGAGCGATTTTAGGAATGGCAGGTAACTTTTTTAGATTATCTCCAGTAGTTTCCGCCGGACTAGTTATCGGAGTTTCACTAATTATGGTTTTACTTGGACTGCAAATGGTCGGCGTCAAAGCCCTTCGCAATTTTCAAATCAGATTACCTAAATCAATTACCGGAAAAGTGGCTGATGAATCGAACTTTAAAGGTCGATTCGCCCCACTTTTGATGGGTGCCTTAACTTTCTTTTTACCTTGTGGTTTTACCATTACCGCTCAAGCTTTAGCACTAGCCTCTGGAAGTCCTTTCCAAGGAGCAATGATCATGGGGCTGTTTGCCCTGGGGACAGTGCCGGGCTTGTTAGCTATCGGTTTGAGTAGTGTTAAATTTCATAGCAACCCAAAGTCATCCAAGCAGTTTTCGATGATTGCCGGGTTATTAGTATTATTTTTCGCTGCTTTTAATATCAACTCACAATTATCAGTTCTGGGGGTTTCCAATGTTAATGATTTAATCTCTGCTCCTAGTGCCCGGACCACCCAAGCGACAGGTGAACTGCCGCCAATGGTTA
>DDWP01000018.1 GCA_002345725.1 Candidatus Shapirobacteria bacterium UBA2283
CAGCCGAACCAGCCATATAACCACCAGACTTACCTAAATTAACAAACACTTCTACTGGACCATCACCTTCTTCAAAAAATACCGATGTATAAACCTTTCCCACATCACAAGCCTTTCGTAACCTCACCCCTCTTGCCGCCTCTGGCGTCTTCTTTTTATCCGGTTTTATCTCGACTTTCAGACTTTCAGACTTTTGACTTTCCGACTTTACAGACTGTATCACTTCTTTTTCCCTTGACCCACTCCGATATATTGTGATACCTTTGGTGCCCAAGGAATAAGCCATTAGATAAGCCTGTCTAACATCTTCCACTGTCGCTTCTTTAGGGAAGTTAATTGTCTTACTGACCGCATTATCAACATATTCCTGAAAAGCTGCTTGCACTCGAATATGCCACTCTGGACTAATCTCCAGAGCTGTTCTATAAACATTCTTTATATCTTCTGGCAACTCCTCTATCCCCTCAAGTTTGCCTCCATTTTTAACTATCTTGTCTAATAGCACCTCGTTGTACAAATCTCTTTTACGAAGCTCCTCCACAAACACCGGATTCATCATATAAAGAGTTTTTCCTTCTACTGTATTTTTCTGATATCCCAAAGAGAACACTGGCTCACAACCCGAGCTGGTATCAGCTATCATCGAAATAGTTCCTGTTGGAGCAATAGTTGTCAAAGCCATGTTTCTTGGCCGATAATCACTATTAGCATAAACACTAATATCCCAAGCTGGGAAGACTCCTCTGGTTCTAGCTAACTCTTGAGTCGCTTCTTTTGAAGCATCGTCGACAAACTTCATTACTTTTCGTGCCCAAGAAACACCCTCTTCAGAATCATAACGAACGCCCAATTTAAAAAGCATGTCCGCAAATCCCATTACTCCTAGCCCAATTCTTCGAGTCTTACTCACCATATCTCTAATTTTTTGCACCGGAAATTCATTTACCTCCACCACATTATCAAGAAAATGAATCGCTTCTTTTGTCACCCTCTTCAACTCAGGCCAGTCTAAATCATTCGTACCCACAAATCTCGCCAAATTAATTGACCCCAAATTACACGCATCATAAGGTAATAACGGCTGTTCTCCACAAGGATTTGTCGCCTCGATTCTACCCATAGCTGGCACCGGGTTAGATTTACTATCATTCATTCGGTCAATAAACACCAGTCCCGGATCACCATACTGCCATGCCAATCGAGTCACCAGGTTAAAGACTTTGTAAGCATTTAATTTCTTAGTCACTTGACCAGTTCGGGGATTTATTAGTTCATACCCCTCACCCTCACTCTTCGCCTCAGCCCAATCATACAATTTTGTTACCCATTCTTCGATTGTTCTTAGTCTCAAATCTACGTCCCGAATCCCCTCAGCTTTACGAATTTCTTCCACTACTTCTTCAGGAAATGAATCATCAGTCACAAATTTCTTGTCCACCCCCACCTGTTCCATGAATTTATTTGTCACCGCCAAGGATATGTTGAAGTTTGTTAAAGAATATTCATCTAATTTCACCACTGAAAATCTTAAAACATCAGGATGATCAACCGACAACATCCCCATATTCGCTCCTCGACGGACTCCACCTTGTTTGATCTGAGAAGTAACATCGTTATAAGCCTGCATAAATGACACTGGGCCAACAGTTGTCCCACCAGAAGTAGCAATATAGTCCCCACTCGGTCTTAATCGAGTAAATGAAAAACCAGTACCTCCTCCACTCTTGTGAATCTTCGCCATATCACTCATCGTTTCCAAAATAGAATCCATTGAGTCATCAATTGGTAGTACAAAACAAGCAGACAACTGTTGATGTTTTTTACCAGCATTAACTAAACATGGCGTGTTTGGGAAAAACTTTTGACTAGCCATCAATTCATAAAATACTTTCGCCTGTGCCTCAAAATCTCCTCCGTCACCTTTAGCAATGTTGTAAGCCACTCTCCAAAAAATATCTTTTACCGTCTCTTTAGTCTTACCATCCTCCCCTTTCATGGCATACCGTGTCTCCGCGATATATTTTGCGTTGTCCGAGATCACCGGCTCCATTAAACCAGCTCCATTGTTTCTATTAGTTATATCGTCCATTTATCTTTCTTTTTTAAAATTTTTAATAATTTTTTCAAAATCTTCTACTTTTCTAACATCTAAATAAATTGTGGCAAATCTGATGTAAGCCACTGGGTCGATATCTTTAAGCTTGTCCATGACCATTTTTCCAATCTCTATTGAAGGAATCTCTACACTCTCCCAATTCAAAAGTTTCATCTCCATCTCATCAATAATTTTTGATCTTTCTTCAGAGTTAAGTTTCCAGCAAGCTTTCTCAAAACACCTTTCCAATTTCTCCCGAGAATAATCTTCCATTCTTCCATCCTTCTTAATTATTTTCATCTCTACATTACCCATCTTTTCATAAGTCGTAAATCTTTTTTTACATTTCAAACACTCTCTTCGCCTTCGGGTAGCTTTTCCATCAAAAGCATCCCTAGATTCGAGAACATTTGATTCATCGTGGTTACAATATGGACACAACATAAAAAATTTTTACAAAAATTTCTATTTTTTAATTCAATAATTCTCACTCTATATATAGTGGATAACGTCAACTATAAGCGCTACCCTTGGTGCCGTCAACTAGAAATTAATA